>CAZCGK010000071.1:0-1505 GCA_964498245.1 uncultured archaeon | reverse complement strand
ACCAGGATTCCACGGAGGTGCTTCCACCCGAAAAGCCTAAAAAGAAAAGAGGACTATAAAAGTTTGTCGGCATAGATAAGTTATAAAAAGGAGGGAAAAGATGAGAGGGATTCTATTAGTAAGCACGATGGTCGTGGTGGGGCTTTTATTCGGGCAGGTTGCGGACGAAATCCCCTACACAGACAATTTTGTGCCCGTGGGTATGAGGGCAGTTGCAATGGGCGGGGCGCACATCGCCCTGGCACAGGATTACTCCGCGGCATATTATAATCCGGCACTGTTGGGACATATGTATGCTAACGAAGTCTCCGGCGCTATTTCTAGTAGAGACGGCAGTGATATCGCCTCCATCAACAATGGACCTGATAGGACGGAATATTTCAGCGCGGTCAAACTCAACGATTTGAGTTTGGTCCTTTCCGCCAAAGCCAAACGAGGCGGAATGGCAATGGCTTTTGGATACTACCGCTATCAGTCCTTTGACAAATCTGCATACTTTTTCGGTCAGCGCTCTGCGGGGGATTCAATAAAGGCTCTGGAAACCAACGACGGCGGTATTGGTTCATACTATTTCGGCATAGGTGGGCAGGTGTCAAAGTATGTATCGGTTGGCGCTACTATTGAGGCTCTTGTCGGCGCAGAAAATTATACCTGGGACGCAACTATCTGGGGTTTTGAGGATTCTCTGGTGGCTGATTCCGTTTTCTCCGACGATATAACTAATGATATATCCGGAGTTACCGGCAGATTTGGTGTCGCCGTTATGCCGAACAAGTATTTTTCCTGGGGACTTTTGGTAAAATTCCCATCCTATATCAAAATAAAGCAGGAGTATCTTGCGAAAACCTATGTTGAGAAAAAGGACGGCTACACAGATGTGATTGAGGACTATCAATACGATGAGGATATAGAACTGCTTTTGCCGTTTCAGTTCGGCACGGGAGTGGCGTTCAAGTCGCCCTATGTCAATCTTGCCGCCGATGTCCTCTATTCCGACTGGCGGGGAACAAGATATTATGGACCGGCATATTTAGTGGACGAAAATCCCTATATTCCGGACTCCTACCGTGCGGTTCTTTCGGTTGGCGGTGGATTGGAATTCACTGTCCCTATAAAATTCCTGCCAACACGCATCAGATTTGGCTATAGATTTGAACCTCTCGCATATAAACCTTACGAATATGATAAAACAAGGCAGATGTTCACCGGCGGTCTCGCTTTTTTGGCGGACAAAAATTTCCTGATAGAAATCTCCGGATTTCAGACGAATTGGGACCAGAGATACACAACCTCTTCCGGCAACACTATTAGAGAAAATTACGATATTTTTGAGGTCCACCTCGGTGTGGCATATCGGTTTAGATAATTCTATTTGGAGATAGATTCTAAAAACGATTCAATGAGTTTGGCAAGTTGCCCGGACGCCTTTCGGGCGCTGATAATGACCTCTTGATGGTTTGAGTGGGCGCCGGCGCGGTTGGTGACCACCGCTATGCCGGCGCACT
>CAZCGK010000070.1:0-1521 GCA_964498245.1 uncultured archaeon | reverse complement strand
TCTTGGGTGCGACCTCCTCAGCCATTCAGAGTCCCTCACATTTTATTTTTCCTCCTAACAAAAATATATTTCTTCGCTTCCTCGACCTCCTGAGAGAGGGTCTTCGTTGGCTTCCTCACAACGAACTTCATCTTACTTAATTCTTCCTCCTTCTCCTCCCGCTCCTCCTTCCTCTCCTTCTTCACTACCTTCCTCTTCCTCACACCAGCTACTGCCGGCCGCACGAACCTGTACTTCTTCCAAGGAGTCGGCAACTCAACCTCCTTGAGGAGGTCGGCTAGGGTGAGCCACCCGTTGTGGGCTATGTGGTACAGTATTGCCGCTAGACCGGCACCGGCAACCCACATCATTGAGTAGAACGTTGCTGTGCATGCATAGAAGACCGTGGATGTTGCTGTGAAGAGCACCTTCTTCCTGAGGGGCAACGACCTCACGTACTGGAGTTGCCACGCAGGGTGCATGACCACCCACACCGCTGACCCGACCACGATGCCTAGTGTGCCGAAGAGGAGGTACGGTAACCCCCTGAACACTAGCTCCTCGAATAGAGGAAAGTAGAGGACAACCAGCGTAATGTCCTTGAACGCTGACTCGTAGGTCACGCCAACGTCCAGCACGGAGTCCATGAACTCCTCGACACGTATTCCTGCTGCCCTCTCGATCACCACCCTCACTGCTGCTGGAACCAGAACTAAGGCTACGTACCAAGGAAAGAAGTAAGCCATCTGAGTCAGTAGCTCCCACACCGACTCCGGCAACTGATACATTCCGCACTACCCTCTCCTGATGAACATCGTGTAACTAAAGCTTATCGCTGCGAAGACAGTTATCAGGGTGAATGTAGCGTACCTCAGTATTATCGCCAGCCAGAAGCTCACTATGAATATCGCTAGACTCATCCACCGCTCGTAAGTTGGTGGCGGAGGTGCCTTCCTTGCCTGCATGTACCTCATGGTGTAGACCTGATCCGAGATTATCAGGACTAGAAGGACGAACTGCATTGCGTACCAGAGCGGGTAGTACTGCACTATCCACTCAGTAGGTATGACCCAAGGTCTGGAGATCGCTATCTTCACTGCCTCAAAGATGTTTATTCCTAGGAGGTCACCTATCATCTGCACTATCAGAACCATCGACATCAGCGTGCTGAACATCATTGAGAGCTTGTCACTTAACTCAAGTATCCTGTCTACGTCAGGCACTTCCTGCACCCGAGATACTTCCTGCGGTATTAACTATAAAGTGTTTTGTTAAATCACTACCTAGCGACTGGCGGGCCGTAGATCCTCCTGTAGACCTTGTACGTGTATGCCTTAGCCTCAGGCGGTACTATGTCGTGAGCCATGGCCGCAACAACGATGTTTTCGAGGATCCACCTCTGCCTGTCCCTAACGGGTCTCAGCTCCCCCTCAACAACTTCGTACACCTCGAAGAACGGTCTCCCACGCCTGTACCTGCCCAGAAGCCTCCAGTATGACTCCCAGAATATCCTCCTAGCCTCAGCGTAGAGTCTGGATCCCC
>CAZCGK010000069.1:0-1529 GCA_964498245.1 uncultured archaeon | reverse complement strand
CTACCTCTTCTACACAAACGACTCCAAAATTTACAACATAAACTCCTCATACAATTACGAGGGTATATACATTCTTGGGTCACATAACAACACCCTTCAAAACATCACAGCAAGTTACAACAACTATTATGGAATCTTCCTCTACTCTAGTGATAACAACACCCTCCAAAATATCACATCTAATTACAACAATTATTACGGAATTTACTTCTTCTTCAGCAACTCCAACACCCTCACCTCCATAATCTCTTCCCACAACTCTAAATACGGAATCAGCATTTATAGCGACTCGGACAACAATACCGTGACCTCCTCCACAATAACCAACAACACCCTCGCAGGCATATACCTTGACGAATTCGGTGCTTCAGACTCGGAATACAACCTTATCTACAACAACTTCCTCAACAACACCCAGAACCTTATTATAGAACCAGGCATCTCTGGAGAAAACTACTTCAATACCAGCCTCGACTGCTCAGGCCAAACCAACATAATCGGAGGCCCCTGCATAGGAGGAAACTACTGGGCAAACCCCTCAGGAACAGGCTTTTCAGACACCTGCACAGACCAAGACGGCAACGGCATCTGTGATTCACCCTATAATCTCTCCAACGAAACTTCTATAGCCTATGATTACCTTCCCTACACCTCTACACCACCCACATGGTATGACAATTCCACAAATGGAACAGAGGCAGGCAGGTGGATAGAGCACAGCATAAGATGGGAAGATGACCTTAACCTTTCGGGTTTCATTTTCTCTTGGTATAACGGAGCAAATTGGACAAAAACATCAAATTCTGGGGACAAAGAATCAGGAGAGCAGAGTTTCAGCGGAATGGCAAGTGGAAATAGGACACTGTTCTATGACGGAGCGGAGGATTGGACACATGACACGAACTGCCCAGCAGACTGCCCGTGGGATACCTGTGATTATGGTGATGGTTATGTTCAATCCACATCAACAAAACATGGACCTGCCTCTGCACAAGACGGGACATACTGGTTTATGGCATGGGATTTGGATAGCATAACAGATTACTTAATTCAAGGAGAAGATTTAAGTGGTTGTGATGAAGCATATATAGATACATGGATTAATTTGGGTAATGGTCTGGACGATGCAGACGAACATCTGCATATTTATGTCTCAGATGATGGAGGTTCTTCGTGGACAGAGATTTATTCAAGTTATGGGAGCGGAAATGATGATGAGAATTGGCATCATAAGTGTTGGTCGCTGTCTGGAACTATAACATTTAATAATCAGTTTAAAGTTAAGTTGAGCGGTAAGCCGACATTTACATATGATAATCATGAATGGCACGCTTTTGATGATTTCAGAATAATATGTGAAGTTTCTGAACCAGACCAAGACGCAAACAAAACACCTGTAACCTATGAAGACGTAATCTCAGACCTTTACGAACAAATAAACAATATCACAATTACAGTAAATGTTTCCTATTATAACAATTCTGGTTCGCAGGCAAACGGAAACACAGACCCAACTCTATGGCTGGAAG
>CAZCGK010000068.1:0-1530 GCA_964498245.1 uncultured archaeon | reverse complement strand
CAACTCCTTATTTCCTTACTTACAGAATTCAATCTTTGCTTTAATTTCTCAACCTTTTTTCTTAACTCCTTTGTTGGATCCTCCTTTCCTATGTATTTCCACTTTCCATTCTCAACCTTATACCAGTAGATCTTTCCTTTAACCTTCTTTGTGTGATACCTGGAAATTTCGGCTTCCAGTTTTCCAATCTCTTCCTGGATCTCCCATGTTTTTTCTGAAATTAAGCTCTCTAGAGTATCTTCCCATGCCTCTTCAGAGTTTCCATTAATCCAAATTCCAATGTTATCCAGGACCTGAAGATCTAGGCCTTTGCCAGATGGATAACTATTTCTCTTCATTTTTCCCATCCCCGATGAGAGATTTGATTAAAAGAGAAAGGGAGGAAATTTCCTTCCTCAATTCCTTAATTGCTTCTAATTGCTGATGTTGAACTTCTAAGTGCAAATTGATCTGTTGAGCTAATAGCTCAATTGCAGGGAGAAACTTCTTTGAAAATTCATAAACTAATTCTGGCATTAGGAGGAGTTTCTCTTCATAGATCATATCATTGGTTTCAATTTCTACATTTCCCAAAGATCTATCAATCCAGGCCTTAGCTATGAATTGAGCTGGGAAAATTGCTTTTGCTTTTCTTCCTAGAGAAATTTCAACAGTTCTTCTTTTGCTTATCCTATCATTAAACTCAGGAGATTCATTCGCAATATGTTCTCTTATTATTTCTCCCTGGAAGATATCTATCTGGATTCCCTTTTCCTTCATCAAGTAATAATAAACATAGTAGATTCCTCTCAAAACCCAGGAATAGAATTCATCCAGGAACATTGGTTTCTTAGTTTCAAACTGATGGAAGTAAACTATGATGGATTTGGTTGTTTTCTCAATGGTTATTCCGATTGGGAATGTTACAACAGAATATTGCTTAACCCAGTTGTTTATAGGAGTTTCTCTCTCAAATTTTGCTTCAGGATTATCTTTGATAATTGGGAATTTTATGGCCAGGTTGTGAAGCCTAGTAGATTTTTCTTTCACAGGTAGTGAGGATTTTTTGACTTCTAGGAGCCATTGTTTTCCTTCTTCAGTAAGAACATAGTATTTAAAGCTGGATCTGAATTCTTCTTTTACAAAATTTAGCTTTTCAGCCTTCTTTAGATAGTAGGAAACTAGCTGTTTTGAGATTCTCATTTGCCTGGCAATTTGAGAAGGATACATTCCCTTTTGGATCCTTCTGAGGATCCTATATAAGAGTAAAAAATTCCTGCAGATTTTTTTACTTTCTTTTGACTTTGAATTTTTACTTCCAGCCATAGATCCTTCTCCTTTTTTCATGAAAGATCCTAATTCCCTCCCAGAATGAGGATCTCAATTTGCTGAGGAAATGATTTAGATAAGTATTAACAGCCAATTCCAGCTGATTACCTTTGAGAAGCTCATCCTTTGCTATGTCATTGAAATAGCCATTATCACAAAGCAAAATAGCAATTCCTTTTACAATGGCCTCAACAAATCTTTCAGCAACAAACTTATCTGAAG
>CAZCGK010000067.1:0-1534 GCA_964498245.1 uncultured archaeon | reverse complement strand
TATCGATCGGTACGCCATTCCGCGCTCGGACAAGCAGGACCCTGTGTCGCAGGGCAAACTCCCGGGCGTCCGGGATGCGAGGGCTGAATTGTGAAAGCACCGCATCTACAAAGGATTCCAGCTTCTCATAGGTCACAAGCACTGTGATGTCCACGTCCCTGGTCAGGCGCGGTTCCCCCCAGTGCTGGAGCGCCAAGCCCCCGATGATGAAATAGGGAATCCCTTGGTCCTCCAGAAACCTGGCGATCTCCGCTGCCGCTCGCAGGAGGTTCATTTCTTCCCGCCCTCCATGTGCGATAGGGCCCGGCGCATAGCTAAAAGTAGAGGCGACGGAGTTTTCGAGCACTTTCCCCCGCACAGGCTCCAGAGCTCGAGGTAGATCTGGAGGGAACGTTCAGGGGATAGAAAGGCAAGGAACGCGGCTCGCTCAGTCTCAATGCGCTCCGCTGCGGCTCTCTGACCGGAGAGCCAATAGAGCACCGCCTGCTTATCCAAAGCTTTTGGCATCAGCGTTTCCTCCTCGATTCGCCAATAGCTCATTGAGCTCCTCCACGATGCTGAGGATCTCCCGCTCCTTCTCCAGGAGCCCGGCCACGATCTCGGCCGGGGATGGGAGCTCTTCACCCTCGGGACGATTGGGGTTGCGGGCGGTGAGGTCGTAGCCCTTTTGCTTGATCTCCTCCGCCGACACGATCCAGGAGTGTTCCGAGAGGCAGGCCTCGCGCGGGCCCTTCCCCTTGCGGTAGGCGTCCCAGGCCCGCCAGAGTTTCCGCGCCTCGGCGAAGTGCTCGTCCTGGATGGGGCTCCCCTTGCTGAACTTCTTCAGGCCCTCAGGCAGGGGGAGTTCGTAGTACCAGATCTCTTTAGTAGGCCCAGGCCGCTCGAAGAAGATGAGGGCGGTCTTCACGTCGGAGTAGGGGGCGAAGGTACCAGGCGGGAGGCTCACGATGGTGTGCAGGTTGAACTCCTCCAAGAGATCCCGCTTGACGGCGGCGAAGGCCCCGCCGCGGAACAGGGTCCCCTCCGGCACTACCATCCCACAACGGGCGCCGTCCCGGGGCTTGAGCTTCTTCATGATGTGTTGCAGGAAGAGGAGCTCCGTGGCCTGGGATTTGATGGGGAAGTTCTGCTGGATGTGGCGCCCCTCTTTTCCCCCGAAGGGGGGATTGGTCATGATCACATCGTACCGCTCGGTGACCTGGCGGATGTTTTCCTCCAGCGTGTTCTTGCGTGCGATGTGGGGCGTGGTGACGCCGTGGAGCACCATGTTCATGAGGCCCAGGAGCGCGGGCAGGGGCTTTTTCTCCTGGCCGTAGAAGGTGCGTTCCTGTAGGGTCCGGTGGTCCTCAATGGTGCGTTCGTGTTTCCTCATGTGGAGGTAGGCCTGGGCAAGGAAGCCGCAGGTACCACACGCGGGGTCGTAGACGGTCTCGCCAATCTTGGGATCCACGAACTCTACGATGAACCGGACCACCGGACGCGGGATGTAGAATTCGCTGGCCAGGCGGTTCTCGCTCCCCAACCGGCGCAGGAG
>CAZCGK010000066.1:0-1539 GCA_964498245.1 uncultured archaeon | reverse complement strand
GGTCAGCGTGGTGCCATCGTAGGTGAGGATGCTGTCGTCCACCATAAATGTATCGCCGTTGACCGCAAAGACAATTGACGCCGGGTCAACCGAGCGCTCGTTGTCCACGATGTCCACGGTGATGGTGCCGAAATCGGGCGTCCCAAGAATTTCCCCATCCGCCGGGGATTCATCGGACACCACCGGCGGCGCAACATCAACCTCAAAGGAGCCGAGAACCGAATCCAGTTCGCAGCCGAGGGCATCATCCATATGCACAAGCCCGAAAGTATGGGTGCCGTTTTCCCACGGCTCTGTGGGGGTATAGACCAGAAGCGTGTCGTCAACCAGCGAGATTTCGGATGGGTCAACCACCTCGCCGTCAACCATAAACTGCAGGTTGTTGTATCCGTTTGGGAAATTGACATTGAGGACAAGTTGCTGTTCCGGGCAGGCGGAGACTGTCATCGGCAGGGGTTCGGCAATCTCGGCTGTGGGCGGTATAATCTCCGGCAGGGAGAAGGGCTCGCATTTGATGAACACGGTGTCATAAGAGGGCGAGGTCACATACACGCAGATGGATTCGTCCTCGGCGGGTGCGTGATTGATGACCACCTCCCAGCCGGTGTTTCCTGTTCCGCCGCTGGCAAGGGTTGACGGCGAAAGGGACCTTGTTGCGTCGTATCCGGGCGCAAGAGAGAGCCCATCGGGAAGGTCAATCGTGGCGACGCAGTCGTGAAGCACCGTGCCCAAGCCGTTTGTGAACGATGTCTGCACCACAAATGTGTCGGGTTCATACCAGCAGTCCTCAACTCTGGGGTATTCCGGGATTTGAATGACCAGATTTCCGGCGACGGGCTTGCCGAGACCGTAATATGTGGCGACCTCCAGCGTTTCGCCGGGGCAGACCTCAACGGGATACCACCATATCAGCACGGCAGAATCCCAGTAGTCGGAGTGAGAGGGAGTGAGGTCCCATTCAACATCGTAGAATGTGCTCCACGCTCCGACGGCGAATCTGTCCGGCGGGGTAGCCTCAAATCCGCAGAGGATTCCCATCGCTATAAGTTGGTCGGGGTCGCCGGCAGGACCCGCCGGGTCCTCATAGGCAAACCAATAGCAGGGGAACTCGCAGGTGTCGCAGTTCCAGAAATCCTCCTCAATTCCTGAATATCCGAGGATTGTGGAAAGTGGTGCGGCGTCGTTGTCGCCAATCATTGTGTCAAGTTGAAGCAAAACGCCAATCCAGTGGCATTCGGTGTCGTTGTTGATTATGCGATATTTGATGAAAATCGTCCCGGTGGTGTCGTCAGGATACACTAAATACACCGGCTGGAGCATCTGATATACGGAGATGTCCGGATAATCGGGCACATACCATCCCCCGTAGATATAACTGGAATCGGGGTCTGTGGGCCAATCGTAGATGGAAAACGGGGCAGATGATAACGGCTCAAGGTGATCGCAGGTAGGACCGCCGCCGGGAGCAACATAGGATTCCCCGTCAACCCTGACTATTACCCACGATGACCACGGGTCGCCCGGGTAGGCATAGGTGAG
>CAZCGK010000065.1:0-1567 GCA_964498245.1 uncultured archaeon | reverse complement strand
GGGAACTCATAACCCCTTTTGGTCTACCAGTTGTTCCAGAAGTATAGATCATGAGGCACAGATCATTTTCCGGATCGACACCGGTGTACTCTTTTAGGGATGTATGATCTCTCAAAAGATCGGTAAGAGAGTGAGTGTTTGGGATCTCCTTCTTCTCGACATCAAACAGCTTCGGAATGTTTGCGTTATCTGCAGCAAAATCTCTGATGTTAGTTACGATTACTTCCTCCACTTGGGATTTACTTACTCTCTCGAAGACCGGGTATAGGCTGTCGAGGGTTATCAGCACTTTAGCACCACTGTCGTTGAGCTGATATTCCAGCTCTCTCGGTGTGTACATCACGTTGTTAGGTACACAGACAGCTCCAATCTTCGTGATAGCAAAGAAGGCAATTGTGTGTTGTATACAGTTTGGAAGAAACGTAGCAACTCTATCCCCCTTCTTTACACCCATTGATTGCAGAGCATTTGCGAGTCTGTCACTTAAATCGTTCAATTCTCGGTAACTAATTTCTCTACCTAGGCAAACCAACGCGATTTTATCTGAATTCCTTCTTTGCAAAGCTATGTCAAATATCGGCTTGTTCGGCAGAAGCGGGGGTTGTTCTTCAGCCCATTCGGGGTTGAATGCAACGTATGAATCCTCTGGACGATATTTCATAGCCTCCTCGATCCAATCCCTTGGATAACCTATGGATTCAAAAAACGCCCGAATTTTCGGGTCCCTCATAAATAAAAATTAATATAAGCAAATATTAGTAAGTTGTCAGCAAACTATGAGCAATATTGTGTATAACTCTCTCCGCGATAAGCCATCGATCAACCTTAGATGCTCCTCAACTCGAACTGATATAAAGAGCTAAGCGAGTTCTTCGGACGCATTAGGGTTAGATAAAGCCTCATTCCTTTGTATTTAACTGGCTCTGAAGAGGGATTTGCCGTGAAGATTCTGAAAGAAGCGGATTTTTTTAGCGGATGGAGCTTTCGAGAAAAAGGTTCTGAATGAACCGTTGAGAAGTTACGTTCCAATCGTAAAGCTCTTTTTCGATAAATCAGTTTACAGTACAAGAGCGTTGGTGAATGTTATCTTGGCCTTTGAGCGTAGAATTCGGTTAGAGAATGAAATCGAGAGAGAAGGCGGTGAACTACTCCCTCACGGTCGGGTTCGGACTCGCGGACATGATCGTTCCAACGACCAGCTCGAAATTGGAGGAGTTGAGGATGTGGACAAAGTTTCAAGTTTAGCACCACTATCGGCTGAAGCGATCAAAGAATCCATGCCATCAATCTTTTACCTCCTCTATCAACATCTTCTCAAATTTAGGCTTGAGGTTTGGAATGTCTCTTTTTACAACTTCCCAAACTCTTTCAATTTTAACACCGAAATACGCATGTATGACTTTATCTCTCATTCCAGCCATACTTCTCCAAGGAATATCTGGATATTTCTTTCTCGTTTCCTCTGGTATATTTTTGACTGCTTCTCCAATAATTTCTATGGCTCTGATAACCGCATATACAGTTTTAGTATCTTTAACGAACTCATCATATGACATATCTTTTGTGA
>CAZCGK010000064.1:0-1568 GCA_964498245.1 uncultured archaeon | reverse complement strand
CAAAGACACGCAAGTTTATGCGCAAATTGACTACGCCTTTTAAATTTCTCCTTTTTTCCTTTTTTCTTTCCGCTCCTCTTTGTTGCAGTTCATGTCCATTCTCTCAATTATAAATTCACTTTCCGTGCAAGTGCCTCATTTCCAATCCAAAATTACCTATTCCAAGCAATTATTAGCGATGTGTCCTAATGATGTTCAATTATTTATGTTGTTTGATGCCTATTCGGACAGGATGAAAAAACCGAAAACCTTTTAAAGAGATAGGTAGCTGATAAACATAATAGCCGTCTCTCCTCTAAGGAAAATAAGGAGGTAAAAAATGAGCAGAAAAATGGGGGGGATGTTGATTTTAGCGGTTTTCGTCATATCATGCATTGTATGTTCAACTACGCAGGCAAGGGAAGAAGATGCTTCATCTTCTGTAGCTCTTCCAGAGCTTGATGCGATAGCAAAGTATCGGTGTATGCCATCAATATTTATTGGTAGTCTTGAAGGCAATTTTGGGGATTTCTTCAGGAAGATAACAGTGCCCGGAAAGGTTATAACGATAAGCACTGGCAGACCTGAGATACTTGAAAGAAGTCTCAACGTGTTCGGAGGGTCTCTCGCAAATCCAGAAGATAAGGAGATGAAGAAGTTCCTCGCTGCCTATTTTGTGCCTAAGATAAGCCTTCAAGGGCTAAGCAATTACCAGAACTTATTGATTGGAAGCATGAGGGTATGGGGGGTATGAGGAGCATGAAATGCCCGCAATGTGGTAGGGATATAGAAGAAGGAGATAGGTTCTGCAAATATTGTGGAACTGCTCTAAAAGATGAAGAAGTTAGTGTTATCGGGTATCCAAAAGAGTGCAGAAATTGCCGTGCCATCATTAAATCTCCGGAGATTGAGTATTGCCCCAGTTGTGGTCACAGATGGAACCCGTATTTTTGGCAAACCATTATCGGGTATATCTTTGGATTTCTCGGTGGTTTGATTGGCATAGCGTTTGGTATTTATCTCTGGACGAGGAGGGAGCCGGCAGCTCGACACCACGGAATGATTATTTTTATACTTAGCGTGGTTATGAGCGTTCTATGGGCACTTATATAGGTGACATGGAATGAAAGGTCTTCCAAGCACCACGGAAAGGGACATTATAGTTGGTTTAGCAGCATTAATAGGTGGGATAATCTCCACAATAGTCGTTGCGTTGCCTCTAGAATTATTTCTTCCTTCAGAAGTCTTAGCGGGAATAATAGAAGAGCCTGCAAAGGTCATTGCCCTCATATACATAGCGTTGGCATTGCCCGATTGGCTGACATCAAAAACAAAATGTGCGTTGTTTGGAGGATTAGCGGGGCTTGGTTTTGCATTTACCGAAAATCTTTGGCATTATCTTAGAATTCCATATTTCATGTTTGGAGAAAGTCCTCCAATCATTGAAAGGACACTTCTATGTCTGCCATCCCACGCTCTTGAGTCAGCGATAGTAGGAATGGGGCTATTGTATGTAGCAGCCGAGGGTAAGGAGGGGTATAAAAAGGCATTGGGATTTCTTTTCATTGCCATAATTCTTCACGGTCTAT
>CAZCGK010000063.1:0-1568 GCA_964498245.1 uncultured archaeon | reverse complement strand
CTTCTCCAGTGGAAATGGTGCTGAAAGATTTTTCTTTCTTGCGGTGCTTTACGCAGAGGTCAACAGCTCTCCTACAAGTAGATGAGCTTGCCTCCCGGAGAGGCTTCAGGGGTGGTTAACCGCACCCCGCTACCCCCTGACGGAGGGCGGTATAGCGATTCCGTATATTATAAACAGCACCCTTACACCTTTGTTCTTCCATGTTTATCTAGCAAACGTTCATGAAAGCAAAATTTATCCTTTAATTCTTTAAATGCTTAAGAGGAGGTGGTTAATCAGGTTTAGAGATTCAATAATCATGGATAAGGGCTTCTACGCCTACAAAAACTACTTAATCGGGATTAAACACGGTATAATACCTTTAATCATTCCGAAGAAAAATTTCAGGTTAGAGAGGCTAGAAGGGCTGACGAGCTATCCTCTGTTTATCTTTAATTAGACAGGAAAGATGTAATTATTAAGAATTTCAAAACTTTCATAGGGCTCTTTTGTAATATTAATGTATTTTTCAGGTACTAAGAAATATATTCTTTGTTTTTCTCCAGATCCACTGGGTTTGATGTCTTCAAGCTCGTTATCTTTTAAAATTTTTATTACATCTTTAATTAAACTCAAATCGCTAACATCTACAAAAAGCTTAAATGTTGTACCCCATCTACGGTGAATCGGTATTGTAAAATCTACTTTCAAAGTTTTATTAATTTTATCATAACTTTTACTAGCATGATAAAATATCTTATGTATTCTATCACATTCTTCTAGCTCAGTGTTAAACGGCTCGTTTTTTATGATCTCAAAAATACCAAATCTTACTATTTGGTATCCAAATGATAAATTCTGTGCAACTACTTCATTTACATTTTCTAATTCTAAAGAAATTCTTAATTGTGTAAGTTTCTTTACCACTCTTTTATTGAGCTCTGGGTTATCAAAGAATTTACCAAAGAAAAATATGTGCTCCTTTGCAGATTCTATAATTTCATCTGGATTAGTACTATACTGTGGCCTAGTTATAAATTCTGGCAAAGAATTTATGAATTTAGTTTTTTCCTTTTCACTTATATTAACTAAATATAGGAATGGTAATATGGTTTTGCCTTTTCCATGAAGAACTCCTATTTCATACCATACCCATGGTGATTTTACACTATTTGGTGTTAGGATAGGTATACCACAACTTGAAGTTTCATAAGCGTTTTCTAATTTTTTGAGCCATTCATCTCCAGGTTTTATTCGCTCAACATCTAAGAAATAAGGAATACCCTCAGATTTTAATCTCGGCTCTAAAACATCTTCAAACACTTTATAATCTTCTCTTGCATAAATGATCATCACTGAACCAATAGGTTTATCCTTTCCTCTAAGCGGCTCTATATAGACCTTTACCATGAAGATGTATTATTAAAGAAATGCTTTAAAAAGTTTTTGATTGTGGAAGATATAAAAGAAGATAAAGGAGGTGAGAGGGGCGAATTCCCCACACCTACTTGTGTGTCCCCTTCGCCCGATAACTATGGACGAGCGAACGAGGAGATTCCTGCGTTGGAAGTTCGCCTCCTACTACAACA
>CAZCGK010000062.1:0-1614 GCA_964498245.1 uncultured archaeon | reverse complement strand
TGAATGGAAGCCGGAACTTCATGCACTCACTCGCTTCGCTCTACTATGCCTCTTCATATTTAGAGCTTTGCGATGAGGGATCATATGATAAGACAGAGATAATTTCTGAGATAAACTTAGAGAATTCCTCCTTTCAGAGCATTAATTTCGTAAGAAGATATCAAAAGCTCGCGGCAAAGTTGGTGATGAAATTTGAGATTTAAGATAATTTTTGTAGGATCTGTTTATAGGCTGGGAACTTGTTTTCTTCTAAGAGCTTCAGCAAGCCTAAATATTCTAGAGTCTCTTTTTTCGGAAGTCCATCGGCTGTCCATCCTCGATATTCGTAGTACTCCCTGAGCATGGGCTCCAACTCGACGACCTGTCCAGCAGCTCCACCTTCCTTCAAAGGTTCTTTTAGAAGTCTTTCAGGTAATGTATCTTCGACGTTTCCGCAGGCTAGATTGAATAATCTTTTGAGATTGAAGATTGCTGAGCCCCTTCTATGCAGCTCCTTTACTGTGATTTTTCTCCCGGTGGCTAGGGAGTATATTGATGTAAGGTGGCCTGGGGTGAGCACTAGGAATTTGCATATCCCAAGTGATTCGATAACTTCATGCCAGTCCTGCATTATTGCTACAAGTCTGCCCTTGCCTTTCACATCGAATCTATGAACTCGTTCATGTATTCCGAGGTCTGGAATTCGCTCTCCTTGCTCTATTCTCATCACGAAGCCATAGAGATGGTCTGCTCCTCTATTAGATGTGGCGTATTGAAGTCCCATTCCCTTAAATGCTCTCGGATCGTGCATTGGTATTTCTAAACCTTTAGAATGCATGGCGAATGCTTCGGATCCCTTAACATCTTTAGATGCTTCTCTAACACCTTTCGCCAGTAATTCTCCAACACCTTCTCTCCTTGCCATCTTTTCTAGCAAAAAAGCCACTTGGTCGGGGTCACCCCAACGTAGGTCCATGCCATCTACGGCGGCTTTATCGATCAATCCTTTCTCATATGCTTCTATTAGCCATGCGATTACCACCCCTGCTGAAATGACGTCTATTCCGAGTTTATTGCATACTTGATGAAGTCTGGCAACTTGTGCTGGATCACCTATCATTAGGAGAGAGCCGAGGGAGCCGAGGCTTTCATATTCGACCGCGCGTCCGACCACTTTCTCAGAGCCGACTTCGCATTCGACGTATCGCCAGCAGCCTATTGGGCAATTAAAGCAAGCCTTGTGACCTTTAACTATCTTCTGGGCAACGGATTCTGCGCTAAGATTCTTAACTCCATCCCATTCGCCTAGCGAGAAATTCTTTATCGGAAAGTCTCCGTAAGAATATAGTGGAACTACCTCCGAAGTAGTTCCATAGACGGCGTATAGCTGCGTCGTCGGGAAAGACATTACCGAAGGAAGAATTCTCCTCAAGTATTCCCTCATTTTCTGGAGATCCGCCACCTCGATTTTTCCAGAACCTTTTACAGCTATTGCTTTAAGGTTCTTAGATCCCATCACAGCGCCCATACCGCATCTGCCAGCAACTCGCGGCCCATCAGGTCTCACATCGAAGCAGATGTTCGCTAGGCTAACGAGATTCTCTCCCGCTGGGCCGATTATCGCGTTCCTAACTC
>CAZCGK010000061.1:0-1618 GCA_964498245.1 uncultured archaeon | reverse complement strand
TTACAGCGGACAGAAAAATGAAGGAGCTTGCAGAAATTATAGGAATTCCAGTAATTTATACTGTGGGAGAAGAAGTTAGTAAAGTTAAAATTTGATTTTTTAATATGAAGTTCCAGTTCGATTCGAAGGAAGCTCTATTTGTAATAGGTCTCGGATTGTCGGTTGTTGCAACGTTCATACTTTACATCGGTTACAAGCTCCTCGCTTCGGAGACGTTTGCAATTATAATCGGTGTTGCTTTTCTGATATACTACCTGATTATCGGTTCTATAGGTGGAATTCTAATGCTTCTTGGAAAATCTCCGAATCTAAAGCTTAACTATATTCTGATACCAGTGTTCTTCGCTCAGTTGATTCTCGTCGTTCTGACTCTAAGCTTACCAGTGGAAATCTCTCCGTCGAGCTACATTCTGTTCACTCCACCGATTCTCGTTGCGTTGAGGATTGGTGTGTGGGCAACAAAGAAAATGGATGTTAGGAGAGAAGAAAAGTATAAGTTCTTCAGAAAAATTGAAAAAATAAGGTAAAAATTAAAACTTAAAGGATTTTAAAAGGTCTCTCTTAACTTTTTTCCACTTTTCCACGGGAATAGCGTTACTCAAGTCACCGTATTCTTTCGTGTAGTCCATCATTTTTCTCTGCAAATTCTCTGGAACGTTTGATAGAGCACCGCAGTGCTCGCAGATGAACACTCTGATGGGATATATCTCGACGTTAATCTTCTCGCATCTTGGACATTTGATAATGTATACTGGATACTTCTTTCCGTTCCATCCTACAAACTCAACTTTCAATTCTTCCACGAACATAGTATAAAAATAAAAAATTAAATCTGAAGCTCTTTCTAATCTACCTCAAAGGAATCTTCACAGTCTTTTCGCTGTATTCACCATTCACTCTTGTGAAATAAAGTTCAAGAGTTCTAATCACACCGCAATCGCTTGGAATTACTGTCAAAGCTTTAATTAAGTCGAGATAGCCGAGCACATAGTTTAAATACTCGATGATGCTCTTGGGGTTTGGCTCGATGTCCGCTTCTAAAAATGCAGAAGAGCCTTTGACCTCAATCTCAAGTTTTTTCATCCATTTGGGTTGATTCTTTTCTGGTTTCTCTATCTTAATCGTATACTGTGCTCTTTGACCTACTTTGAGACCATAGACAGCCACTTTAAGATAGACGTTGCCTTGAAACTCAAACGATTTCTCATATTTGAAAGATTTTACATCTTTGGTCTTTTGAAACGTCTCTAAAAGCTCATACTTAACGTTTTTTACGTCAAAAATCATAATACTCTCACCTCTTGAGGTATTGACGAGGAATTATGCAAAATACACCATCAGCACTTGGATAAATTTCTGCTACATCAGCAAGAGGACATCTATGTTCTGGGTCACCATCGTCGCAAATATCGAAGCACTCTCTAACTATATAATGCTGACAACTGTGTGGGTGATAAAATTCACCCTGCTCTGTTTGCAGAAGCAAGATTTCTCCACAGAACGAACATACAACCCTCCTGTTTTCTTTCTCATATACAATCATATCCAACCCCTCCCTATAATAAAAATTAAATCTGAAGCTCCTTTTTCAGAATTTCAACCCTATCTACCAAACCCT
>CAZCGK010000060.1:0-1620 GCA_964498245.1 uncultured archaeon | reverse complement strand
ATTATGTTGGTTTGGCCTGAGCAGTTGAGGGTTGTGTTGAAGTAGTTTTCTCCGGAGATGCCTGATTCTAAGATGAGATTTTCGGTGTTGTTGAGGTAGTTGTTGTAGAAGAGGTTGAATTCTGGGTCTGCTGTGCTGTTTTGGAGATATATGCCTGCAATACCGTTATTGGTTATTATTGATGAGGTGAAGGTGTTGTAGTCTGAGTCGTATTGTAGCATGATTCCGTAATCTAAGTTGGAGGATATGTTGGAGGAGGAAATGGTGTTGTTGTTTGAGTCCGCAAGGTAAATACCTCTGTTATTTGAGGTGGTGGTTATGTTGGTGAGGGTGTTGGAGTCTGAGTAGTAAAGATAAACACCAGCATCAAAATCCGTTATCATGCAGTTTTTGATTGTGTTGTTGTTTGAGCCCGAATCGGAATCGTTGAGCCAGATTCCGTAGCCGTAAGGGTCTCCATCACCTGAGATTGTGTGGCCCTGGCAGTCAAAGGTTAGATTGTCTGCTCCTCCGAATTTTATGCAGGATTCTCCGGAGTCTGTGTTATCATTTGCGCCTGCATAATTGGTTATGTCTGCTGTAAGCTTTAGAATGTCTCCTGAAATCATGGTTCCGTTCTGGAGATAATCAGAGCATTCCTCGCAGGAGGAACAGTAGAATATGGGTATTGAAAAACTTCTAACTTCTGATTGGTTTTGCTTCGCATATGCATTAGTACAGTTAATCCACCATTCATAATAGCCATTGGGCAAAGGTGTGCTTGGTGTTAAGGTTGTGAGGGTGTTGTTTAAGGTGGATTCATTGTATGCCTGGAGGATTGGTGTGCCTGTTCCGGTGTCGGTTCTGTTTGTGTAAAGGGAGCAGTTGAAGGTTGAGGAATAGAGGTCCCAGACCGTAAAGGTGAATGAGGGTTGTCTGGTGTTGGTTATGGTTGCATCATTTGCTGGGGACTGCAATTCTATGTGGATTGGAGGGGAAAGTGGAAGGTAATCATAGGCAACAGAGGTTTGGTTTGTTAGATTGTATTCTGAATCACAGATGCCGTTGCCGTCTTGATCTGTGCAGGTGTCTGAGAAGCCTGTTCCTGAGGGGTTTGTCCAGTAGTTTCCGCCTATGCAGGGGCCTCCGATTATATTTGGGCCTGAAGAGCAGTTGAGGCTGGTGTTGAAGTAGTTTTCTCCGGAGATGCCTGATTCTAAGATGAGATTTTCGGTGTTGTTGAGGTAGTTGTTGTAGAAGAGGTTGAATTCTGGGTCTAAGGTGTCAAATTCGTAAAGGTATATGCCTGCCTGGGTGTTGTTGGTTATTGTGGAGGAGGTTATGATGTTGTTATCTGACTCGTAACAAATCCGGATTCCGTATTGAGAGTTGTGAGAGGAAATTATGGAGGTTAAGGTGTTGGAGGAGGAAGAGAGGAGGTAGATTCCGTAGTCATTGTTGGTTGAGGTGATGTTTTGGAGGGTGTTGGAGGAGGAAAATTCCAGGAGGATTCCATCATCATTGTTGTAATTTGAGGTGATGTTTTGAAGGGTATTTTTATCTGAATAGTAGAGGTAGATTCCACGATAATTGTAACTGGAGTTGATTTGGGAGAGGGTTGTGTTTTCTGTTCTCAGGAGG
>CAZCGK010000059.1:0-1635 GCA_964498245.1 uncultured archaeon | reverse complement strand
ATAGTTCCACTTTACTTCGTGCCTATGGGAAGACTAAAAAACGAAGACTGGTTTAGATGCGAAGAAATAACCGGGCTTTACCGAGAATTGCTGGTTAAATGTCTAAAACATGATATAAGATGGGTTTACTCGCTTATAGACGACTCTTTCGCAGGCAGATGGTATAAACCCTTCATAACTTTACTCTACAAATTATTTGTCAGAATAGTCGAGCATAAGTGTGAAAAAGCTGGCGTTCCTACCAGGTGAGTGCTTATGCAAATTGCCAATATCGAAAATGCCTTTTTCTCAACAATTGTAAATTATGCAGCAATTTCTTGAAGACCGATATGGTGAGGCTTGGTTCCGCGGCTTCGCCTTAATATGAGAAGTATAAAAACTCTTCACGCCGACAGCTCCATTCTTGATAGTTTGGAACCACGCACTATAACAACTAAAAATATGATGTGTTTTGCTTTGCTGCAAGCTATAAAATGATCGAAAAGCCTGGTAGTAATTATTTTAAATTGACTAAATATTTTATCAGATATTTCAGAGCATCTAATGACGGCCTACTGTTCTTTTAGCTTCGGTGGGAATTACTTTGGATAATAAAGGAATTTAAATGGATTGAAAATGAGCATAAACTTGTTAAGCAACTTCAAGCCGGCTTAACAACTTCAATCTTTTAGATAAAGCGAGGTTTTTCCATGGGCATTTGCATCCTTTTGTGGCGCTTGGGATAAAGACTTCAAAAGGGTAATAACTTATCTGAATACTAAGAAAAGCCTTTCAACTACTTAATGAACTGAGAGAGAAAAATACTGTTATAATTGGAGCAGCATGTAGACTTCACGGGTATAACTGTCTCGAAGTCTAAAATTTCAAACTTTAGTCCTTTTCTGGAATTTTGATAATTGCTCTTCCAGTAAGTATAGAATTGTACCATAAGATTCCAGAAGGTGGCTTTTTTCATGTTCCGCCTTACTTACTTTTTTTAATGCTTCATAAAAAGCCTTGATGGATTCTAACCGAAGTTTAATCATTTCTTTTGATAATTCCGGTTTTTCTTGTATTTTACTCGTAAAATCATCAAGTTTCTTGAGTTTATCTATCCATTTCCTTAAAAGTTCGATTGCGTTTTGTTCTGCTTCAATAAACTCTTGAAGTCTGACTTCCAACTTTTTTATCTCAGTTAGTAATTCTTCACTCATGATAATTCACGGCTCTAGTGTTACCTTTCTAAAATATTGTAATACTATTTAAGGCTTTAATCATTTCCTTTTTGGTTTATAAAGTGATACCGCAATTACTCTCATTCTCCTCCACCCTGAGTTAGTGCTTAGAAATGTCAGGGATAGAAACATTCGCAATAATAAATCGAGAACTATTAAACTCAAAGTCAAAGACATTTTAGAAACCATGAATGAACATAATTCTAAAATGAGAGCAAATTTCTCTGAGGATTCATCAGAGTGGCTGATCAAATCTCCTTAAATTGCTAGTCTTTCAGCTAGCTTTAGTAATCCTAGATTTAACGGCTTTTCCTTCCTAAATGATTCTTCTAAGTCTGCCTCTGTTATCTCATTTTCCCTTATTGCTGTTATTTTGTTTCTTTTTCCTTCCAGTAGCATTTTTACTGCTTTTTCTCCGAAT
>CAZCGK010000058.1:0-1644 GCA_964498245.1 uncultured archaeon | reverse complement strand
GCGATAAGAATTTAACAAAGGAAATTTTGTTCATAGCTAACAACAGTAACAAAGAGCTGCAAGAAAACATAGCATTTCTTGCCTTGAACTATACTGATAACAAACAAGAAGCCAAGTTATACTTCGATATTCTTTATAACACTCAAACCCATAAAGCTAACAAAGAATTGATTAAAGCATTAGATTATTACGTAGACGCAATATTAAAACAAAATCTACCTAAACACGATTATGATGTACTAAAATTATTCGTTAACGCTAGTGATAAAAACCCAGAGCTAGTGGATTTTGAGCCAATCATAGTAAAGGATAATTATGGACATAGAATAATAATAGATTCTTACAACAAACCAAGGGATACATGGATGATAGTTGAATTTATCAAAAGAAATCCTTATGTAGCTAGCGATGATAATTTGTATCTACCAGTTAACATGATGATAAAAGAGATGGCTTGGAATTTCTTCGATAATAAATTTGGTCCTAGGTATGCTGATAAGCATCATAATGATTTAACAGATAGCGAGTTAAACAAAATATACCAGCCAGATAGCAAAGATATTTGGTATATCATACAAAAACTATGGGATTATTACTATAATGGTATAGGTAAAAGATATCAGTATGTTAAATGGTGGGATAAGCAAGAGTTTGCTAAGCAGTATCCTACTGAGCTAGAAAGAAAGTTGATATTGATTGGGTTATGGGATTTACCAAATCAAGTTGCTGATTTGAATCACACTCATCCCGATATAAGAGGTGGTTGGGATTACGATGTTGTTTGGGGTTTAAGGGCACAAAAGTTGTTTGTGGATCAGCTAGAGCAAATGTATGATATTCTTGAACAAACAAGAACCACTAGCAAAGGAAAATGGGAATACAATTGGGGATGGTATCAATGGATAATAGATAGAGGGCATTGGAATTTACCAAACATGTTCGTTCAGTTCATAGGAACCCAACTAGATAATGTTTACATACCTTTTAGAGGTGAATATGATGACTGGAATTGGTACGAAAACATTATGCAGTATAATGGAGTAGATCAATTTTTAGCAAAAAACTTTGCTGACTATGAAAGAGTGAAAGTAGCTTATGGGTATACCAGGTATTATGGACCTGATTACGGTGGTGAAATGCCAACTTACTACTATGGGTTAACTCTAGCTTTCAAGGCGTATGGTATACCGACTAGGATAAATACCACTGAAGTTAATGGAGGAGAATCTGGATATCCTTCTATATATATATATCCAGTGCCATACGGTCAGCCGGGAGATGAGTTTATGTTTCCACTACCAAAAGAAATAAGAGATTTACTAAAGCAGAAATATGGAAATAGCATAGTGTTTACTCCAGAAGGTGGTTTTGGTATGTATAGCTTAAAAGATGGATTAGAGAAAGATGGCGTAGAAAGGATATATACACCATTTTTAAGGATATACAAAAAAGAAACAGGATATAACCCAGAAAAATACAGAATAGTTCTTTGGAAAAAATGATTTTTCTTTTATTCTGCTATACTAAATGGATTGCTACTAGCTAACTTAAACAACAAAGAGCTTTCCTCTAAAATTGTACAATCCCAGTAGCCCAAAACTCTTAAATATGTCTCATAAATAGTACAAATGGTGAGCACATGAG
>CAZCGK010000057.1:0-1645 GCA_964498245.1 uncultured archaeon | reverse complement strand
TCTTAGATTTTGCAAAAAGAGAAAGGGCAAAATCTCAATATTATAGCGGTAGAGCTTTAAAATTCAGCAAAGAAAATGCCAAAGAATTTTTTGAAGAAATAGTCAAACCTTTTGTTGAAAAGGTGCTGGAACTATGTTAGAAAACTTCCTTGTCAATAAAACGGCTTGGAAGATTTTGAGAATCCTCTCGGAAGCTCCTGGAAAAGGGGTAACAAGGAGCGAAATAAAGGCTTTAACCAAAGCCGGAAACTTAGCGCTTTCAAATTCCTTAAAAGAGCTTGAAACCTATGGAATAATAAAAAAGAAAAAGGTAGGAAAGAAGGATATATACTGGCTAAATGTAGCGAACGAATTTGCAAAAAAGATTTTGGAGCTTTTTGAAATAGAAAGGGAAAATCTGAAAGGTCTTCCTCCTTCCAAAGTTACCTATCTAGCCAAAATAGTCTCAAGGTTGGAAAGAATGAAACCTAAAAGCATAATTTTATTTGGGAGCCAGGTAAAGGGAATTGCCTCACAAGAAAGCGATTTTGACATTTGCATAATAGTTGAGAAAAAGGATAGAAGAAAACTGAAGGAAATCTCAAAGCTTCCCGAGAACATTCAAATTCATATATTTGAGGAGAAGGAATTTCAGGAATTAAAGAAAGAAAGAGACCCATTGATTGAGGAAATCCTAAGGGATGGAGTGAAGATTTTTTAGGCTTTTGGCTCCAAGTTTTTTAAAAATTTATATTAAAAAAACAACAACAAAATATTATGAGCCCGAAAGCCATTTTCCTAGCCTTGCTGCTCTGCCTAGCTTTACTTCCAAACCTAGCCCTTTCCCAAACCTACAACTGGCAGGCTTCAGAGGAAAGAGAAGTTGCTCAGCAATCCTCAGCGAACTGGAGATTCAACTTTACCATAACCAACCAATGGGAAAACATAACCCAAGTTAACATTACCCTACCTTCCGGCTTTTCCTTCATTTTAGGCTCCAACTCTACAACAGCAGAAGGAGCAACCTTTTCCAACACCTCAGACACTTTAACCTGGCAAAACTCAACCTGCCTAATAGCAAACAATAGCCAGGAATCCTTCTTTTTCAACGCTTCCATTCCCTCAACCTTGGGCTCCTACGATTTTACAATAACGGTAAAGGGAATTTCCGGAACAGTAGACCAAATGAATGTAACCATAAAGGTCCAAAATATTTCAGTTTCTATAACTTTAGACAATACCACAGTCAACCCAGCCCAAAACATAACAATTTCAGGCCAGGCTTTGCTATTACCAGACAACACTCCGGTAGCTAATAACTCAATTTCCATCTGGCTGGACGGAAATAAATGGCTAAATCTAGTAGAAGGATGGAACTGCAAAGGAGACTGTGTTAACCTTTACAACCAAGGCTGGAAATACCGCAAACCTCTAACAATTCAAAACCAAGCCGGCAACCTAACAGACTACCAAGTCAAAATCGAAATAAACCTTTCCAAGGAATTCTCCCAAGGCAAAATCCAGCAATACTGCCAGGATGTTAGATTTACTTGGCTAAACACAAGCTATGGCTGTTATGATAATAAAACCCTAGTTTATACAAATAAAGGATGGAAATATTTCAAAGATTTGAAAGGAAATGAACTAATTCTAACTTTAAACCCGA
>CAZCGK010000056.1:0-1651 GCA_964498245.1 uncultured archaeon | reverse complement strand
TCCCGCGGGGGTGATTTGAACAACTCGTTATAAGACTTTTATTCCGTGAAGGGGTGACGTGGACCTGGGATGGGCTGGCTGGATTCGATCGCCTCCGATCCGGCCGTCCAGTCTTATTTCAGGGCTACTAGCCTCGATGAGGATACTAGGATCAGCTATCTTAAGGGGATCCATGATATTTGCAGGTTTTACGGTCTCAGCCCCTCCGAGCTCGTTGAATGGTTTAGGCGGATGAGCGAGGATGAGGTTGTCGAGGCTTTTAGGAGGTGGCTTGTCGGTAGGAAGGATGAGCTTTCCCCTAAGACCCTCTGGACTAGGCTTGGAGGGGTTAAGTGCTTTCTCGTTGGATGCGGCGTCCGGATTGTTAAGAGGCTTCAAGCCGAGATCTCGGATACCTTTAGGAGGGTTGTCGGCAGCCCGAAGCCCGTGCTCAGGAGAGACTATATCTCCAGGGAGGAGATCGGGAGGCTCCTCAAGGCGGCCGGCCTAAGGGAGAAGGCTTTGATAGCCGTCATGGCCTCCTCGGGGCTTAGGCTCGGCGCCGCCCTATCCCTCAGGCTTAGAGACTTTCTAGACGATCTATGGAATGAGGAGCTACAATCCTATGCCGTCGAGGTGAAGGAGGAGAACTCCAAGACCCGGGAACCCTACATCACCTTCATAAGCTGGGAGGCGGCCGAATACCTAAGAGACTACCTAAAGGCTAGAATGGTCTTCGGCGATAAGCTGAAGCCCGATAGCTTCGTCTTCATCGGCGAGCACGGCGGCAAGCTCAGCCCATCCCGCTTCGAGAACATCTGGAGAGAGCTCTGCGAGAGGGCGGGGATAGACTCCAGGCCGGTCGAGGTCAGGGGGAAGCAGGTGGTCCTCGCCCCCGGCGGGAGGAGAATCGAGAGGAGGGGGGTCCGCTACAACATCAGGCCGCACTCGCTTAGGAAGTTCTTTAGGACCGCGCTCACGAAATCCGGGGTCGACCCCATCGCGAAGAAGGCGCTCATGGGCCATAGCCTGACATCGCTCGGAATAGACAGCGTCTACGATTACGCCGTCTCCGACCTCGAATACCTCAGATCCCAGTACGAGAAAGCTCTTAGAAACCCGAAGGGGCTGCTAATCCTAAAGAAGCCGAGGATCGAGGCCAGCGAGGAGAAGCTCTCCCAAGAAGTCCTAGAACTCAATAATAGGATCCAGCAATTGGAGAAGGTTGTAGAAAGCCTCGTCGAAGCATACGTCCAGCCCAGGCTCGGGAAGCCCGGCTTCCAGCTAGTAATCGATGCAGGTAGGAGGATCGAGAAGCTATCGCCGAAAACGCTCGCCGAGATAATGGAGGAGAAAGACCATACTCCAGACCTATTCATAGAACGCGGAGAAGATGGAGAAATACGGATCACGACCAGGGATGAGCTGAGCGAATCCGAGACCAGGCTTTACCGATATATCGCCTACAAGCTCGGGGATAGGCTGATACTCGAGCCGGCTAAATGAGCGATAACATGGATTATATATCTCGCGAGCCGGCTTCTAGACGCTATAATGCCGTCAGACAGCCCTAGCCTATGGAGGATTGGGGCCGAGACCGCTAGGGAGGGATACGGCCTCTTCCTAGGAAACACGATATCCACGATCATCCTCGCTATAGGATCCATCGCCA
>CAZCGK010000055.1:0-1664 GCA_964498245.1 uncultured archaeon | reverse complement strand
CACCATTTCCACCGCTTCGGGAAACATCTCCGCCATTTCGCCTGTGAAGTAGAACGTGCATTCGCAATCATGCTTCGCAAACAAATCAAGTAAAGATGGAAGTCCCTGCTCATAAACACGCTTTCCTGTCTCATAATCGCACCTGTTCAACGGAATCGAAAAGCTTTCCACATCCACAGTCATCAGAAAATACATTTCAGCACACAATCACATCGGCACTTGAAAGAGACCATTCACACTGCTGTGCGGTCTGAAAGGAGCAAAGCGTAGTCTTTTACACCGTGTTAGGTGAAGTCCTGGACGGGGGGACATCTCGCACCAGCAGTATAACATCTCAGCCTGCTCAAAAGTTCAATCCCCCCTCCTTTCTTTCTCCCCTATATAGACGGAAATTTTTATTTCATCTACTGGTGTTACTTTTATCCATCCCCCTGGTGGTACAACTGAAGGATACACACATGCTTGAACAGTTAAATCCATTTTCCCCTTCGCCATTTCACTGGGCGTATAATTGAATTCAAAAGTTCTTTCTTCTCCAACGTCAAGTATTGGGTTTATAGCAGGAGTATAAACATAACTATATGTGGTATTCCCTTTTATATAAACCACTCTAATACAGAATTTTGCTGGGCGTGAGCCTTTATTTTTAACTACTACTGTAAGAGGTATATCCCGCCCAAAATCAACATAAGAAGGATAAACAATTTTCTGTATTTCGTGTGTCCCATATTTTGTCCTCTTCACTTCTTTTGGTGTCGTCGGAGCAGGCTTAGGAGATGGTATAGGTATGGGTGTCTCCCCTTTTGGAGTCGGCGCTGGCGTAGGCGTAGAAGGTGTAACTCCTTTCTCTCCAATATATGTAGTAAACACCACAACAGCTAATACCAGCAACCCTGTTATGATCAAGGCTATTATCTTTCGGTTCATATTATACCTCCCTACTCCGATTTTAAAGGCCTTCCTAATTGACTGCAGTCCACGATTTCACGTAACGGTTTACGGGTATATGAAGTTTCGCCCGATATTGTGAATTTGGGTCGAAGCGTGGCGACACCACTCTTGTCCGGGTGCGATAGGTATCATCTATTTCACTTAAAATCATTAAAAGCGCATCTAAATCACTGCTTATTCTTTTCGCTCTCCGCTCCCGCAATTTATCCTCAAACCCCGTGCAAGCAAGTCCATCATCCAATCCTCTCACTTTGCACCCTCCCATATCTTCGCATCTACTCTCATCTCAGATATTTTCTTCTTCCCTCGTGATTGCTGAGGAGACTGCCACCTATTACATCCTCTCTTCCCTTAACATTTGCTTGTAATTTCATTGCTTTGAAAGATGAAAGCATGATACGAGCATCTTTGAAATTTTTAAATCTTGCAGCTCGGAAAAAGCCTGTGGTATCAGTGCATAGTGCATATCATTTTTCATTTTCAGAGGAATACCACCTCTTAATACCTTCAATCTGAACGCAGGGTCTATGTCCTGAAGCTGAATGACATCCACAGATATGCGCAACATCTGCTCCACATTCACATTCAATTTTACGAGCTCGCTGAATGAAAATGCAGGAACCGCATACACAGCCACATCTATGTCTCTCACCACATTCCGCCTTGTGAAACCGCCAAATATGTATGCGAGCTTTATTCTCTCTTCTCGCTCA
>CAZCGK010000054.1:0-1674 GCA_964498245.1 uncultured archaeon | reverse complement strand
TTATACTCAGCCTTGTTTCCCAAACCAGGACCGAAAACATTCCATAGCAAAGCCAAACCAGCCAGACCACCAGCAGCCCCAGCAATATATTTCCATGCCTTTGATTTCTTTCTTCCCTCTCCCAAATCAACCTCCTTATAAAGCTCTTCTGTTTTGAAATCCCTTCCTCCATTATACTCCATAAAATTGTCACCTATCAATAACTAAAAATTCTTTTATTTAAAAACCTTTCGTAGACGATTGGTAAATGTAAGATAAATTTTTGTCCTTACTTTCGAACGCTAACATATCCGAAAAATTTAAATATTAGGATATTATAATGTCCTAATATGGACATAATGGAATTCAATCCTTGGTGGGAAACAGGTGATATAGAAAGGGAAATAAAATTAATGAAAAGAAGATTTCTGTTTGAAACCTTGGCGAGATGCTTGTTAAGAAGGCAGATAGATGTGATAATCGGTCTCCGTAGGGTTGGAAAGACCGTCCTTATGCGGCACCTTATAGACCATCTGCTCACCTCCGGGGTTAATCCAAGAGAGATATTCTATTTCCCATTTGATATAGAAAGAGAGGATTTAAGCAAAATCATAAAAGAATATGAGGAAAAAATTCTGAGAGACAGGATAAAAAACAGAAGGGTTTATCTATTCTTTGACGAAATCCACAAACTGAGGGACTGGGAAAACAAAATCAAAATTTTGTACGACCTGAATCTTAATGCAAAATTGATTTTATCAGGGTCCTCATCCCTGAACATTATGAAGCAGGGTAGAGAAAGTCTTGCAGGAAGAGCAAAATTCCATTACATGCCCCCGCTAACATTTAGGGAATTTCTTATGTTTAAGAAAGAAAAAATACCGAGCATAGAAGATTTTGAGATATACAAAAGAAAACTCGGTATTTTGCTGGATGAATTCGCTATGAGAGGTTTTCCTGAAACATTGAGGATGAATGAAAGGGAGATAAAGGAATATGTGAGAGAACTGGTGGTTGAAAGAATAATCTACAGGGATATTCCGGAAAGCTTTAGAATTGAAGATATAGAAATAATAAAAATACTTGTGGAATATGTGTTTGAAAATCCTGGGATCGTTTTGAATATTGACGCCCTTTCAAAAGACTTAGGAAGGCACAAGAAAACCATAAGGAACGCTCTTAATTATCTGGAATGGTCTTTTTTGATAAAAAGGATTAGCAATATAAGGGGAAGTTTTCTGGCCATGAGCAGGAAAAACAAAAAAGCTTACCCGCTTCATTCATGTCTTGTGCTGACGAGAAACGAGGACAAGATTCTGGAAACAATGATAAGAAGTGAGACTGATGCATGCTATTACTGGAGGAAAAATAACAGAGAGGTGGATTTTATCCTGAAGAAGGAGAAAAATATAATTCCGGTTGAGGTGAAAAACAAGGATAAGATAGACAAAGAGGATGTGAAGGGCTTGCTCAGATTCTGCTCACTGTTTAATGTTAACAAAGCATATCTGATAAACAGAGAAGAAGACAGAACACTCACAATCAACGGTAAAAAGATTGTAATTATTCCAGTAATGAAATTCCTGCTCATGAGTGAAATAAAGAAATAATTAATCCAAAAAACAAAAACCAATATAACACTCCAACCCAAAATATCTATATAACATGCATAAACTCAAAGCCCAGGGCTGGCAG
>CAZCGK010000053.1:0-1837 GCA_964498245.1 uncultured archaeon | reverse complement strand
AAGAGCTGGCGTTCAGTAATAGGAAATTTAACAGCACATTCTTTCTTAAGGACTTCTTCTGTGCCGCCACATCTATACACTTTATCAATTCTGATGCCTGACATCTCGAGAGTTCCTCTAAATCCTATAGATATAGGTCCAAGTTCTGTAATATCTATCTTATCTACGGACCCCTCGCCGCAGAGATGTTTGATATATTTATCACTGCCCTCTTTCGTGAAATTCCTATCATAAAGCGCTCCTATCTTGCTCGGGTCAGTCGGAATACTAATCGTATATCCCCAAGAATACCTATCTATTCCGTAAGCAAAGGCAATATTCCATAAATATTCCCTCCTTAATAAGACTTCGACATATTCTTTTACTCTTTTCCCGGTGTCTGTAAGGATAACATTGTTCTCATTATCTATTCCCACAACTTTTAATTTGATAAATCTTTCCAGCTCTTGAAACTCTTCCTCTTTAAATCCCTCTATTTTTGTTCTCTTGTATGCTTTCCTCAATACTCCTTCAGCTACCTTAAGTTCTTTCACTTTTCTCATCTCTTCAATCACCATACATTAAATCATTTATCACGCGTTTATATTTATTCACGATGGACATAAGAGCCTTTAAGCTTTCATTTCCCATTAAACACTTATGAATATCTATCATATTCGGAACAAAATTCCTTATTCTCCTTTCTAATCTTGCAACATCGCTGTTTTTAGTCAGCATAAACAGAGGCTCCATATAGAAAAAAACTTTCACCTCCCTTTCTCTACTTTCTCTCCTTTTATGAATCTCTCTAATCTGCTTCGCCTTAGGTAGTTCATCTGACACATATCCCTGTAGTTTTGCTATTATTAAAGAAGAGAGGCAGGGAGATTCTGTTATCAATCCCACGCCATCCCCTACATTTGCAATGAATTGCTTTATCATATCATCCTCATTTCTTTCATGACACTTATACCCGAATCCTCTCAGTATATTAGCTAAATAAATCCTTGCCTGCCCTTTTCCACTATAATAAACATCAACATCTCTCCTTTCATTTATCGCTTTTCTATCTAAAAGCAAATAATTGCATAGCGAGATAGGTATTATTTTCCCAGCAACATCCGAAACATCTTCATTTAAGATCGTTGATAACGGCACATTAGTCGCTAAATTTGTTTTCCCCTCCATTAAATCTCTTAATATCTCTATACTCCCCTTTTTAGGAGATTCCTCCATAGGTGTTTTAACCCTCTCATTTTTCAGGTGGCTTAATATGTGTAATGAAAGGAAATCATTATATTCCGCTTTGTATGCCTCTAATTTGCTTTTATCTCCCTTCTTCCTTCTCTCCCAATTTTCAAGCAGATATCTTACATTCCTTGGGACATCTTCAATTTTTTTAAAGTAGAGAAAAGAAGTATTAGGAGTAGAGAGAAATCCCTCTCTCATTCCTTCATCCATCATCAAATAGATTTTTCTACTCAAATCACAGCTTGAGGTAAGAGCTAAATAATGAGAAGTTTCTAAGCCCTTTGAATATATCCTCTCTCCTCCATAAACAAGATAATATAAAGGTGTAGTGTGGTAAGCTCTCACTCTTGCATCCCGCTCCACATCTATTTCTGGCATTATAAGACCTAACTGTGCGAGACTCTTGAGTGCATGGCTGAAATTACTCTGTTGAATATGCCTACCATGCCTGATAAAATATTCTCTATCAACTTCTTGAAATAATCTTTTTCTATCAATATAGATATTTTCTCCTATTATCATGAGTATCAAGAGCTCTTGCTCATAGCTCATCCTTTCTTCCCTTTCCTCTTTCTTCGTTTCATGAGATCCCTTCATACATCTCCCC
>CAZCGK010000052.1:0-1843 GCA_964498245.1 uncultured archaeon | reverse complement strand
GCATCTGAAATCGAGCTCCATGTCGTGTGCAATTCTTTCAAGAGCCGAGCCGAATCTTTCAGCCTGCTCTACAAGCTTCCTTCTCAAACTCTTCTTCCCCAGATTTTCCCATACCTCCTGCCTCCTCCACGTGAAGTCGAGATCAACGCTGAAGCGGTAATAACCAAAGTAACACTTCACCAGACTGCTCCCGCCCTTGAAGAGATACGCATCGCCGAATGCGGAATTGAGTTCTTTAAGTATTCTGTGTATGAGCACATCCCTCTCAATCAGCGATGGCTTTCGAATCCCGGATTTCTCTGCCACGAAGGCAACGAACTCAGATAAATCCGGCATTTTCGACCACTCTCCTCACGCTCTTCGGATAGAAGCGAAGGTAATCCGCAAACTTCTTCTTTTTCACTTCTTTTTTGTACTCTCTCAGCACTGAAACAATCCTCTCCTCAGGTACTGATCTGTATCTCGAAAGATAAACCATGTCGAGCAGGGTCTTTTCAAGATCCGAATACTTCATTCCATTTTTCTCAACAACTCCGAAACCGAAGAGCTCCTTCTTCAGCTTTATGAACCTGACATCCTCTCCGTTGATCTTCACTATTTTGGGTCTGTAGATGGAATCGCTCAGCACGTGGATCACAGGGAAGAACTCGTGCGTGGCTCCGTTCAGCCTCAAAGCCGTGTTCAGCCCGAAGTACCAGCTCACTCCAAGCTTTTTCATCCCCATTGAGATGAGTTTGAGTGTAGTGATGCTTTTCTGTGTGCTGAACTCTTCAAGGGTTCTGACGTAATAGAGTCCGCGGAGAATTCTTATCAGATACCCGTAGGATATCATGAAGTTTATAACCCTGCGTGCATCCTCTCCGAATCTCTCGCATGCCTTTTCCATTTCTTTCCTTGTGACAACTCTTCCTCCAAATTCCGAGAGCACGTATTTCGTGAACTTTTTCATACTTGTTATTTGTGTAACAAGCTTTAAAAAAGTTGATGTTTGTTACATGAATAACTTTACAGCATGCTGCTTTGCAATCAACTCCTCTCAGCTTTAAAATTCTTCGGAGCTAATCTTAATCATGTACGTGAGCGAGGATCCTGTCTTCAGGCAGAAGGAAGTTCTTTTCCCGGATTACATACCCGACCATCTCCCTCACCGGGAGAAGGAGATAAAGGCGATCTCATCCGTGATAAACTCCGCTCTCAAAAATCCTGAGAGCATTTCGAACATTTTCATCTACGGTCCTCCGGGAACGGGGAAGACGGCTTCTGTTAAGTTCATCTTCAGAAAGCTGGAAGAAGAAACATCCGCATTCCCTGTCTACATCAACTGCTTCCGAGTGAATACGAGGATGGGTGTAGTTTACGCTATAATCTTCGAGTTCTTCAGGAAGGTGAGGCCGACGAGGAGGATTCTTTCCAGAAGAGGGGTTGCCTACGACGAGCTTTTTGATCTTCTAGCATCCGAGCTCAGGAAGAACAGGGTGTTCCCGGTGATATGTCTGGATGAGGTCGACCACCTTCTGCCGAGGGGAGCTGAAGTCCTCTATGACATCTCCAGGCTCAGAGAGGAATCCATTCCTGTGCAGCTGATCATGATAACAAACGATCAGTTCGTTTTCATGAACGTCGACCCGAGAATAAAGAGTTCTCTCCGCCCCGTGGAGGAAATTCCTTACAGGGCTTACACCGTGGAGCAGATGAAGGAGATAATTAGGATCAGGGTGGAGTTTGCGTTCCAGAAGGGTGTCGTGGACGAGGAGGCAGTGGACTACCTTGCTGAGGTTGCCTGTGAAATGGGTGGAGATGTGAGAATCGCAAGGGAAACCCTGCTCAGGGCGGTAGAGCTTGC
>CAZCGK010000051.1:0-1872 GCA_964498245.1 uncultured archaeon | reverse complement strand
CTTGAGGAGTTTTTATTATGGTGGCAAAGCCCCAATCAGTTGTAAGTTCTGGATTCACTCGATAATTATCATAGACAGAAATTAAAATTATTTCGGGTTTTTCTCCCTCTTCCGGTTTAATATAGATATCCTGATTAATTGCTTTTTCTGTTTGAATTGAAAATAAAATCACCATTCCCACTAAAACCAAAAGCCCGATTAAAGTTAAGATTTTGAGATTCATTCTATTCAACCTCAATTACTTTAAACTTTTTTTTATCAATCTACTGCCTTCTTTACATAAAACGTTCCATAATCATCAGTTCTCTATCATATTTCAATTACTCTTCCTGCTCCTCCCTCAATATATTTCTCTGAATAGAGTGATTTTATCTCTGTTTTATATCGAGTGCAATGAGCTGGGCAAATTAAATCCAAATCCTTTAATAATTTCGGTTCAGTTGAGTGTAAACCACCTATAATACCATAAACTTTACCAAATTGAGAAGCCACTTTAAAAATACTCTCCATTCTCGGATGAGAGCATCCTGCTATAACTACAATACCCTTTCTTGTCTCAATGCAAAGTGATTGTTCTATTCCCTCAAGCTCGCCGGTAGAGTAAATCCCATCATAGAGTTTTCTTGGCTTTTTCACTTCAATAACCTCTTTCGCATTCTCCGCTTCAGAAAAATAAGAAGGAACCCAGAGTTTCACTTTATCACTTATCTGAAGAAAACCTGCTAAACCTCCTATGTGATCCCAGTGAAGATGGGAGATAAAAATGTCCTCAATTTCTTCTGGGTTGATTTTAAGTTTTTTCATGTTTGAAAGCAAAATCCTTTCATTTGCTCCGGTATCAAAGAGAATTTTTCTATCCTTGACTTCTACAAGCGCTGAGAATCCCCAATCAGCTTGCAAATCTTTTCTAAAAGCGGTATTATCATAAACAATAGTAATTTTCATCTTCCTACCTCCTCAAGGAACATATGCAGTTTTCTGTAACTTTTTATTAAATCTTGTTTGAAGTTTGGATTATAAAGGACAGTTGCTGGATGAGGTAGAGGAAATATCTTTTTATCACCAGCTAAGAAAAGCCTTTCATAAATTGAAGAAAATTTTTGTTTTGAAGATAATGACATACCATGTTTTTGAAAAATGTAACAGGTAGCGTAATAACCTAATGGAACCAATATCTTTGGATTTATTAATTTAATTTCTTCATCCAAATAATAACTACAAGCTTTAATTTCATCTTGCTTAGGTTTTCTATAATTTGGAAGCATACATTTAATTAGATTTGTCATGTAAATTTCTTGCCTTTTAATTCCAGCTGATTTTAGTAATTCATCTAATACCTTCCCTGAGGGTCCAACAAACATCCTTCCTTCTCTATCCTCCATTTCTCCTGGTGCCTGAGCAATTAGCATAATTTTAGCATTCAAGTTTCCTTCTCCACAGACAGCATTTGTTCTTGTTTTGAATAATCTACATTTCTTACACTGTTTTATTATTCTGTTTAATTCATCAATTTCCATACTTATGCACTAAATATTTTATGTTTTGCCTAACACATTTCAGGCACGTTTTAAGTTCCGTCCCTGAGGGAATTTTGGCTGAACGAAATAAGCCGTACAGCATCTGTATATGATTGAACGAAGCATAGTGAAGTGAGGCAAGGAAGCGGAATGGAGTGATTGCAGAGTCGAAATTATGGAATAATTAATTTAATATATTCCATTTTTCCACTTGTTTGAAACAATTTAAGTAATTCTTTTATTTTATCGGCTTCACCGTCCAAAATAAAAATTTCAAGACATTTATCTTCTTTCAGATGACTGTGAATTTGTGTTTTTGTTATATCCTCAAATTTGTGTTTTATTTCTGTAACTG
>CAZCGK010000050.1:0-1906 GCA_964498245.1 uncultured archaeon | reverse complement strand
GAAACCAAGTTACCACCAGCATTTGCTTCTATCTTAATCGAGCAAGTGCCGGGTGCAGGTGCAGGTGGCGGAGTTTTAGCAAGCAAAGGAATTATGCAAAACGACAAAGCCATAACAAACACAAGAATAGTAGTGAAAACTTTTCTCAATTCTCTCTCCCTTCCTACGCAATGTGTAGTTCTGTTCTACAAAAATAAAAATTTTATGGAAAAAAGTTACATCTAGCACATATTTCTTTTCACATTCAACAAAAATAAAAAGATAAAATTAAAATTTAGGTTTAGAAAATATCAAAGTCTCTAACCTTTTTCAAACAGGAAGGCAAAATACAGTTAAATTCTAAAAAGGAGCCCACATTAAGACACCACATAAAAAAGGGGGAAATTATATTTATACTGTTAAGGCCAACCAAATCTTTGAGCTATCGCGAAGATGTCGTCGATTCTAACCATCAGGTCGTCGTTTACGTCGGCTCTTTCATCCCACCGTTCGTGACCTGGGAATGGTGGCGGTGAAGAACCGAAAGCCATAGCAGCCGTGAAAACGTCGTCAATCCTAACCATGCAGTCAAGGTTAAGGTCGTATCTGAGAGTAACCCATACTGGAATAGTGTAAACATCAATTGGTTCGGCAACTCCAGCTTCATAGATCTTCAAGGTAAGGTTGTGTACGCATGGGTCATTAATTATTAATGGGTCAAATCCTAGATCAGTCTCTGGGTCAAGCACAACGTAGTCGAATGGCGGTATAGTTATTGAAACATATGCAACACCAAACAGCTCGTCATTCACGTAGAGTTCGACAGCCTCGATGGTTACAGGAGTGAACTCGTCTTGTCCTTCTGGCTTAGCACCATAGTTTGTAATAACGATGCTGTAGTCAGCCGCAACGCCTGGATCAATTCTTCCAGAAATGTTAATCGCTCCCTTAACTGGACTGTTAATCCAGTAGTTTGGATTTCTCACAAGCTTACCGTGAGTCTTAGCCTCATCAATGCTGCCATACAATATGTAGTATGGCCCGGTTCCAACAAGAGCTGTCAGTGGCAAGCCAGTTGCAGGCGAAGAACCCATCCAATCTTCGTAGCTTATTGTAGCAGGATCAATGTCTATAGATCCTTCCTTTTCATAGATGTGCTTCGGGAACATCATAGCGAGTCCTGCATAGTCATAGATTATATACTGGGAAGTCACGTTCAAGTAGGCGGTAATAGTGTATGGATCATGGATTTCTACCCACATCAAATACTGATACACTGAGTAGTATCTTGGGAAGTTCGTCATATAGTCCCATGCAAACTTTATGTCCTCTACAGTGAATGGTACACCATCTTGCCACTTAATGTCTCCTCTAATGCGGAAGGTAACCTTTGTTCCATTATAGATATTGAGTGGAGGCCAGTCGAAGGTTTCAGCCTTCCAGGATACACTAATGAACGGAATATCCTTCAAGTCTGGGTTAACAGCAGTTAATCCTTCTAGAGTTTGGCCGATAACCCAAATTTCATAGGCAGAATCAGCCCATCCTGGATGGTAGTTGTCTGCTCTTGATCCCCAGATGTAGTTGACCCATCCTCCAGAGCGGTTGGTGCTCCAGTGCATGTGCAGCCAGGTCCATCCGTTATCTGCTCCTGTACCTTTCAGGTTAACAGCATTAACAAGCCTGCGGTCTTCACCAGTGTAGCCATAGTAGTTTTTAAGGGCACACCAAAGGTTTCTGTGGTATAGGTATACGTATGGGACGTCTACTTCTACTAGGATTTTTTGTGCTTCGTAGCATGCTTCTAGTTTTTCTTCATAGACTAGACCCCACTTGATTTTTTCAAGTAAAGCGTCTAGTACGGGGTCTTTGATTCCTGGGCTGTTGTAGCCCCATGGCATGTCTTGGCTGCTGTGGAAGAAGTCGT
>CAZCGK010000049.1:0-1964 GCA_964498245.1 uncultured archaeon | reverse complement strand
CGGGGTTGCGTGTTCTGTGGTTGACGGCGCCACTGTGGCGCAGATTTATAAAACCATTGACGAGTCAAATATGGAGGTGGTTCTTCTGGAAAAAGCCCCGAAAATCGCCGTCTATGTCCCGCCGACGAGGGACCCGTGGGATGACGCCGTAAGACTTGCCCTTGAGTATGCCCAAATCCCTTACGAAACCCTCTGGGACCCCGATGTCCTCGCCGGCAAGTTAGCCGAATACGACTGGGTTCACCTTCACCACGAGGATTTCACCGGACAATACGGCAAGTTCTACGCCACCTACCGCAACGCGCTGTGGTATCAGAAGGAGGTGGCTCTCAATCAGGAGACCGCGCGCAAGTTGGGATTCCGCAAAGTCTCCGAACTCAAAAAGGCAGTGGCGCGCAAGATAAAAGAATATGTCGCCAACGGTGGGTTTTTGTTCGCGATGTGCTCCGCCACCGACACCTACGATATCGCCCTCGCCGCCGAAAATGTGGACATAGTTGATGTTCCCTTTGACGGCGACCCGCCAGACCCCGACTGCGACAGCAAACTGGACTTTTCCAAGACGCTGGCTTTCACCAACTTCCACATAATAACCGACCCGATGGTCTATGAGTTCTCCGATATTGATGTCAAACCCGAACACACCTCGCGGATAATCAACGGCGACGACCGGTATTTCACGCTGTTTGATTTCTCCGCAAAATACGACCCGGTCCCCACTATGCTGACACAGGACCACACAGCGGTCATCCCCGATTTTCTGGGGCAGACCACCGCCTTCAACGGCAAATGCATAAAGAAAAATGTGGTGATTCTGGCGAAATACGAGGGCACCGATGTGGCAAAGTATATCTACGGCAATTTCGGCAGGGGTATGTTTGCATTTTTAGGCGGGCACGACCCGGAGGACTACGCCCACTATATCGGCGACCCGCCCACAGACCTTTCGCTTCACAAAAATTCGCCCGGTTATAGGCTGATTCTCAACAATGTTCTTTTCCCGGCGGCGCAGAAAAAGGAGAAAAAGACCCAAATAGATACGCCTATAATCTACTATGCGCAGAACGATTTTATATGCGTTGACAGCCCTGACGGCGTGGGGTTTGTTCTGGGGCTGTTCGGAGGAGAGCGGGACCGAAAGTAAGTCCCAAAAGCCCAAAAGTCTTGCGGTTGCCCAAAAGGTCAGAATAAAGTTCACCGAGGCAGGCAAACTGCAGGCGATTTTGTATGCCGACCGGGTGGTTGACTACGACAGTCTCACCTGGGGCTGGAACCTGAAGGCGGATTTCTTCGCCGACGACGACACGATTCCCGACGGCGGGATGACCGCCGATTCGGGCTATGTCCGCGAGGACCGGCGGGGAAGGCGGATGGTCTCGGTTTTCGGGCGGGTTCATCTTGTCGCGCCCGACAGCACCGAACTTTTCGCCGACTCCCTGCGCTGGAACCCGAAATATCAGCAGATAGAGAGCAACTCGCAGGTCAAAATAGTGCGCGGGCAGGATGTTATAGAGGGCACGGGCTTTGTCTCCGACCCGAATTTCAAGCACATCCGTGTCCTCAATGTCCGTGGAAGGATGAAGAAGTTGTGAGCGCGCGAACTTTTGGAAAAATTCAAAGCGCTGAAACTGGAGGGGATATGAAAAAAATCCACGAACAATATGTGGTTGACGAGGAAGGCAGGAAAAAGGCGGTGATAATTCCGATTGAGGAGTATGAGGAACTGTTGGAGGACCTTCACGACCTTGCGGTTATAGCCGAGCGCCGGGACAAGCCTACAATAGATTTTGAGAAGGTGAAAGAAAATCTGACTTCCCATCTTTGAGTATGTAATAGAAACTCTCCAATTTACTTTGCATTCCCGCCGATAATTGTTAATTTTTGCAGTATGAGTGCACAGACATCCCACACCACAGAACTTCGCGCCGTCGGACTCGTCAAGCGATACGGCAAGAAGGTCGCCG
>CAZCGK010000048.1:0-1986 GCA_964498245.1 uncultured archaeon | reverse complement strand
CATCTCCTATCACTGTGTCAGCAGGTATGACAATACCTGAGACAACAGAAGGAAAATATTTCTATGATGCAAACGACAATGGTAAATTAGATACTGGCGAGTTCTATGTGTTTATTGACCATGCGGAGATCAAAGGAGACATTATATTAAACAATCCTGAGCAAGATTCTATTGTTGATAAGAGTGTTCCGACAACTGCAGAGATAATATTTAAGATAGAGACGAACATTGGAACACAAATACCTGGGGCATGTGTGGATATAGAAATCTCACCCGAACCACCAGGAAAACAAATTGATGGTCAACCACTTGACAACATTCCAATAGAGGGAACAACGATGTTTGTGTCGGATATGTCGCTCCCTGGACCAACGACAAATCCTCCACCATATGGAGTTGGAAATGCGTTGGCTCTTAGTGCCTTAGATACAGGTGAATACACAGTCAGGTTCGTTTTGGATAAGACGACATGTAATATGCTTGATGTTTCATCGCCAGAGTATAAATTCACGATACGTGCCGAAGTGATCTCAATAGAGGCGGTGGAAGATGTTGTTACTGTCGGTGAGGACATAGAGTTGACGATTGAAGGCGACCCTGAGGAGTGGTATTATCTGACAGTCACGCATGTCGACCCGGATGCACCACCAGCGATTATTCTTGCTGAGGAAGTGGAGGCTGTCAGCCCAGATGGTCTTGCAGCATGGATTCTAACGGATAGCGAAGGAACCGCTACTGTCAGGATTGATACAACAGGAGCAGATGACAGGACATACAAAATAAAGGTATATGATCCGGATGATGCGATAGCAGCTGGGGTATTAGCACCTGCACCACCTGCTGCGTTCACATATGCTGCTGACGATGATGTTGATGATGCGACGGACGAAGAGGACGAAGACAGTGTGGATGTAAAAGTAGAGGAAGCTGAGGTCTGGTTTGATATACCGAGGAGTGCAATGGTAGGAGAAACAATAACTATCAGAGGAGGTGTAAGCGCTGGCGATTATGTGGACATAGTGATAGAAAAAGCGGGAGTAGTATTCGACGACGAACCTGTGGATGAGAATAATGAATTCGAAGTAGATTGGGATACAAGCGGACTTACAACAGGCTCATACATAATAGAGGTCTACATAGATAGAGCGGATGCTTTAGTCTCAGAGGTGCCAGATGTAGATGGTGTCCCTGGGGTGACCGTAGGTGATTATGCTTCCATAGACGAGGATGGAAAGACAAGTATAAGATTAGTGATGCCAGAGCTTACCGCTGAACAGGAGAGAAACTTGATAGCAGAGGATGACGATTACACAATAAAAGGAAGGGCAACAGGCGTTGAAGATGTTGACATTGTCCTTATAGGGCCTAATGGATATCCGACGACGATGCCTCTTCCTTTAGATGTTAGTAACGGACTTGAAATCATATCGGCATCTGTAACTGAGGATGAGTTCAGCGAGGACATAACGATGGGAGGTTCTGGCTTTGATACAGGAATGTGGAAAGCGGTAGTCCTTCACCCGGGGAGGGATGGTGTGTATGGAGACATAGCAAGTGCGCCAGGAGCAGGAGAGTTCACTCTTGATATAGATGGTGATGGTGACCTTGATGAGGTTGCTGGAAAGAATCAAGAACAAATTGTTGATATAATCCTTGACCATACAATCAATGTCGCAGGAAGCGATGATATGGCCGTTGTGCTGGATTTCAAAGTAGAGTCCGGATGGGTGGAGTTACCAGATGTTGTCCTAACAGCTGCCGTTGGTGAGCCTTTGATCATAAATGGAACGACAAACAGGGAGCCTGGGACACTGATAACAATTTCCACATTTTCAGGACCGGTGGATCTGCCTGCGGAGGTAGTGGAGGTAGAATGGCCAACACCAGATATTGGTGTGTTTAATGTGACTATTGAGACCTCAGATGCGGTGCCAGGAACATACATACTTGAGGCTGATGATGGAGACGGACACACAGATACAGTAA
>CAZCGK010000047.1:0-2037 GCA_964498245.1 uncultured archaeon | reverse complement strand
ATTAGTTTTAATCCTTCATCAACACGTTCATCAGTAATATTGAACCCCGCTAATTGGAATAGCCAAGCAAGATTTTCTTTAGAAAGATATGAATATAATACAGCGACCGACTCCTTATCGTTAAATCCTGCATCAAAAAGCATATCTTTGTAGCCTCCGTTCCAAAGCAGGACAAAGTCTTTGTGTATTTCCATTCCATACTTTTCTCTTAAGTAAAAGAGTATAAACTGTGTATTTTCAATTAAATCCAAATCTACCTCTCCATGTATGTAATCAAAGAATTTAGGATGATTTGCTCTATGCCATTTTCCTATATTCTCCCCGTGTAAGTATTCTATGGCTTCATAACCCAGTAATGTAGCATGAGGTTCTCCATACCACGAGCTGATGAAGTAATAATTAGGAGGACTGAGTTGGAATACATGTCCTAATTCATGAAAAACAACCCCTTCAAAAATAGTAGAACCTGCCCCAATACCGTATGAATCCCAGTGGAGAAAACCACCAAGCCACACGCCAAAAACATTAGTTCCTGCCCAGCCCGCCGAAAAGGGACAAATGTCAATATACACATCGATTGGGCTTTCTAAATCTCCGTTATTGATGTATTCGTATAAAGGATATACTGCTTCCAAAGTTTCTGCGAATTCTTGTATTTTATCTCTAAAGCCATATGGACCATGAACGATAAAATGTTGAGTAGTGATGTTGTCATACCCATATGCTGTTTCATCTGATAACAAAGTACCAGTCAAATTAAATACCCCGTAAGAAGGCCCGAGATCAAGGATTATTTCATATTGTGGGGAATTTTCAGGCTCATAAGTTACATCTAACCTACCTTGGAGCCATTTTACTAATTCACCTTCGTAGATTATACTACCATTTCGTGTAAGTTTAATGGGAATATGAGAATCTCCAGCTGGAGTGCTAAAGAAATCCAATATGTTTCCAAAACTGTCTCTAACAAGTAGCCAAATTTGTGTATTTTGTTGTTGAACCTTAACATCCACAGTAACAGGTCCACCAAATTTAAGGGTCATATCAGAACCAGCCGTTAAATTATATCCCTTGCCAACAAAGATATAATACCATCCGTGTGGCATGTTCCTATAATTTATTCGAACAAACATAGGTGTGACATACATATCTGCACTTCCATTTACATTAAAATCAAAGAATCCATGTAACCGATCCATATCAACATAAGGGAGGCTTATTCCAATATTCAGAATGGTCGAATTATTGAAACGGTCATAACATTCAAATTTTATATGGCTCATAGTTGATGGAGCTGGATTAACATTTAAATTTGAGCCAGAAGCGACATTTTTGTAATATAAAATATAGCCTTCCCCATCAGATGAAGGTCTTTTTATTAACAATAAATCATATTTCAATCCTTCAGTAACTTGTATCGTAATGTTTCCATTATCCGTCTTACCACAGATGGGAAGAGGAACCATCGGCACATGAGTACTCTCCATCAAATATACATCATCAACATCTAAAGGTTGATTATTAATATCATAGACGGTAAGGTTAATAGTATCATTTGGTCTTATTTCAAAAGTGGAATTTGAAGATATATCAACATTTAAAACAGTGAAATAACCCTCTCCAGGATGTGACCATTTAAACTCATTTCCACCACCTACAAAGAAAGTCCAATTTCCTACAGGTATTTCAAAGCTTGCGTATCCGCTTTCGTTTGTATAATTGAATCTTCCCCAATCATGAGGATATTTAATACTCCAGTCCTCCGAAAATGCCTTTACTTCTGCGTTTTTTATTGCATTTCCATTTATGTCCTTAACAATTAGAGTGACAGAAACAAATTTAAATTGCTCTGCTTCTTTGTTTGCTGTGATTTCAATATTGTCGAATGTTATGTTTTTCCAATCGCCTACATAGCCTTCCCAGGTTGCGGTTGCGTTCCATGTTTTGTTACCAATATAGGCATATTCAGTATGACTGCCCGTACCTGCGCATGGATAAGTGTAAAGTTTGCTCACAGTATTGACATAAATATTCTCA
>CAZCGK010000046.1:0-2097 GCA_964498245.1 uncultured archaeon | reverse complement strand
ATCTGTGAGTGCTGGAAATTCAGAGCGTATGATCCAGGTACCCCGCTATTTTTCGGCGTCGGTAATGTCACAGAGCTTCTTGATGCAGATTCAATCGGGGTAAACGCACTTCTTGCAGGGATCGGGATGGAACTCGGTGTCAGCATCCTGTTTACACCCGAGGCAAGCAGAAAGACTGCAGGAAGTGTAAGAGAGCTTGTAAAAGCATCGAGGATGATGAGACTCGCATCAAAAAGGCAGACCTCCCCCAAAGACCTTGGAATTGATCTTTTTGTGGCAAAAGAGAAGCGAATGCGGGAAGGAATCCCTGTCAGTGATAAAGCTCCGGTTAAAGTCATCACAGAGGAAGCCAAATGGGGGTCTGACCCCCTGGGGTACTTCAGGATAGGTTTAAAGGATGGGATGATCTATGTCGAACACAATACGCCCGATGGCAGGGTTGATGTCTTGGCAGGAAAAAGCGCAAAGGAGATTGTATCATACCTTGTGAAAGATGGGCGGATCTCGATGATTGATCATGGTGCGTATCTTGGTGTTGAGCTTGCAAAGGCAGAGCTTGCGTTGAGGTTTAAGAGGAGCTATGTTCAGGATGAGGAGATCTGAGAGAACAAGGGTGATGATACTCCTTGAGGATCACAACATCCGTCCAAGCCCGAGAAAAAGCCAGCATTTCCTCGTTGATGAGGGTATCTTAGACCGGATTGTGGAGTACGGGGATGTTGGGCTCAATGATCGGGTGCTTGAGATAGGAGCAGGGGTTGGAAGCCTCACATCACGCCTCCTCAAGCGATCTGAGCATGTATATGCGATTGAGGTGGACTCCAGGTTATCAGAAATACTTAAAGAGAGATGCGCTCAGGCAAATGTTATAAATGCCGATGCGCTGAAGATCGATCTCCCGGAGTTTGACAAAGTCATATCAAACCTCCCCTATTCAATTTCATCAAGAATAACACTTAAAATATTAAAATCAGGTTTTAAAATGGGCATCCTGATGTACCAGGCAGAGTTTGTGAGAAGGATCACAGCGCCCCCGGGGACAAAAGAGTATGGTAGGCTTTCAGTCTTCACGCAGGCACTTGCAGACGTGGAGATACTTGAGTCAGTATCACGGGATGCATTCTATCCAAGACCGGATGTCCACTCAGTACTCATCAGGCTCAGGCCGAAGGAGGACGTGGTGGAGAATAAAGATCTCTTTCTCGAGTTTATCACGGGATTATTCTCAAACCGTAGAAAGCGCCTGTCAAAGGTGCTTGGCTCGATGGGGTACGATGTGAAAGATCTGGATGACGAAATCCTTGACCTCAGGCCGGATGAGCTTGATGTATCCAGGATCATCGAGCTTTACAGGTCACTCATCTGAATGCAGCACTCTCTCGTATTCCTTCAGATCTTATCACGCTCAGGAGCATCTTGAAATGGGGGTTTCTGCTTATATCCACCCCGAACGCATCAAGTACCATCCCGGCAAACTCATCGTACCGCTTCTTCATCTCCCCCTCAAGCTCGATGTGGTGGAAGCTGAGATAACCATCGAGAAAGAGAGAGGAGTCCCCGATGAGCATCGCAAGATCATCCTCCTTATCCTCAGGTTTCCTGAAGTGCTTGAACTTCTCAAAGTCGATGAGATGCCATTTATCACCCTTCAGGAGTAAATGCTCTCCCTTGAGGTCGTTGTGCTTAATACCCTTCGACCATACGAGTGTGAGAAGCTCAACGAGGTTGTAAAGGTCAAGCCGCCTGATCTTGCCCAGTACCCAGTCCAGAAGGTACTCCTCGAAGTTGATCTCATGCTCGATGTACTCCATCCAGAAGTAGCCGTACACATCCCTGAAGTCCTTCTCAAGCCGTTTATCGTAGAGGAAATAGTAAGGGGTTGGCATGTAGGGGATCTTGTAAAATTTGTAGTAGAGCGCCCAGAACTCCTTGTCACCGTCATGCTTTGTCATATGCTTCGCGATGACGTACATCTTCCTCCCTTCAAGGGTGTATATTACCCGAAAGATCCTGTGTGTCGCCCATATCCCGAATTTTGGTGGATAAAAACCTTCTAAAGCTATAACTTTCTTTTCACCACTTTTCCCGGGGCAAATT
>CAZCGK010000045.1:0-2100 GCA_964498245.1 uncultured archaeon | reverse complement strand
ATTGAAGAGCAGACGGAAGGGTTGAGATGCTTGTTATTGCGCACAGGGGAGCAAGGACGGAAGAGCCTGAGAACACGCTCAGAGCGCTCAGAAGGGCGGCAGAATGCAAAGCGGATGCGGTTGAGGTAGATGCGAGAAGATGCAAGAGTGGAGAGATTGTGGTCATTCACGACGAGACGCTTGAGCGGACAACAGACGGTAAAGGATTGGTGAGAGAGCATACACTCGCAGCGTTGAAATCGCTGAATGCTGGTAAAGGGGAAAGAATACCGACACTCTCGGAGGTATTACAGCTCGCAAAGAGCCTGCGCATGAAAATAGTCGTTGAAATGAAGGAAGAAGGCATAGAGGAGGATGTTTTGAGCGAGATTCAGCGTGCTGGAATGGAAAATAACACAATTATTTCTTCCTTCTACCACCGCTCTCTCCTTCGTTTAAAGGAGCTTTCGGGTGCTGAAGAGATAAAAACGGGCATAATTATCGCTTCTTTGCCTGTGAATCCATTAAATCTCGCATTTGAAGCGAAGGCGGATGCGATTTTTGCGAGGTATCCGAGGTTGGACGAGAGGATAGTGAGGGGGGCTCATGAGCATCGCATTGAAATTTTCCCTTGGACGGTGAATGACGAGAGAGCGCTGCGGGATGTGCTGAGAATGGGCGTTGACGGCTTCGTCACGGATGACCCATGCGAGATGCGACGCATTGTAAACAACCCCTCTCTTGGGCATTCCACGGCAGGGGTGGAGTGCATGCATCATGCAGGTTGTTTACTAGGGGGCTCCCGATGCGTTGGGAGCAGCAGCCGTCATGCGGAATAAACACCCTGGGATGCTCCCCCAGTCCCAGGCGCTGTAGAGGGGTGCCCTGCCTGCTCCGATGTCCGTGTGATGGCGACCCCGAGGGGCAGATACGGGCTTTCCCCGTCCCGGCCGAGTATCGGCGTCAAACGGGGGTAAGAAAGATGAGAGTTCCAGTTATGAGCGCTGATGGAAAGCCTCTGATGCCGACGAAGCCAGCGAAAGCGAGAAAGATGATGAGAGATGGCGTTGCAGTCGGTAAGTTCAACAAGCTTGGGATATTCTATGTGCAAATGTTAATTCCCGTCGGAGACAGAACGCAGGATGTCAGTCTTTCAGTTGATCCTGGCTCTAAATATGACGGTTATGCGGTAGGAACATCCAAAGGAGTAATTCTCAAGGGAATGGCGAAGATGCCATCTAAGGTTGCAGAAAAAATAAAGCACAGAAGGCAGATGAGAAGATTTCGCAGATACAGAAAATGGAGAAGACCTCGCAGGTTTGACAACCGCAAGCGTGGCGACTACTGGATTGCTCCATCTCAGCTCGCTAAGGTTCAGCTCAGGCTGAAAATAATCAAGGAGCTGTGCAAAATATTACCAATTAGTAGGATAGCTGTTGAGGATGTTGCATACAACCACTATACAAGAAGAGGCGGTAAATATTTCAGCACAGCAGAGATTGGTAAAACGATGTTATACGAAGCGTTAAGAGCGATCGCCGAGCTCATAACATTCAAAGGTTGGCAAACTGCTGAAGCCAGAGAGAAGTATAAAATTGCGAAATCGAGCAGGAAGGATGCAATCATTCCGGAGAGTCATGCGAACGATGCTGTTGCGCTGCTCTGCTTAATTTACGGCAGAAATGTCAACGCTCAATCTCCATTTTGGTATTGGCAGCGACCTGAGCTTGTGAGGAGGAGCCTGCATAGAGACAACTTCCAGAAAGGAGGGGTGAGACCTCGCTTCGGCGGCACATCAAACGGCGGTTTCCTGAGGAAAGGAGATTTCGTGGAGGCGGAGAAAGCAGGCAAGGTTTACAGAGGCTGGGTGTGTGGCTTGCCTGGAAAGAAAAAAGTCATAGGAGTCATGGATGCGTTTGGGAAGCGAATAGGGCAGTTCGCAGTGAAGAATGTGAGACTGCTATGCAGGAGGACGGGCGTGATGTGGAAGGCGAATTCATCATTTGAAAAGGCGTGAATCCTTCGCCATATATCTTGAGTGAAATAAAAAATGGAAGGAACAGAGATAAAAGTGGAAAGAATGAGCAGAATTTCAGTGCTTGACGGCGAGACAGTGAGGAA
>CAZCGK010000044.1:0-2138 GCA_964498245.1 uncultured archaeon | reverse complement strand
TACAATTTTAATCATCATAGCGATATTCATAATCCTGAGTGCGCTGAGGGTTCTGAGGGAATACGAGCGCGGGGTGGTTTTCCGGCTGGGAAGGATTGTCGGGGCGAAAGGTCCCGGGCTGATAATTCTCATCCCGCTGATTGACAAGATGACAAAGGTCAGTCTGCGGACGGTTGTTCTTGATGTCCCGCCGCAGGATGTCATCACAAAGGATAATGTCTCAATACAGGTGAACGCCGTGGTGTATTTCAGGGTGATTGACCCGGTCAAGGCGGTGCTTGAGGTGGAGAACTATCTTTATGCCACAAGCCAACTTGCCCAGACGACACTGCGCTCGGTGCTGGGCGAGGTTGAACTTGACGACCTTCTGGCATCGCGCGAGCAAATCAACCACAAACTTCAAGAAATTATTGACCGCGAGACCGACCCGTGGGGCATCAAGGTCTCAATGGTGGAGATAAAGCACATTGACCTTCCCGAGGAGATGAAGCGCGCGATGGCTGCTCAGGCAGAAGCGGAACGCGAAAGGCGCGCAAAAATCATCTCTGCCGAGGGGGAATATCAGGCGGCGCAGAAACTGGCGCAGGCGGCAGAGATTATGTCAAAATTCCCCGTCACAATTCAACTCCGCTACCTGCAGACCCTGACTATGATTGCCGCGGAGAACAACTCAACCACAATTTTCCCGATACCGTTGGAGTTCATCAAGGCATTCTCCGCACCGGCAGAGAAAAAGGAATAATTTGAAGGGCAAATTGGTTCTATGTCGGGCGCCGGCACACCGTCAGCGCCCTTTATTTGCTCAGTTGCCAAGCAGAAGCAGTTTTTTGACTATCCTTTTTCCACGGTGGTTGAGGTTGAGCAGGTATATTCCTGAAGGTAAACCTTCTATATTCATCCTGTCATTTTCTATCCTTCTTACCACCCTACCACTTATATCCACAGCATAACCCTCCACCCCTTGTGGAACTATCCTCACTCGCCCTATATCCGCAAACACTGGATTTGGATATATTCGCAACTCTTCCCGTTTCTCTAACCTCCCCTGCACTCCTACCGTGCTGTCTAACTCAAATATCGTCAAATGCCCTACTCCCCAGCCACTGTAAAACTCATATATATACCTGCCGTCTACCTCCATATGCACATGATCCATCCCACTGCTATAAAATGCAACCGTGTCAATAGTAGGATATTCCGATATATCATACACCACCAAACCATTCCAATATAGCACATACATCAAATCTCCTTTTATCACAATATCCACAGGTCTAACCCCTCTTATCCGCAACCTTGCCCTCGGCATACAGGGATAACTCTCTATTATACTATCTATATCCACAAAATACAGCGATGACGCCGTATCATCCGTGTAATATGTGTTCGTCCCCAGCACCACAAACCCGTGCTCCTCACTTACACCTGCCGCCGTCGGCAGCTCATCATCATACGCTGTCCGCCAAGTGCCGTAGATTATTACAGAACAAGCCGCAGCGCTATACAACTTCCCCTTACATAACCCAATAAACGCTGCTGACCCCCACGCCGTTACACTATCCCAATCCGCTGAATATAGGCTTCCTCCATAAACATAAAAACTATCCCCCCCAATATGCCACCATCTCATCATCAGCGTCGACGCACTCCCATCCTCAGGCACACTGCTCCTCAAACGCAACACTTCCATATCCACGGAAATCAAAGTGTCACCCCCATCTGTGTTCCAAACCCCAGCCAAGCACATCAGTAAACTGTCGCCTACAAAATACCCTGTAGAAAGCCAATCGTCTCTCGTATCTATCACCATCCCCTTCTCCATTTGTAGCGGATTCTCCACAAGTCTCAAAATCCTCACATATATATCCCGCTCCGTAGTATCGGGTTTCCTGTATGCCACATATATATACCCGCTGTCCTTTTTTACCTCAAAACCCTCTATTAAAGCAGGCTCATCACTAAATGCTGTATCAGCATAATACAAAACCGGTGTCGGTGAACTCGGGTCGCTCACATCCAGTATCCACAATGTGTCTCCTTCATACGCCCCCAATACCAGATAATCGTCCAATATCTTCCTAACCCGGGCAAAATACTCCCCACCTCCGCCCAAATCATCGCTCGGGCACTCCCAACTG
>CAZCGK010000043.1:0-2176 GCA_964498245.1 uncultured archaeon | reverse complement strand
GGGAATACATGTTTTTGAGCCTGTTATATTTGATGCAATCTCAAGAATCAAGCCAGGCATTGGGAATGAGTATCAACTGACGGATGCGATTAAGATGCTTGTTGAGGCGGGGAGAAAAGTTATATTTAAAGAGATAAAACTGCACATAGATGTGGGAACGATTGAGGATTGGAAAAGAGCAAATGGATTTGTTAAAAATGATTGAGCTTTCAGTGGTAATTCCGGTTTACAATGAGGAGGAGAATATCTATGAGCTTTACAACAAATTAAGGAAGGTTTTGCCGACTTTAAATAAATCATATGAGATTATTTTTGTTGACGATGGCTCAAAGGATAATTCATTCAAAATTTTAAAGTCGATACATGAGAAAGATAATAGAGTTAAGATTATTAAGTTGAAAAGAAACTTTGGTCAAACTGCTGCACTTTCAGCCGGATTTAGTTATGCAAATGGTTCTATAATAGTAACGATGGATGCTGACTTGCAGAATGATCCTGAAGATATACCTGTGTTATTAAAGAAAATTGAAGAAGGTTATGATTTGGTTAGTGGTTGGAGAGCTGATAGGAAGGACCCATTTTTCACGAAGAAACTTCCTTCAAAAATTTCAAATTGGCTCGCATCAAAACTGACCGGAGTGCAATTGCACGACTTTGGTTGCACGCTCAAAGCTTATCGTTCTGAAGTAGTTAAAAATTTGAATTTGTATGGAGAAATGCACCGATTTATTCCAGCATTGGCAAGCTGGATGGGAGCTTCAATAGCTGAAGTGAAGGTTAAGCATTTTCCACGCAAGCGAGGTAAGAGCAAGTATGGGATTGGTCGCTTGATCAGAGGTTTTCTGGACCTTATTGTGGTAAAATTTTTATTAAGTTATTCAACAAGACCAATTCAGTTATTTGGAGCGCTTGGAATATTATCGTTCTTAATTGGATTTATTATTGGACTATATCTGACAATTGAGAAATTTTTGTTTGGTGCAAGTTTGGCAAATCGCCCTCTGCTTTTGCTTTCAGTCCTGCTCATCTTCATCGGAATACAATTTATTACGATGGGTTTACTTGGGGAAATTGTTTCAAGGATATACTATGAGATGAATAACAGAAAAGTATATTTTATAGATAAAATTTTAGATGAAAATGAGAGTGAAAAGAAAAGGTGAATATGGATTAAAGGGAGATTACCATAAAAAGCCGGATAAAAATTGGAAGTATTATCCAATATACATGGCTAAAATGGAATTTATAGAAAAATATTTTAATCAAATTCCAAAAAATAGCAAGATATTAGATGTTGGTGCTGGAGAAGGTATTCTTGTTGAGAAATTCAGGAGAGAAGGCTATGATATCATAGGTTTAGATTTAAATTATGGATCAAAATATATTATTGTTGGAGATTTGAATTATCTTCCTTTTAAATCTCATACATTCGATTATATCTTTTGTTTAGATGTTTTGGAACACCTTAACTTTGAAGAACAAAAAAAAGCCTTAAAGGAAATCAACAGAGTGCTTAAAAAAAGAGGAAAACTGATATTATCCATACCTAACCTTGCACATCTTGCTTCTCGAATCTCTTTTTTGTTGACCGGTAAGTTGATCAGAACTTCTTCAATTGAGCGACATAAAGGTGATAGACCAATTTGTGAATACATTGAATTGTTAAAGGAACTCAATTTCAAGATAATAAGAAGAAAAGGCATATTTCCAACATTTCCTATTTCTTCAATATTAACATATTTTTTCCCGAGTAAAGTTATAGCTTTACATAAATTCCTGAATTATTTCTTCTCGTATCCGAATATTTGCTTTTTAAACATTATAATTTGCGAGAAACCATAAAATCCCAAAATTGCTGAGTAAGTAAGTATTATGATATGAAAGGCGAAACCTGTGCTTATAGCCACATCTTTTGTTAAACCAATTGCGATGAATCCAATACACCAACCTCCCTCTGTTGTGCCAAATCCTCCTATTCCTTGAATGGGTAGAATTGTTGTGATTATTGCAAAAGAGGATGCAAACAAAACCTCAAAAAATGTAAGGTTTAGATTTATTGAAATTACGATGAAATAGACAGCTGAATAAAGAGAGATCCACACAAGAATTGACACCGCCATTAGTTGCTTCAATTTCCCGCTCTTTCTCACATGCATGAAATTATCTATTATTTCCT
>CAZCGK010000042.1:0-2280 GCA_964498245.1 uncultured archaeon | reverse complement strand
GCATAGCTCTGGAGCTCGGCCACAACAGATTAGAAAGCCTAATAAAATTTTGAGGGATTTTATCACTCATTTTGAGGAATATCCTATGCGCATAAGTTTTAAATATCATTAAAAAAATAAAAAACAATATGTTAAAAAGAGTAGACATAGTGGTTCTCCTGCTAATATCTTTTTATTTGATCTTAAGTTTAACTTTAAATTCATGCATGAGTAAAAATATAAGTAAAAATATAAATGAGTCCCCTATAGCTGATTTTAGCTGGAGTCCATTATATCCAAAAGTAGGGGAGCAGGTATTATTTGATGCTTCCTCTAGTTATGACCCAGATGGAGAAATAATTGAATATTTTTGGAGTTATAGCTTTGGTGTTCAATTTCCAGAATTTATGGGATATGGAAAATTTATCAATTATTCATGGAGTAAGGAAAATGTTTATAAAGTAACGCTTCGTGTAACAGACAATGAGGGTTTATCAGACACAATTACAAAAGCAGTTATAATTGATGGCTCTCCCCCTGAAGTTTTTATTGAAAAGCCTCAACCCGGCATATATATTTTAGATAGATTAATAATAAAGCTTCCTAAAACGATAGTGTCCATTGGATTCATCACTATAGATGTATATGCAAATGATAATGGTAGTGGAATAGATATGGTGGAATTTATTATAGATGGGATAAGCAAAAAGATTCTTTTCCTTCCTCCTTATACATATAGATTAGATGAAAAAACCGGCTTGCACGAAGTAAAAGTTATTGCATATGATAAAGCAAATTATATTAATGATGAGCAAATAAGCATTGTAATGTTTAACTATTAACATCTTCTCAACTACTAATCCATCTTATTATGCAATATAATAAAATGATAAAATAAATAATGAATACAGCATTGGTTTTTCTTGTTTTATTGAAGATAAAGGATGCAATTGTTCCTCCGCTTATGAATACCAGTGCATCTAACATTTGGTGAAATATAAGGAGGGGGGAGGCAATCGCAAAAAATAATAAAAAAGATGTTATATGGATGCCTTTCTCCTTTCCATACACTGTAAATATTGTTTGTACTCCAGCTTTTTTATCCCCTTCATAGTCTTTTAACTGCCTTATAAGAGGAGCAATTGAAAATACTATGAATATAAGAATGGTCAACGTTATGACTTTGCCATCAACAGGAGGTAAACTAAAATAAGGAATCTGTCTAAGATTTTCTGGACTTGGTATAAAAACGCCGAACAAAAAAAGCATGGCAGAACCAGCGCCAACAAAAGTTGGAGAAAATAATCTATTTCTGAGACGAATTGGGGGAACAGAGTATATGAAACCAAGGAATAATCCAGCTAATGTTATAAAGAAATCTACTCCAAGGATAAACGATAATGCAATAGAGAAAAGGGCAAACAATATGGCTATCTCTTTTGCATTACTTAAAGATATAAACCCACTTGGTATAGCCCTCTCCCTATTTGTTATCCTATCTATCTCAATATCATAAATATGATTTATCCAGACAGCATATTGCCATAGAAAGAAGTTAGTAATTAATGTTATACCAATCAAGCTTGTTTGAGGAGTTACAGGAAAACTTAAAATTTCATTTGCTCTAAATTTTCCTGCCACCAATATTCCAATAATGGTCATTAAAATAAAATGGATGGTCGTAAATGGATTCATGCTCTTTATCAAAGTAATAATATTTTTTTTGTAAACCAACAAAAGAATAAATATTCCAATAACTATTGCGGTCAAAACAAAATGGAATAAATAAACAAGCGATGTATCAGTTATACTCTCGTATTCCCAAATTTTTCCAACCAGTGGGTTTATTTCTGGTGTAACTAAAATTGGACCCAAAAAATATAATATGGAAAAAAATAGGATAGCTCTCACTATAGATTTGCTTTTAACAAGAACATACAAAGTAGCTAAAACGAAAATAAATATGAATTGTATAACCATTCCGTCTCCCATCCAAGGAAAATGTGAGGTAAGTCTCAGGTAAAAAGAAGTTATCATTTCGGGGATCCTATCTACAGGAATATAAGTATAATTATATCTCCTTCTCTTTATTAAAAAATCATAAATAGGAGGAAAAATTATAATTGGGAAGCCCCAGCACGCTAAATTTAACAATTTTCTTATTTTTTCTCCTGTAAAAATCCTTAGCATCAGTACCATTCCTAAAAATTGTGGAATATAAAACGCACCTGCTGAAATATTAAACATACTATTCCATGTCCAGTTCGGAGAAAGTTTTCCTTCAATTATCGTTCTAATTAC
>CAZCGK010000041.1:0-2328 GCA_964498245.1 uncultured archaeon | reverse complement strand
CATCGCGCGGAAACTGTGGGACGAACGCACCGCGTTCTGGGCGGTGGTGTTCGCGGGCACGGTTCCGCTGTTCAATGTGGCGGGGATATTTTTCACGCCCGACCCGCCGCTGATTTTCTTCTGGTTGGGCGCAACCTATTTCCTGCTTCTGGCAGTCCAGACCGGCAGGTGGTCGCACTGGATTTTAGCGGGGCTGTTTTCCGGTCTGGCGATGCTGTCCAAATACACGGCGGCGTTCTGGTTCCTCGGGGCGGCGGCGTTTTTGATTCTGACCCCCAACCGCCGGTATCTTCTGACACCAAAACCGTATGTCGCCCTGGCGACAGCACTTGCGGCGTTTTCGCCGGAGATAATCTGGAACGCACAGCATCAGTGGGCAAGTTTTCTATATCAGAGTGCCCGGCGCGCCCACGAGATAAAACGACTGCGGATTGACTATTTCTTCGGATACCTTGGGGCGCAGTTTTTCGCCGTCAGCCCGATTGCGTATATCGGGGCGGTTTCGCAGGCGGTAAAACCGGTTTTCGCCGCCATCCGCCGGAAAATCGCGAAAATCCCGCAGGATTTGGTTGTGGTTTCGGCGTTTTCCGCACCGGTGATTCTGTTTTTCAGCGCGGTGGCGCTTTTCTATTGGGTCAAACTCAACTGGATAATCCCGGCGTATTTTTTGCCGCTGGCGGGATTTGTCAGGGCGCAGATTTCCGCCGGGAAAAAGTGGCATCTTTGGGGGATTTATCTTTCCGCCGGGACGACGCTGGTGGTAATCGGTGCGATGTTGCTCCCGTTTGTGCCGGTGACCGGCGAACTGGCATCCACCTTCGGATGGGAACAACTCGCCCGGCGGGTGGAAATGCATCTCCGCAATATGCCCCCGGGGACATTCGTTTTCGGCGGGGAATACAAGGTTCCGGCGGAGTTGTCGTATCATCTTCCCGGCAAGCCGCAGACCGCCGGACCGGACATAATCGGGCGGCGCGGACAGCAGTTCCCATACTGGGTTGACAAAGACACCCTAATCGGGCGCGACGCCCTTATGGTGATTGACCCGCGGTGGGGTTTCGGCGCGCACACCGGCGAAAAATTGGCAAAAAAATTTTTCCAATCCGTCCAACTGGCGGACACTTTCCGGGTTTACCGGGGCGGGAAAGCAATCACCAAATTCTACATCTACAGGTGCCGCGACTACCGGGGAAAACCCTAATCGCCCGCCGTCTCGCAGGGATATGAGGAATACAGCATCGTCGGCGGGTGAGGCACCTCATCCCAGGTTGTGCTCCAGAACTCCTGCCGCTTTTCTATGTTGTATATTTTCGCTCCCTTGGCGGAGCCATAGATATTGCCCAGATAGAAAAACGCGGCGAAAGTCGCCATAACGGTGGAGAATGTCCTGTCCTCATCATACTTCGCATAAGCCAGCGACGCCGGCACACCAACGACGACAAATGAGAAGAACGCATCGCCCCACTTTCCGCAGTAGCCACGCCCGAGACCGGGCACAAGCGCCGAAAGCATCGCGGCGACAAAGGGACTTCTGCGGGGAAGTCTCTCCCCCTGCCGGGCACGGGTGATAAGATAATCTATGCTCCCGCTGACATCGGAACTGTCCGATTTATCGGAGATTTTTGAGAAGATATCTATGGCATCACGGTATTTCTGCTCACCCAAAAGAATCCATCCTTTCAGATACTGTGCGGCGCCGGGATTTCTCACCGAATCCAACTGAACCTCGGCGGAGTCCAGTTTGTTCTCAAGAAGATACGACAGGGCAATGCGGTATGAGGCGAACTCCTGCGATTTCTCCCGTGGAGACTGCGCCATAAGGGAGTAAATTTTTCTCGCCCGGGCGAAATTTCCCGCCTTCTCGCAGGACAGCCCGGCTTTGAGCAGGGCGGCATCGGCGCACGGGTCTCCGGGATACAAAAACGCAAACCGAAGATACTCAACCGCCGCCCGGTCGTATTCGCCGAGGGAATAGAGTTCATCGGCAAAGGAGAAAATCTGGTCGCCGCTGTAGGCGCACACCGTATCACGGCTCACATAGACCGTTTCCACGACAGTTTTGACGGGCTGGGGTTCCGAGATTGAGAGAGTATCGGCGGCGGCAACCCCGCAGAACACCAGAAGAATTTGTGCCACTAATCTGCCGGTGCGCATTATCCTCCGCCCCCTCCTTTCCAGACAAGTTGCGAGGGATTTTCGGGGATAACCCTTGCCACGGTGCCCTCGGGCACCCAGCCGGAACTGCCGTTCTCAAGGATGATTCTATACCATCCGAGGCGGTGCTCCTTTATCGCCACCCGTGTTCCGGCGTGGACAGTGAACACTATT
>CAZCGK010000040.1:0-2355 GCA_964498245.1 uncultured archaeon | reverse complement strand
ACCTTTTCTAATATTGTCTATCAATACGCTTGTATCAATCAGTTTCATTTAAGCTTAAACCCCCTTCTAAACTCCATACTTGACCTCACAATATCCTTCAGATCTTTTTCATCAAGTAAACGCCTAAGCTCTTCAAAAGCTCTTCTCGCCCTAGAGATTTTTGCTTCTCTATACAATTCTAGCAAAAACCTACTCCAATCACGATTCCCTTTTTCCTTCTCAAGTAACTCCTTAACCTCCCTTAGAACAGATATGGTAACGTACTTTCCCAACATCATCACCATATAACCATATAGTTAAGTAACTATAATTAATTTTATTGTACTAACGCTTATCAAGAGATAATGTAGGTAGAGTTCGTAGAAAAAGGGTTAATGTATCATGGGTGTTCTCCTTATGGGAATACATGTTAGTTTCATTACGAGTTTAGCATGCCTAATAATGCTTCTTGCCTTGAGAAAGAACTTATGAGCAAAATTGGTTTAGTATACTGGGTTCTTTTAGAGTTATTTCTATTTAGCTTTCTTCTAACGTTCCTATTCATAATGCAGTATGATGTTAAGTTACAGTACATTTACGACGTAAGTACAAGCGACATTATAGGTTTAACATCGTGGGCAATGTTAATAGTAATTACTGTTACAGCTATAGTTATTGCTAAAGCTGGAAGGAAAACATTAAACTAGTAGTTAAAGGAAATAATGGCTTTAATACTTTTATTATGTCCTCTGCCTACGACTGTATGGGCATATTCCGAAGAAATCACAGATATCGCATTCTCTCGAATTTCTCGGTATGGGGGCTTTTTCCGGTTCTTCTCTTACGGTTCTTATTTCTTCAAGATATCTTAGTATGTCTTTTTCACTTAGCGGTTCATCTATCGGAAATATTTTTTCCGTAAGCTTCGCTCTTCCTTCTTGGTGTATGTAGACTAGTTTTCCTTTAACACTTCTCACTTCCTCCTTTCTTATTATGTCCTTAAGTATTCCGAGATACATTTTCAACTGCTGCTCATGCTTCTCTAAGGCACTCTTAACGTCTCTTCCCTTGGTGGTTTTCAACTCTATAATGTCAATATGTGTACCGTCCTCGCACGCGAATTCGATTATTATATCGCATCTTCCCCTCACTATTACTGAGAAGTCTTTAGCTACAATGTAAGGTTTCTTAACTGTTTTTTCAACTTCAACATATGATATATTGTATTTTCTAGCTAATTCTGGAAATCCATTAAGCTTTCTAATAATATATTGGGCTCCATAGTGAACAATGTTTCCTCTTAAAACAGGTTCTTTAAGATGTGCTGTAACTGAGGCGTAGGGTATGTAAACGTTGAACCAGAATTTTAATGGGCAATCTATAATTTTTGTTATTGGAGCTACAATATATTCGAAATCTCTTTTCCTTGCTCTCTTCATACTTATTTCTATTTCATTTTCAATAGCCTCTCTAAGAACGAGCATTGTTACTTTTAAAGTCGGATCAACATAGCATCTATATTCTCCTTCGTTTATAAGATTGGTTAGTCGAAGTTCGCTAACCGGAATTATTCCTTCGCCTAACTTTACTGAGCGTTGACATATTCTTTTGAACTGGCATATATCGCATTCCCAGCCGTATAGGGGTCTCTTTTTAGGACCTAGGATCGTTTCGATGCGCTTAAGAATTCTATTTCTGAATTCCTCTCTAAACATAATGTTTCTTGAAAGCTTCGTTTCAACAATGTATTCCCTAACTATTTTTCCGAAACCCGTATGGTATAGTATTCTTACCCTATCTACTTCGTTCCCGTTGGCTAAAGCTAACCATTGATAGAGTGCTGCTTGCTCTATATGGTGTTTTTTCGGAAGCTCCGTTTCTTCGGAATCTAATTTACCAACATACCTTATCATGAGTATTTCGCGTGGCCTTCGAAAATAAGCATCAACATATGCTTCAATTCTCACTTTCTCAATATCTTCCCCATTCACTTCAATTTGGAAGTTAGGTTTAAACTCGTAAGTATATACCTTATTTACCTCTACGTTTCCAAGCTTCTGAGCATACATTTCAATAAGCCTAATTATTCCTCGGGAAAACAGAATACGTTTGAAAACAACATCCATTTTATATTTTTCAGCGTATTCCATAGGATACTTCAATCCTAAGCTAAAATAAATACCGCAACGTGTAAGGTCGGGAACATTTAAAACAATAGTTTTCTCATCAGGGCGAAACTTTTCCCTCATCAGCTTCTCATGAAAGTATGCAAGAACATCTTTCAATAAACCTAGAAAACTATAGTCATCGTGTCCGCACATAGCGGACACCTTCACAAACATGTTACAAACTAAATAATTAACATTCGATATTAAA
>CAZCGK010000039.1:0-2372 GCA_964498245.1 uncultured archaeon | reverse complement strand
AGTTAAGAAGAGATTTTCCTCTTACTTCAAGATAACATGCATTATTTGCCGCTTTTACACTTAAACTCTTAAATTGTCTTTATTTTGTAACAAAACTTAAGAACCGAAAAATTTATATACCGAAAATTTTATATACTCTCGTTTGAGGGATAGAGAAAAAGAATTCAAGATGAAAAAGGGGCAAAGCGAGGGGAGATAAGGATACAAAGTTTGATTGTTATAGCGGTAGTTGGTGGTGTTGTATCGTTGGCGAAGAGTTAGGAAAGGAGGCGATGTGCGATGAATAAGATTTGGAAGATGGGGTGTTTGGTTACTGGTTTGATAGCGTTGCTGGTTGGTGTGGAGGTTGTAGTTGTTGCAAAAGATACTGCTGGTAATACCGGAGAAGACGTTAGCAATGCAGACTTTGAGATCATCCAACAGGTAGACCCTCTACCACTTATAAGCGGAGTGAATTCTATATGTGCTCTCGGAGTTCCTGGGCCATTGTTTGCTTTGAATACCACCGCTGTGCCTGTTGTGTCAGGTGATAACGATACGACACCTATCCCCTCTGTTGTAGTTATGGTATCAGGATTAGGCAGCGGGCGTGTTGTAGCTTTGGGTCACGAAGGTTTCCTTACCAATGAAGCACTTGAACTCTTCGATAACAAACGATTCGGGAACAATATTGTAGACTGGCTTGATAATCTGGGCAAACGTAAGATATTAGTTACTACCGGTCACGGAGAGTGGTATGGCGGTAGCAATTTTGATAATTTTAAAGCAGAACTTGAGAGTCGTGGGTATGAGGTTGTCAGATTCTCTGGAACGATCACTCCTTCAGTGCTTTCAGATGTGGGTATTGTCCTCATAGGTAATGCATGGGGAAATGTATCCGATTCGGAGATTGATGCTCTCACGAATTTTGTCTCTAATGGAGGAGGTCTCCTCCTTATAGGTCTTGGATGGTCATATAAAGGCTATGTAGGGCCACTTGATGAGTATCCAATGAATAAGATTGCAGAGCCATATGGTATTCGATGGATTGATGGTTACATTATCGACCCAACTGATGATTATGAAGGAGGAGTAATTTTCCATACTTTTTATCCCAACATTGAGGTGCAAACGATTTATCAGGCTTTCTCTTATATAGAAAATACAACAGATGCTCATCCTAGCGATTTGCCATCATTTTTACAAACGAATGAAACTGCTCGCAGAAAATATACAAATGCTCACTTACTTATAGCGACTGCAACCAGGGAATTAAATCAATTAAGTCCTCAGCGACAAGAGATTTACGATTTTTACAAGGGTCTCATTAACACCTATCCCCAATACTTCCGAAAAGAAGTTGTTTATGATAAAGCAACTGAAAGCACAATGGCCTGGATTCGTGAGCGTGTTTATCGCAGTTTTATTGACGCATTACCGCTAACAGATGCCAGAAAAAGCGAAATAGCTTCTACTATTGGCCTCTATGATCAATATTTGGACATCTGGACTGATTTCACGGTGTTACTCTTGGACAATACCTGCTTAAATGAAAAACAGAAGGACTTTATCTACACTTACCTCAATCTATTACCGGGAGGTATTCATAATCTTCGCTCTATCTCTGTGACGGACTATCTTGGTCATACTTCACCGGAGGTGCCACTTTGGGGTCTGGAAGGGGGCGTTAACATTTTTGGGGTTGATATCGGGGAATATAGTGAAAATTCTTTCCCTGATGATGTTCCTCCTGGTATAGTAGACGGCTTTTGTATTGTGGTTGCTCACGAGATTAACCATGTAGTAGATGCTTTTTACATACAGAACAATAACACTTTAAGGGATAGGAGAGATGAACTCATTGCTAATGCAGGGGATGAGCATCTTAATTACCTGAGGAGTATGTTCCCGGATGGTTTCTTCGCAGATAATCCTCAGGAATTTTTTGCTTCCATAGCCAACCAATGGTTCACGGATAGTAAGAAAACAATTGAATTAGGCATAGTCAGATTTGACAAAGGATTCACACAACCGATCAATCAAGCCTTATTCTTTGCAGATGTTTATTCGCTGGGTAGGAATTTCACATACTTTTATACAATAGATACGCAAGGAAATATTACTCGCCATAAAATTCCTTTATCTCGTGATGAAAACGGTAGAATTAACTCCCTTACAATTGGCGATCTTGTCTATACTTTTACGCTTGATGCCAATGGAGACGTAACGGCATATTCTATACAACCGTTTGATATCAAAATCTCCAACATTGATCATCTAAAAACAGTAAGTGTTAATCAAACCTTTGAAATAGCTGTAACCTTCAACTATAACTTTCCTTCACCAAATGATGCGATGATTCAAGTTTACGAACATGCTGGGCCACTTCTTGC
>CAZCGK010000038.1:0-2382 GCA_964498245.1 uncultured archaeon | reverse complement strand
TCTCTTTTTTGAAATGATTTGAGATGGTTTTTGATGCTGAAAACGAAATATGTGGTTTGAAGTATCTGCACATAGCTGATAAGTGTTGGGACTGAAACATTCACAAAGGGTTTAATTTTCCTTTTCAGATTCGCAATTTTATACTCCTTTCCTATGTTTTCAACCAGTTTGAGCAGAATAAATTTTATCGTATTGATATCTGCATTGTACCTGTAGTTGATATCCCTGTATAGAATTCCACTTATGATTTGCGATATGACATCGTATTTATAGGGTGATGTGAGAACCTCAAAAAAGCCTCCATATTTGAGGTACTCCTCTAATTTCTTTAATATCATATTTTTGTGCTTTAATAATGACGCTTTGCTGCGGTAATCTATGTTTGTTAGATTATCCATAACCTCTCTGAAAGAAAAGGGTAATAGCTCTATTTCGAATACCCTGCCACACAATGCTTTTGAAAGCTCGGTGCTCAAAAGTTTGGCGTTGGATCCTGTAATAATTATGTTATAACCATTTTCATAGAGTCTCTTAACAGCTCTTTCCCACATTCTTAGTTCCTGTACCTCATCGAAGATGATAAGTTTTGGTTTTTTATAGTACAGGTTTAGATAACTTTCAAGTAGATCGTCCACATCAACATTCACCAATCTTTCATCTTCCCAATCAACATAAAGAACGTCTTTTTCTTTGTAACAGCTCTTTCCTATATACATCGCCAAGGTTGTTTTGCCTGCTCTTCGCGGGCCTACTATGGCTTTGATATTTGCGATCTTCATGGTTTTCCTTAAATTGTACTTAATAAAACGTGGGTAGTATTTCTTGTTTCTTATTCTTCCTTGATACTCCAGAATTATCTCTTCTAATCTTTTACTCATAATTTACTTATATAAAGTTAGATTTTAAAAAAGTTTTATTTTTGTTAAATTTTGTTTTATAAATTGGGATATCGTTTCTTTTTATCAAAAACAGAGCGCGTTTCGTTAGTTTCTTTGTTTGAGACTTACCTTTTTACTATGAGAGTGTATGTTAAGAATGCGAGGAAAAGAATGAGAATTACGAGAGGGAATGTGATTTGGATTGGGCTGGGTTTGAATGGTTTTTCTTCTGTGCAGGTTCTGGTTTGAATGGGTGGAGTTGCATTTGGGCACTGATTTAGGTCTGTGCAGGTTCTGGTTTGTGTGTTGTTGATGCATGGAGACCATGGAGTGCATGACCAGTTCGGTATGCAGGTTTTTTTGGGTTGGATTTTTTGGCCTGTGATCGCGAATATGGAGAAGCCTGGGATTTCTGATTGATATGCAAAACTCTGGTTGTTTTGGGATATTAAGCTTGTTGGGAGTTTTTGCCACGAGGCTTTATAATGGTAGAGGGAGATTGTGGATGGGTCTATCTGGTTCTGTTCTGTCCATGTTCTGTTTACTGTAAAGGTCAGGAATGCTTTCTGGATTTTGTTCTTTATGGCTTGGGATGGGGTTATGTTAAGGTATGCATAGGCTGTTCCTGGGGGATTGATTTGAACAGGATTTTTGGTTGTTTGGGTTACGGTTATGGATATTTTATCTGCCTGCACAGGTTCTGAGAAGGTCAGGGATATTTTGGTTACGGTTTGGTTTGTTAGGGTTATGGTTGTTTTGTTGGTTTTTTGGGTTGGAATATAGCCTGATTGGGGAAATATGCTCAGGAGTTTTGTTAGAGAGATTGTGCTTTGTGCAAAATCTTTTGCTGTGCAGGTTATTTGGTACGTTCCTGTCTGGAGGGTTTGGGTCAGGGTGTAGATTTGGGCTTGGATGGTTATAAGGGTTTTGTCCGGTTTTTGGATTGTTATGGTTGTTTGTGGTGATGGGTCGAGGTTGTCTATTGCTGTGCAGGTTATGCTTACCTGGCTTCCTGGATAGGTTTCCTGCGGGTTTATGGTCAGGGATATGGATGGTGGGGTGTTGTCAGGAAGGATCGTGTAGGTGGAGGCCAGGGGTATGTTTGTAAAGGTTATTTGATTGTTTGAGGGTGTTGAATAGGCTACTGGGATGGAATTTTTGAGGAGGAGGTATTTTGATTGGTTTTGGAGGCTGAACAGGCTGGAGTTTTGGATTGTTATGTTTATGGTTTGGTCTGGGGTTGTATTGGTTGCTTGGAATGTTATCTGGGATTGGTTGTATGTGGTTATGGTGAGGCTTAGAGGATGGGAGGAGGTCAGGGTTATGTGTGGGAGTGGGATTTGGTTTTTGTCTGGAAGAATGGTATGGGAAACTATCATGGTTTTGTAGGGTGTTGGGGTGAGACAGGCCGGGGTGTTGAGGTATAGTGGGGAGGGTTTTATGGAGAGGACTGCTACCGAGTAGCCTGAGAGGTTTATGAGGTTTTGTTCAGGCAGGCTCAGGG
>CAZCGK010000037.1:0-2439 GCA_964498245.1 uncultured archaeon | reverse complement strand
GATGTAGTGAAGGGTGTTCAGCGTGTTGTTTACGGTGATGGTGCGATACCAGGTAGTGTTGGAGGATTGCTGCATGGTGAGATTATAATGAGTACTGTTATCGTACCAGAACTCCACAAATGCAGATTTTACTACCACATTGTCCGTGATATTAATTCTGAAAGTGAGCGGATCACCAGTGGTTCCAACGTGAGGGGTAGAGTCTAATATAAACCTTGGTGGTGAGAATTCTATCAATATCTTCGTTACGAACGCATCAATAAAGCCATTATTGCTTGTACAATATGCCTCAGATGTAGTAGGATAGTTTCTTGACTTTGTTGAACCCCCTAAGTATAGAATATATGTTGTGTGTGATGGCCTCACAAAAATAGACGAAGTCCCATCCGAGGAGCTTCCACCGATGAATGTGGAATACAAAAGGGTTGAATTTTTTATATTCAAAATTGTCAGAAAGACATCTTCAAATCCATTATATGAAGCGTCATATGCATTGGTTGTTGTTGGATAATCTGGAGATTCTGTACTTCCGGCGACATATATATTTTCTGAGATGTCCACCCCTATAATTGCGCTTTCATTTGAAGCACCCCCTAAAAATGAGGAGTACAGAACAGATGAGAGGTAATGGTCTAGAACTGTAACGAAAACGTCGAAACCACCATTAAATGAATCATCAAACGCACCGGAGGTTGTGGGATAGTTTACAGAGTTTGTGTTTCCGCCAATGTAAATCTTTCCCGAAGGGCCCTCAAGAATGGTAATTTTTCCGGTGAGCCCTCCCTCGTCATATTCTCCTCCCAAAAAAGTGGATGATACTAATGACGGACTGGAGGTATTGAAAACGGTGACGAATACGTCGTAGTCCCCATTATATGTGCCATCATACACTCCAGCAGTTGTGGGATAATCTGATGAATTGGTGCAACCGCAGACGTATATCTCGCCAGAAGAATCAAGTGTGATGGATGTGCCCCACTCCCATTGAGAGCCACCAATAATTGAAGAGTAAATAAGAGACGAGGTGTTGATATTTATAATGCTCAAGAAAGCGTCAATATATCCATTATGAGTTGTGTCCCAGGCGTTGTTGGTAGTAGGAAAATCCTCTGACCACGTTCCCCCAATCACATAGACCCATCCTTGAGGGCTTATAGCAAGATCCTCTCCCCAGTCAGATGAGTTTCCACCAAGATATGTGGAATAAACTAAAGAAGAGCCTGTTGGACTTAGCACGGTTATAAACGCATCAGACGAGTAAAGGCTTCCATTGAAGGTTGCATCATATGCGTTTTGAAGTACTGGGTAATTTGAAGAACGCGTATATCCTGAAATAAATGCGTTGCCCATTGAATCAAGTACAATCGTATTAGCATAATCGCTTCCAGAACCCCCAATATACGTGGAATATATCAATGATGCTCCGGAGGGGTTTAATTTTGTCACAAAAATATCACATACGCCCCTATACGTTCTGCTATATGCACCACTAGTGGTGGGATAGTCTCGTGAGTCTGTCCATCCAGCCACGTAAACGTTCCCATAAGAATCCACTATGAGGTCTTCAGAAGCATCTAGGTTTAAACCGCCTAGAAAAGTAGAGTACACTAAAGGATCAACCACTATCGCCCTGCTTTTATCATGATTTCCCAAAGCGAATCCAAACGTATGGGGATCGTATATCGTGAATTTTACATTAATTTTTAAATTTGAAAAGCCACTGTAAAAAGCTTTCAGTTCTCCTTCAATTATGTCCCACAACTCCGTCTTGATTATCATATTTCCATTGAAATCTATTTTCAAATCATTACACCCATCTATCCTGATCTTTATCTCCTCAGGGTCAGCCCCAGGTGAGATGATGATGTCATATTTCAGGAAACCATTACTCAGGCGAAATATAACATCAACTCCATCCCACACATTGTGATAAACAACTTCACGATAGTTGGGAACATCGGTGTACCATCTATTCGGGTCCTTTCCGATGAAATAATTAGTGTCCCATGAACATCTCTTTTTTCCCTCCACTGTGGGATCGTTCGCCTCAAGGAAGGTGTATCTGAGAACAACCCCCCTCTCCCTTATCTCACCAGCTCCCGCCATCTCATTTGCAGGTATATAGGGACGTTGAGGGATTGGGAAATCATCAGCATTAACAACCTCTCTGAATCTCAGAATGAATCCATCATTTAGCAGGAGGATGTCTCCCGATGGAGAATAGAAGAGGCAGTCCTCCACAGGTATCTGACCCTTGTTCTCTATAAAGTACGAGCCCAGTAGGGTAGATGCGTTTTTCATCAATCTTTCCTTCTCTGCCAATGGTGGATTGTCTATTAATGTTGGTCCACTTTCGGTTATGAAGGGGAACTCGCCGGTTATGGAGGATGAAGAAAGGAGAAGTGGGAGGAGGATATAAGAGATGATGAGGAAGTATCT
>CAZCGK010000036.1:0-2585 GCA_964498245.1 uncultured archaeon | reverse complement strand
ACCTGACCACGCTACTAGCCCCGGCCCTCGGATCGAGATCCAAGGGGCAGCGCAGAGCACAATAATCCAGGACATAGCGCCCGCACCAAAGCTCACCGCCGAGAAAACGGGAGAACTTGCACCGCGAATCATCTTGGAGGCGGCACCACTCGGCCAAGGGGAGCAACTCGGTCCACCCCCTGAGCTTCCGGGAGAATAAAAAAGCCGGCGCTCCGAAGAGCGCCGGCTTACAGCTCCAAGCTCCCGTAGCTTAGGATCCGCCACAGGGCGGAGGAGGACTTACCCCTTCCTCACAGCATGGAGCTTGCTTAGTACAATCGTCCAAGGCACAGCATGGGTTATAGATTACCTGCAGGGCTGGTCCTTCACCGGAGGGCCCGCCGCCATGCAGGGCCACTACAAGGTCGGGGATCCCGTTCCGGTCGAAATCGCCTACGGCAAGTCCTATGGGATTCTTCCCCACCGAAAACGTCCGCGAGATCGTAAATCCTCCTTGCCCATTATTAGTCGCAATGGCAACGACATCGCCTTCATACTCCGCTACCGCGAGGTCAATGTCGTTGTCCCGGTCGCAATCAAAGGGGATCACAAATACCGGACCCTTGTCCAACTTGATGCGGAGTTTCAACTTGAACTCCCAGCATCCCTTGTTCTCAAGGATCGCTAGGGTGCCGAACTTGGGGTCTACGAAGGCGAGATCCTGGTCGCCATCGCCGTCTAGATCCGCTACGGCCGTAGCGCGGATCAATAGCCCTCCGGACAGTTCTATTCTCAGAGCGAAATTGCCCTCACCTTGGTTCTCGAAGAAAAGCAGCTTTGTTCCGCTGCTCACCACGAGGTCGAGATCGGCATCACGATCGAAATCCCCTTTGTTCACAAAGGAAGGTACCCCTGGATCGGTATAAGGGGATAGGTCGATGTCAGAAATGGCCCCCATGGGGAAGCTAAGCACGAGCCCTAAGGGATCCAGCAATACGACATCCAGGCTTCCGTCTTCATTGAAATCCCCCACCGTCAGGTGTGAAATGGTTACCAAGTCGCTGCGTTTCAGGCTTACGCTACTGTCCTTTGCCGAGAACATGCCCCATGCGGGTTTGTATTGGGTCACAACCACGATTTTTTTGTGATAAGGTCCAACCCCTTTCCCGAACAGGCCCCACTCCAAAGCCATAGGAGAGTCGGTGAGCTTTAATGCTTTAGGGGAACCCCACGACACCGGACATTCCTGCCCTTTTGGATTTAAGCCCAAGAGCACCATATCACAGGAATGACAGGCTACGGCGATATCATCCCAACCGTTGCCGTCCAAGTCACCGGCGATGACATAGACCGGACGTATACAGTCCCACATCAAGTCCTGGATTAGGGGGGTCCCCGCCCACGCCAAAATCCCTATCCACGGAAGGCAACAAAGCAAAAGATATCGCATGTTTCCTCCTTTCATTTCCTTAGTTATTACTGCAAATTTCCCCAAAAAAGCAACCCTCACTCTCCGGTATGGAGGATAACGTAGCTCGCTAAAAGGAGAGCCACGGTGAGTCCTACCCCCCACAGAAGTCCTTCCAAGAAGCGGTCCTTGCATTCAGGCACAACGGGACCTTCACCTCGACACGGAAAATAGACGGAGCGTATCAGGAGCGATTCGCAATAATCATCAACTTCTACCCGGAGGGTTCCCTCCGGAGGTAGACCATCAAGCCTCAACCACCAACTCCCTGTTTCAATTGCCACCCGTTCCACCTCAACCCCATCAAGCGAGATGATCACATGTCCGATCCCTTGTTCACTTTCAAAGGAGAAAAGGAGCGATCGATATGGGAGCAACTTTAGTTCCAATTCATATGCACTGCGCGGCGGCACCGACAGGTTCAATAAGTGTAAGCCCTCCGAGTCGAGGGCCGCAATACCAGAGGTGCAGCCGATAAGCCAGTCCGCCGGACACCAACCCCGGGTGTCCGGCGGACCAAGGCCTTTGTGGATGGAAAAGGCAAACGTCGCTATTCCCCAAAGGAGGATAGCGGTTACCACTAGGGTGGCCCTCCTCATTTCTCCTCCCCAAGCTTCCAGATATACACCGTGTCCTCGCTGCTAAGGGCGAGAAGATCCTTTATCCCGTCACCCTCGAGGTCGGCCACGGCAAGATCGAGGAGGGACGTCCCGGCCGGGGTAACTGCGAGCACGATGGGCGTATTCGCTGTGTCTAAGCACTCTATTTCCCCGGGATTGTTGCTGTAAAAGACCAGCTCCAGAGCCCCATCGTTGTCGAAATCGGTGCGTACATAGGGTGGAGCGGTCATCATCACGAACGAAAGTTCCCGCGGCGGGTGCGCCCACTCGAGGACGCTGCCAAATATGGTGAAACTCCAAACGATCACGCCTTCTTTCGTAATCCAAACCAACTCCGACCCTGGAGTTTCGTCGAGCTGGTGCGCGAAGACGTCCCAAGCTCCATTAGGTGGCCAAATAAGGCGCGGAGAGGAGAATTGGAAGTCCTTGTTCGCCAGGAGAAGCACCGCCCTGTTAAGTGACCAATTTACAGCAAGGATATCAGCGTACATGTTGCTATTTAGATCAGCTACTACTAG
>CAZCGK010000035.1:0-2614 GCA_964498245.1 uncultured archaeon | reverse complement strand
GGGAACCCATCTTTCAAGGGTTGAACGCTCTTTGTCTATTCCCAGAAGTTCGATTTTTTGAAAAGGCAAAGGTATTTTCTTTACTTCCCTCACCTTTCCATAGTTCCTATCAACGTTCTCCTTTGTAAATCCATTTTCTCTCTTTCCATCCCAGATAAGTTCAACCCATCCACTCATATTGAATCCTCCCTTTTACGGGTGATGTCGTATAACGTATTGCGGGTATGCGAAGCCCATAAGGGTTTGGGTGAGCGACTGCGAATCGCATACGCACCTGTTAAGTAGTGCGTTAGCACCGAGCAACCCGAAGGGTTGCGAAGAGTTGCCCGACGCCAGTAGATACCGGAAGACGTTACTTTACAACTCAACATTTGTAACCTCCTTATACAAATATCTTATTTGTTCTTTAAATTTACCCCTCTTTACTTCCCCATAATTCTTCTTCAGTAATTTTGCAAATGATTGTTTTATTGATCTTTTATCAACTTTTGCAAGAAGATAAAACGTATAGAAGTGATCTTTATAAAAGGTCGTATGTGGAGATACCTTCTCCATCATTGATATCTGTTTTTGCGCGAAGTTTTCTTTATCATAAATAACTTTTTCATAATAACTCCCAACAATAGTTAAGTGATGATCCAACTCGCTCCGCAACTTCTTTATAAATGAAATTAGATTCTTTTTGTCGAGTTGCACCATACAAAGAGCTATAGCTCTTCTTATATCTGTATTACTTTCTTTATCATAAAGATTTCTTAATTTTCCCAGCACTTTCGCATCGAGTTTTAGGCTTCCTATAGCCACTAAAGCGGCACATCGATTAAACCAGTTTTTTCTTTCATCAAAAGCTACTTTATACATATAAATAAAGAGTTCTGTTGGTATTTTGTCCATATATCTAAATAAGAAAAACATATGTGCTTCTTGAAGATCAAACTTATTTAAGGGGGATAACAAAAAATCTGTCAGATGGTGGATTATTTCGTCATTATCTGGGAATATAGTAAAATAATTTATTATTTTTGTATTTATGCGAAATTCTGGGTTTGTTTCTATAATGGAGAGACACTTCTTGATTGCTTTTTTGCTTTTTAACAGTTTAAATCCGGTCAAAACTCTAGAAAATAATCGCCAATCGTTCTTTTCCCATTTCCTTTTTCTACTAAGTTTTTTAAAATGTTCGTTCACTTCCTTTTCATACTGTTTCCTTGATGTTGTAGATAGTTTACCATGTTGTATAGCATTATTGATATTCTCTATGGTTTTATTTAGCTCATCCATTCCGGGAGGAAAAAGCTCTTTTTCAATTTCCTTACCCTTTAAAATTTGAACCTTATACCCTTGAATGTTTAAACCTAAGTCTCTAAGACAATTGTTCATTACAAAAAGAACATCTTTTGCAACCTCCTCCGACTTTGAGAAGATTCTTATGTCGTCCATGTATCTAGTGTATATGATGTCATGGGTTTTCGAATATTCTTCGAATTTTTCATCTAATGGCATCAAAAAAACATTTCCCAAAAAGCTTGATACGTCATTACCCTGTGGGATCCCTTTCTGTAGACGACGAAGAGTCCCACTTTTCCAAACCCATCTTTCTAATATCTCCATTAACAAGTTTATTGTTTTCTCATCATTTGGTAATAACAATAAAAGGTGCGTTTTTAGCAGTTCGTGGTCGATGTTCTCAAAATAGGCCGACACATCCGAAATCGTTAGAAAGTTATACCCCTCTAACTCATAAAGACGTTTTGAAATTTCGTAAAAAGCCGGCCACTCATAAAACCAATCCTCTATAGGCATTGATATCCGTAGAGTTTTCTTTTTTAAATATGGTATTTCTTTTCTTTCCTCAAAAAGTCCTTTTCTTGACTCTTTATAGTCCTTTTTTACTCTAAATGAGTATACGCTGTCAGATATTTTTTTATCAATTATTGGAGCGATGACGTTGAGTATTGCATAGCTTACCAACCTATCCTCAATTTCAGGAATAGACCCCGGCCTAACAGCAAAGGTAGATTTTGGTACATCCACATATTTTAAAGGAAGCGCTTGATAGCTATTAGAAGATAGCCTGTTATAAATTGACTTTATTAATTCGTTAATATTAGCGCCTATATCATCATATCCTATGCAGTCCGGTGCAAAATCATTGGTAGAGTCGTATCTCACATTGTCCCAAGCGTGGATGAGATTGTCTTTAGAGATAACTCTTTTATAAAGCGAATTTTTTCTTACCATATTAACCCCTACTTTCTGTGGGTAATTTTATCTGGCGTCGGGCAATTTCACTTAACTCTGGTATATCTGCAATGCGTATAGTCCATATATCTGCAATATTGCGTATATACATCCCTCAGGATAAAACTCGCATCTCCTCGATTTTCCTTCCTTTCTTCCTTTTGCACCTCCTCCATTCTTTTTCTCAAACAACCTATCCAATGGACTGGAGTGCACCCCCATTGGTATATAACTAGTTAAGAAACAATATTATATTTAAAACTTTCGATGCATATAGTACTTCCGAACAAACCGAAGCTGCTCGCAATTCCTTCCTCCTCAACGACCCTGAAAAATTCCTCCTCAAGCGTATTTCTATCAACATGGCGTTCTG
>CAZCGK010000034.1:0-2685 GCA_964498245.1 uncultured archaeon | reverse complement strand
TTAGGGCTTCGTTTGCTGAGACGTTTATGTATATCCAGGTCTGGCTTAAGAAGGAATTGTTTTCAGGGGTTGGTGGGACATAGGTTAGGATTGGCGGGGAGGTGTCTACTGTGAAAGTTGTGAAGTTTTCCCCTGTTATGCCTTGGGGGTTTGTTAGATTAACCTTTATGGTATAGGTTCCTGCTTCTAAGGGGGCTTGAAATGTGCGATTGTAGTTTCCGAGGGAGTCTGTGATTATGGTATCGAAGTCTGCTGAGGTGAGGCCGTAAGCCTGAGATCCGATGTCTGATATTATGCCTTGGGAGGTGAAATCTCCTGTGCCGTTGTTGGTGAAGTATTCTATTTGGCCATCGTGATCTCCTGAGAGGAAGTCTATATCTCCGTCTCCGTCGAAGTCTGCTGAGGTTAGGCCCCAAGCCCGATCTCCGATGTCTGAGATTATGCCTTGGGAGGTGAAGGTGCCTGTGCCGTTGTTGGTGAAGTAATATATTTCACCATAATCATTTCCTGCGAGGAAGTCTGTGTCTCCGTCTCCGTCGAAGTCTGCGGAGGTGAGACCATAGGCATAAGTTCCGATGTCTGCTATTATGCCTTGGGAGGTGAAACCTCCTGTTCCGTTGTTGGTGAAGTATTCTATTTGGCCAGCACCGTCTCCAACGAGGAAGTCTGTGTCTCCATCTCCATCGAAGTCTGCGGAGGTGAGGCCAAAGGCATCACTTCCGATATCTGATATTATGCCCTGGGAGGTGAAACCTCCTGTGCCGTCGTTGGTGAAGTATTCTATTTGGCCATAGAGATTTCCTGCGAGGAAGTCTGTGTCTCCGTCTCCGTCGAAGTCTGCTGAGGTGAGACCGTAAGCTTCGCTTCCCACATCTGCTATTATGCCTTGGGAGGTGAAGGTGCCTGTGCCGTCGTTGGTGAAGTATTCTATTTGACCACTGAAATCTCCTGCGAGGAAGTCTGTGTCTCCGTCTCCGTCGAAGTCTGCGGAGGTGAGGCCGTGAGCTTTGCTTCCCACATCTGCTATTATGCCTTGGGAGGTGAAACCTCCTGTGCCGTTGTTGGTGAAGTATTCTATTTGGCCATCAAGGTCTCCAACAAGGAAGTCTATGTCTCCGTCTCCTGGCAGGATTTTGTTGTTGATGTATATGAGAACATAGTTGTTGGTTACATTTGTTCCATCTGGCTGCAGAACTGCATGGCCTGATATGGTTATGTTTTCTTGTGGGTTGAAGGTGTATTTGTTTAGGTTTATTGTTACGGTTATGTTTTGGATGTGGATTGTGTAGAAGGATGTTGAGTTTAGATTTCCAAGAGTGTCGTTTGCGTGTATTCTGAATTGGATGTCTCCCAGGGATGTGAGGGAGAGGGTGTAGTTGTATGTTCCTGAGGAAGTTGTTCCGGATTCTAATTGCATTGTGTAGTTCTGGAATGTTCCTGAGGAGTTGTGTTCTATCAGGACTGTGTCTACTTCTGTACTGTCGGATACGTGTATTCTGAGTGTGGTTGTGCCTTGGTCTATGTCTACATAGGCATTGTATTGCAAATCTGAGAATTGTGGGGGGAGGAAAATGGAGAAGTTTCTGGTTTCTGATTGGTTTTCTTTTGCATAGGCATTGGTACAGTTTATCCACCAATCGTAATAGCCATCTGGAAGGCTTGAGTTGGCTGTAAGGGTTGTGAGGGTGTTATTAAGCACTGAAGTATTTTCATCATAGGGCTGAGGTGTTCCTGAGCCTGTATCTGTTCTGTTTATCCAGAGTGTGCAGGAAAAGGTTGTGGAGTAGACATCGTATACTGTGAAGGTAAAGCTGGGTGTTGTGGTGTTGATTTCGGTATTGTTTGCTGGGGACTGCAGTTCTATGTGGATTGGTGTGGGTGATAGAGGGAGGTAATCCTTTGCCCAAGGATAATCTGTAGAGAGATTGTATTCTGAGTCGCAGATGCCGTTGCCGTCCTGATCTGTGCAGGTGTCTGAAAAGCCTGTTCCTGAGGAGTTTGTCCAGTAGTTTCCGCCTATACATGGGCCTCCTATTATGTTTGGGCCTGCGGAGCAGTTGAGGGTTGTGTTGAAGTAGTTCGGGTTGTCTATGTACTGATCTATTTTTATGTTTTGTGTGTTGTTGAAGAAGTTATTGTAGAAAAGGTTGTATTCTGGATCAGATCCCCCACAATTAAGAAATATACCTGCAAGGGTATTGTCTGTTATTATGGAGGATGTTATGTTGTTGTAGTCCGAATCGAGATAAGTCCAGATTCCGTATCCGTTGTTGTGTGAGGTAGTCATATAGGTGAGGATGTTGAAGGAGGACGATGAGAGGAAGATTCCATTATCATTGTTGTAATTTGCCGTTATGTTGGTGAGGGTGTTATTGTTGCTGTGGAAGAGGAAAATTCCCTCATCGTCGTTATAATTTGCCGTTATGTTGGTGAGGGTGTTATTGTTGCTGTAGTCGAGTTCAATTCCATCATAATTATAACTGGAGTTGATTTCAGAAAGGGTTGTGTTATCCGTTCTTAGAAGATAAAACAGGTTGTTTCTCTTTGTGGAGGAGCCGATAATTGTGATGTTTGTTAGTGTTGAATTGTCTGCATTGCAGAGGATAAGTTCTGAGAGGGTTTTGTTCTGGAGGTTTACGGAGTAGTTGTAGTATTCTATGGGTCTTCCTCCTGAGCCTGTGATGT
>CAZCGK010000033.1:0-2686 GCA_964498245.1 uncultured archaeon | reverse complement strand
GAGACGCTCGTCAATGTAGCCGAAGCGTTCAAACAGGGAACGGCGGTAGAGGGTCAGCATCGGGTTGTCAATCCAGCCGGGTTTCCCGCCGACTCTGGCAGTGGCATTGCCTATTCCCAGCGGGGACTCCATCGCGGCGGCGATGGCGGCATCCCAAATGGTGTTCTGCCCCGAGCCTATCGTAACGATTCGCCCGCAGACACCATCGGCTTTTTTCTCCTGAAGCAGTCTCACCGCACGGCTTATGTGGTTCGGCGGGATGAAGGAATGTCCAATCAAAAGAAGGACGGCATCGCCGGTCGCCGCCTTGAAACCGGTGTTGAGACCGCGGGGCGTGTCGCCGCGGGGATTTTCCAGAATTTTGACCTCCATATCCGTTCGGCGGGCGAACTCCTCCATTATCCGGCGCGTGCCGTCCTCCGAGGCACTGTCAACCAGTATTATCTCCAACTTATCGTGAGGATAGTCCTGCGCATCCAAAGATGCCAGACACTCGGGAAGATATTTCTCCTCGTTCCGCGCAGAAATTACCACACTGACCTTCATTTCGTCCTTCGCCTGATGGTGTGCGACTTTTTAGTCCGGCTCCTGCTGGATTTGGAACTTTTCTTCCTGCTGGTGCTGTGGCTTTTATGAGAAACCTTCTTGGTTGACCGGGTGCTCTTTTCCAACTTCTTGTGGGAACCGGAATCCTTGGACTTTTCGTCCTCACTGCCGAAAATTTTCTGGAACAGGTCGCCGATTCCGTCGCCGTCCTCGTCAATGAAATAATCGTATTCCGCTGTGTCGCCCTTCTGTGCGGTGGTGTCCTGCACATAGACCGAGTCGGCGGATTTTTTAACCTCCGCCGAACCTCCGCGGGCAAAACCAATCCCTGCAATCGCAAATAAAACCACAACTATGTATATCGCCCTCCGCATCGCTGACCTCCCATCAAAGATATCGGCATTCCGCACACGCGCAAGTGGTTATTTGCTCCTGTGCCTGCTTCCGGATTTGTAGGAACTTCTGCTGTGAGAGGAATAGCCCTTGCTCCGGGACGATGAACTCTTATAACTGCCCGACCTGTAGGATTTGTGCGCAGAACCGGAAGATGTTGAACGATATTTCGCCGAACTTGATGTGGACTTGTAGCGCTCCGTTGAGGTCTTTGCGGAGGTGGTTGAACTCGTGCGATAACGGGTGGACGATGAGGTTGACTTGGTCCTGTGCCAGTCGTCGGAGGCGGTGCGATAATAGGTTGAGTGCGTGCCCCCGGTTGAGGTTCTATACACGACCCTCTCCAGCCCGCGCCTGCGGACGAAGTCGTCAGCCATCTCGCGGTAGGTGTAGCGGTGGCGAAGCCTTATCGCCCGGCGATAGACCCATCGCCCCTCAACATACACATACTCACAGCCGTAGCAGGGATAGTCGTAGTATTCGTATCTATACCATCCGCAGGGGCTGTAGTAGATTCGCACAATTCTGCGCCAGCAGGGGGGCCATTCCCAGTAGGGGCGTTCCCACCAGTATGGCTCCCAGCAACAGCAACAACAGCAGTCGTCCCAGTCCCACGGGTCCCAGAAATCAAGATGGATGTGAATCCACACCTCGTCGCAATCGCAGCAGCAACAACATCCCGCATAGGTCGGGCTTGTGCCCATAAAGGACACCATCACCGCCGCCAGAACAACTATGGGAAATATCCTCGCAGACATCTTTCACCTCCTGTTTTGAATTAAATTCTATTCTCACGCCTTGCGGCGATTTTATGCGAGACGGATATTTTTCGGTCAATTCTCTCAAAAATTCCAGATTGTGGGCGGACCACCAATTCCGGGTTGCCCGGGTCGGTCTGGTATGCCCAGTCAAACATAATCATCGGTCCGTCAAGGTCGGTGATTCTGATGTGGGCGAAATGGTTGTCCGCGGTCCAGACGAGGTAGGAATATCCCTCGTGAATCTCCACTCTGCCGCCGGAAATCCAGCCGTCCTCGGGCGCCCAGTCAACATCGGAGAGGCTTTCGGTGCGCCCGTAAATCAGCAAATCCGTTGAGGAATTCGCCGCCTGAACATAGTATTCGCACTCGGACGAATCGTAGCCGAAATAGATATCCGCCGAGGGATAATCATACGGCACCACCCAGTATTCGGAAAAATCGTATCCGGCATCGTCGGGATATTCTTCAACAATATAAACCCTTTCGCCGTATCCCTCCGGGCGAGGCGTATCAAAAACCAGATCGGACGAAAGGTCGCTCTCGTTGCCCCATATATCGTAGGCGGAAATGGCGTAATAATATGTCTGCCCGTTCTCCACATCGGTGTCCACATAGTAGGCAGAGGGCGTTTCGGCAATCAGATAGTAGTATCCGGTCTCGGAATATCCCCGCCAGACACGATATCCCGCCAGATCGCAGGCACTTACCGGCGTCCAGTAAATCCTGACGCACTCATCGCCCGTCACGGAATATACCCCTGTGGGGGTCGGCGGAGCGCAGTAATCATCATAGCAGTCGCAGCAGTCATCATAATAGTAATAACAGTCCCCGTGCCAGCGAGGAGTATCGCATCCGCCCACAAAAAGCGCCAATATCAACCCCGCCGCCAGTATTGTAAGTTTTGTCGCTCTCATTTTGTCCTCCTGCTTTTCCGCCCATAGAAAAGCAACATCTATGCCAATTGTGGCATCCTTTTGGGATGCAAG
>CAZCGK010000032.1:0-2832 GCA_964498245.1 uncultured archaeon | reverse complement strand
ATAGAAAACATCTCGTGTTTGGAATGTGTGTGGCATTTGTGCTATTTAGTGCTTTTGCGGGTGTGAGTGTGGTGTTGGCGTCTGCAACAACGATATACGTGCCTGACAACTACGCAAAGATTCAGTAGACGGTGGATGCTGCAGGTGATAGGGATACAATTATTGTTAGGGATGGCACATACACCGAGAATGTAAATAAGCGATGACGACTGTGTCTGAGAGGGGTCTGCTTTAACGATTGCTTAGTATTCACATGCTTTATATAATAGTATGAGTATAAGTATAAGCAAGGGGAAAGGCAATGTGGTTAATCTATAAAGAAGTCGTTCTCAGAGGGGATAAAGGGGAAGGGGGATTTCAAGCATTATGGGATAATGGCTCTTCAGAGTCGTTCATGCGAAGAGATTTGACTGAGGTGGTGAGAACCATTTTGATGTTAGATGCTCCACGAGAGAGAGTTTGAGATGGGGGAGGGTAGTCTTTCCGTGTCGGAATCTACGGGCGTCTTAAGCGTAGAAGTTGAAGGATTCAACTTATTCTGGCATTTCCTCGTTGTTCCAAACCTATCAGAGGAGCTAATAATAGGTGCAGATTTTCTGCAAAGATGGAAGATTAAACTTGGTCCAGAAAGCGAAAGGATAATTATTGATCCGAAAGCATTGAAATTGAAACTTGTATTGAGTATAACAGCATCGTAAAGAGGGGGTGATGGAGAAAATGCAGGGCAAACCTATCCGGAAGATACTGGCAGTTTCTATCGCTTTGCTAATGGTTGTAAGCTGTGCGATGCTTTCTATTGCAGTTGATAATACAGATGTAGGAACATACACGGCAGATGATGGCGATGGGCATGTAGATGAGGCGATAGTTGATATTTTAGCATCTTCTCTACCTTCCACCATTTACGTGCCTGACGATTACGCAAAGATTCAATGGACGGTGGATAATGCTTCCGCAGGCTATACTACCATCGTAAGGGATGGAACATATTACGAGAACTTAAAAATTGAATATTTAAAGAGTTTAAATCCAAAGATTGATCTCTTACTTGCACAAAAGATTAAAGAAAGACCTGAAGAAAAGATACCAGTTATAATAGTATTGAGAGACAAAGTTAAACTGAAAAAGCAACCTTCATTGAAACTAAGTATTCAAGAGGCAAAGTCTCAGGCTTTCAATTCACAAAAAATGCTCGCAATGTCACTCAAAAACATGGAAGCAGAGAATATAAAGCAATTCTGGATTATAAACGCAATAGCTGCAAAAGTACCGGCAAATAAAATCGAGGAAATAGCTAATCGACCAGACGTGGAGAAGGTATGGTTGGATAGAGAGATTAAACTTATTGACTCAGCCGATTATCCAATTGAAGAAAATAAAGAAACTGAAAAAAGTTTAAAAGAGCATGAAAATAATAATTACCTATCTGAGGAAATAAATCAAATTTATCAAAGTTCTAATAACACAGATACGATAAATTCAAGATGGGGGATATATGCAAATGATACATCAAACAATTGGAATGTTACTGATGTGATGACTTTTACTGTTGAAGATTTAACACCACCGGCAATTGAATTTATTCCACCAACACCTGCCAATAATTCTGAAATTTTGCAGAATTACGTAATTATAAACGTATCCCTTACTGAGGATGCTAATAATGCACTATTGAACTGGAATGGAGTAAACCTAACCATGGATGGCTGTGGAACAATTTTTTATCTGAATATGACAGACTTATCGGATGGAGATTACACATACAGAGTTTTTGTGAGTGATAAAGCAGGTAATACTGGTATTAGTGAGACGCGAAAGCTCACTATTAATGTAAAAGATGCAAAGCCTCCTGCAAGCATCTCAAATCTTTCGTATTCAGCTGGTTCTACATGGATAAACTGGACGTGGACAAATCCAGAAGATGACTTCGGCTATGTGATGGTATATCTGAATGGAAGCTGGATTGGGAATACTTCTGATTGCTATTACAATGCTACCGGACTTAATCCGAATACAACCTATGAAATAGGTATTCGAACCGTTGATTTGAATGGGAATATAAACCAGAGCTGGACTAATGGTACAGCAAAAACGACCCAGCCTCCACTTACGGTTTCCATTCTTTCCCCTGTTGATGGACAGTTATTTGGACAGAATGATGAGATTCAATTTTCAGCCTCTGTTAGTGGTGGTCTGCCACCATATACATACAACTGGACATCCAGTATTGATGTTTTTCTGGGAAGAGATAGATCTTTTGCCACATATCTTTCTGCTGGAGAGCACATAATTACACTTACAGTCACTGATGAGGCTGGTTCGAGTATTACTGCCCAATTGAACATTTCTGTTATTCCTGAACCAATTACTACACCAGAGATTATTCAAGAAGAGAATGTAACGACAAAAGAAGAAATAACAACGGGAGAGAGTGGAGCAACAATAATTGTCCCTGACGACTATCCAACAATACAGCAAGCTATTTATAATGCAGCCGATGGAGACATCATTTTTGTGAGAAGTGGAACTTATAATGAAAATTTGGTGATTGGGAAGGATATATCACTTGAAGGAGAAAATAGAGAGACAACGGTTATTGATGGTATGGGCAGTGATTGCATTAAGGTGGGATACGCTGATGTTATTATCAGTGGGTTTACGATAGAGAACGGCAGTTATGGAATCTATGGCTATGGATACCGCCCAAGCCTTAACCTGAGCAATGTAACTGTTAAGAACTCTAAATATTATGGAATTTATTTTTATAATAGTCGCGATTTGACAATAAGAAATAGCATTATAGAGAACAATGGTGGTGGGATATACTGGGAT
>CAZCGK010000031.1:0-2883 GCA_964498245.1 uncultured archaeon | reverse complement strand
TGATAAATTTTTTTATGAAAGAAAAAGCTACTAAACTTCAAGGCAGTGAGATTAATATTTTTATTTTATGACAAAAATTAAAGGGGTAATATTTGATATGGACGGTGTAATTTCTGATACTCAAAAGATGCATGCTTCAGTAGAGGAAAAATTGCTCAAAAAATATGGAATAGAGATGAATTCCGATGAGATAACAGAAAAATATGCAGGTATGCCAGATAAAGAATTTTTTGAAAAAATTTTTAAAGACCACAAAGTTTCTGTTAATGTGGAAGAGATAATAAGGGAAAAATGGAATGAAATGATGCGAATTGCGAAAAATAATATTTCTCCTATTCCAGGGGCAATAGAGCTTATAAAGCAACTTAAGGAAAACGGATTTAAATTAGCGGTAGCGTCTTCATCTCCACACAATTTTATAGAGCTTGTTTTGTCAAAACTAAAAATTAAAAAAGAATTTGATGTTATTGTAAGCGCAGAAGATGTTAAATTTGGAAAGCCTAATCCAGAGATATTTCTTTTAGCTTCTAAAAAACTTAATCTTAATCCATCAGGGTGTGTAGTGATAGAAGATGGAATTAATGGAATAATTGCTGCAAAAAGAGCCGAAATGAAATGTATCTTTTTAACAAAAGAAAATCAAAATCAATATTTAGCTGATTTGGTAATTTCAAGTTTAAAGGAACTATCAATAAAAAATATTAAAAATTTATTATGTTGATATTCAGGTGAAATAGTTGACGCACTTGAAGCTTTTCCACTCGCTTTGCTGACGCTGAGCTTTGTACAAAAATTTATAAATATTGTATTCTTTTTATATAATAATATAACAAAAAGTTATGATATTCAAAGAAGAGCTTATTTTGGAATTCTTTTCAAAAATAGATGAAAGAATCTCAAAGGAAAAGATTGTTGAAAGAGAATTGAAAACAAAGCCAATAGAAAACAAAATAATTTCAATTATTGGTCCAAGAAGAGCAGGAAAAACATTTTATCTTTTCCAAAAAAAGAAAGCACACAGCGGGATATATATGGATTTTGAAAGTGCTGAATTTAGCAGAGCGAATATTGAAGATGTTATTAAGATGGTAAGCCTTTATGAAAGATATTTCGAGAAAAAAGTGAATATTGTTTATTTGGATGAAATTCAAAATTTGAAAAATTGGGAAAGGTTGGCAAGAACTTTATTGAATTATGGATATAAACTGTATATCTCTGGCTCTTCTTCAAAACTTTTGTCAAAGGAAATAGCAACCCAGCTCAGAGGGAGATCTTTAACTTACCTTCTTTTACCTTTCTCCTTTAGGGAATTTTTGGTTGCTAAAGGTTTTAAGATTAAAAAACTCTATACCATCTCAGAAATAACAAAAATAAAAAAATATTTAAAGGAATATTTAGATTTTGGAGGCTTTCCGGAAGTTGTTTTAAAAGAAGAAAAAGAGAAAATCCTTAAGGAGTATTTAGAGCTTGCTTTTTACAAAGATTTTGTTGAGCGTCACAGGATAGAGAGTATAGAGGTTGCAAAAATAATTTTTGAATATCTTTTACAGAACTTTTCCAAAGAAATCTCTGTTACAAAAATCCAAAATTTTATTGAAAAAACCTTAGGGGTAAAAACGAGAAGCACGATTTACAATTATTTGGATAAATTGCAAGATACTTTGTTGGTTTTCTTTATTGAAAGATTTGAAAAAAGTATATACCGCAGAAAAATCTTTCCGAGAAAGGTTTATGTTTGCGATATCGGCTTGACCAAAATTAAAAAAACTTCGGAAGATATCGGAAAGGTTATTGAAAATGTTGTCTTTCTTGAATTACTAAGAAAAACCAACGAGAATCCTTTGATGGAAATTTATTATCTAAAAACCAAAGAAAGCTACGAGGTTGATTTTGTGATTAAAGAGGGTTTAAAGGTAAAGCAATTAATTCAGGTAAGCTATGCGAATTCTTTTGATGAAATTGAGGAAAGGGAAATTAGGGCTTTATTGCATGCACGGGAGTTGTTTAAGCAAGATAAGCCCGAGTTGATTTGCATTACCTGGGATTATGAAGATGAAAAAGAGATGAAATGGTTCGGGAAGGGAGGGAAGGTAAAGTTTGTGCCTTTGTGGAAGTGGTTGTTGGGTTAGCTTTGTAATTTAAAAAATAAAGTAAATTATGGTGGACAAAGAAACGATTAAAAATTTTTTGAAACTAGACTGGAGAAAAGTTTTAATTTGCTTTTTGATAGCAAGTATAGTAATCTTACTATTTCCTTCTATTTTTCTTATTCAAATTTATTGTACTTGGTGTCCATGTAATATGATGCTTCCGTATCCAGAAGGTTGCCCTAAAGTATATACAATTTCTGTCTTCTCTATCCCTTTAATAATACTTTCATATTTACTCTCTAGTTTTGTAATTTATTTGTTGGTTGAGAGGAATAAATTATGAGCAAAAAAGACTCAGCAAAAACCCTTATAAGAAAATTCAAGAATCACTTTCCCTTCAAGATTTTTCAAATACAAAGTATCGCCGTTGCAATCATTGTTCCAAATTGCATTGCAAAACTTTCCTGAGCTGTTCCAGTATAATTTTTCTTCAGTATTTATTCCGGAGCCAGAGTAAATTGTCACCTTGCCGAGAGGTTTCAGCATATATTCTGGAAAAATAAATACATTGCCGCTTCTATCACTGAGCTCCCATCCGCTTAAGTTGCACGAGATATTGCAGTAATTTTTTAAAATCACATACTCGCCATTTAAATTCTCGCAATCGTTCCCTTTGGCATTCCAATTTAATCTCGCTATTCCGAGACAGGAATTGTCGCATCTCTCTTTTAAAGAGCACAGATTTTTCTTATCTTTCAAGCAATTATTCCATGCTTCTTCTATTTCCTTTTCT
>CAZCGK010000030.1:313-2994 GCA_964498245.1 uncultured archaeon | reverse complement strand
CCTGATCAACATAACCCAAAACCTGAGCCAGACCCATATCCAGCATATCCAGATAAACTCCACAGGCAATTCTCCCATAACCAATGTCACAGTCACATACATATCCCAAAACCTCCCTGCATCATGGATAACCTTTAATTCCTCCTCAAGTCTGTGGAACGACACAGCAAAATCCTTCTCACAAATCACAGAATTCACAGGAGAAACCCTTGATGTATACATAAAAGCCCTTGCATTCAACCCAGGAACCTACACAGGCATGCTAAACATAACCACAAACGAAGGACTCTACAGAACCGTTAACATAACCGTAACCATCCAGCCAATTCTCAATATTACAGATTTCCTTTACATTCAACTCGAGCACGGAACCTCTGGTTATGTTTACCTGATCCTCAACTCCACCGGTAACGCAAAGATAGTGAACATTACGCTCAACTATGTCAACCAAACCCTTCCGGCTTCCTGGCTGAGTTTCATTCCCTCCCAGGGCAATCTAACGGAAGGAGAAAGCAAAAACATCTCAATCAAGATAAGTGTACCTTGGCACTATCCACCCGGAAACTACACAGGATATTTCAACATCACTTCGAACAATCTCCAACCTCTCAGAACAAATATAACAGTAGAAGTTCCAAGAGATGCATCCTGGACTCTGTATCCAACCTACAACCAAAGCAGGGCATTCCAACTTAATGAGAAGGGAATAGTTGGAAACCTTACAATAAACAACACAGGAAATGTCCTGATAAACTTCTCCATAACCTATATCACAGCAGTTCCGAACTTTGTAACAGATTACAACGTGGACGGAACAATAATGAATCCCACATTGCTAAATGTCTCTGCTGGAGAGGAAGAGACCTTCTACGTCTATCATGGAGGAAGCAGCACAGGATTTGAAAATAAGACCATCAAGATAGAGATAACAAACTCCACAGCCTCACCATCATACAGAGAATCATGGATGCTGGTCACCGTTATAGACAATCCACCGGAAATAGAAGATCTATGGACGGAAAATCCAGTCGGTACAAAGAAAAACTATGTAGAGCTTTACAGGAGTATATTCCTGAACGGAACAGCAAGGGATGACAGCGCGCTTAATCATTCAAGAATAATATTTAACGTAACCAAGCCTGATGGATACTACTCAGAACACCTGCAAACATACGAGCGGAACGAATATCCGTACTATGGAGAGGAATACACATTCGGTTACGAATACACCAATACCACAGTTCCCGGAGTATATAACCTCACGTTTTATGTTGAAGACGATACAGGAAAGAGCAACACCTCCTGGGTCTATCAATTTACTGTCATACCGAAGACAAACCTCTCCGCAACAGCAGGTTCAGCCCAGGCAGATAACATAACCCAATACCATGGACAGAATGTAACGGTCTATGTCAACACGACCAATACAGGAAATGTAACAGCATACTATGTGAACCTTACAACTTACATCGAGGACTGGATTTCTGAAAACAAGTCCTTAGGCAATATAAGCGAAGGAGGATTTAACTACACAGGAGTTCTCATCCAGATTCCAGCAGGAGTTCCACCAGGAACCTACAACCTCACGGTAAACATCACCTGGCAGAATCCGGATGGAAGCCTGAACTATACCACAGCTCAGGGAACCGTAGATGTACTTTCAAACCAGGAGTTTGAACTCATACCTTCGGATACAAGCGTAACAATCGAGCACGGAACAAGCAAAGAGGTCACATTCATAATAAACGCTACAGGAAATGATAATGTTACATACTCCATAGATACAACACCTGATGATCTCCCATCCAACATCACTGTTACTTTCAGCCGTTCCGGAGGTATAGCGTACCTGAACTCCCCGGTAGTTGTTACCATGAATATATCCATAGATTATGGAGCCTCCTCAGACACAAGAACGTTCACGGTAAAAACCACAAGCACGACCCATCAGAGAAGCTTCTTAATGAGCGTATGGACACCTCTAAACACATCATGGTACGTTACACATACAAACATAACCATAAACAGTGTTGCTAATCAGACTGATATTAATACAGACATAAACGTTACACACACAGGAACAGAGGGCGTAACTCTGAATTTCGAGTTCAACCTTTCAGGTAATGTTACAAGTGTTATGAACCTTGGGGAAACCTCAACCTCTCTAAACAAGATAGGAAGCTATTCGATAAAGCTCAACTATACAGGGCCTGATGCAAATGATTATTATTACGGTATTCTTACTGTAAACGAAACCAACTATGGAGAAGCAAGAACGGTTGAAATACACTTCTACTCCTATGTGTTCGATCTTATCATAGCAAATGTCACCTCACCGGAGAAAACCGCTGCAGGAGACAACATTACAGTAAAAGCCTATTTGATTTACGGTCAGGAGAACATCACAGAAAATGTTACCTACACAGTAAATCTTAACGGAACGGATTGTCCTGTTATAGAACAGACTCTAAACAACAACATCACAACAATAATATGCTCAGCTCCAGCAATGACCGATGGAAAGACATACGATCTTGAGGTTGTTGCGAACCACACTAACCCGGAGATGGGAGAGGTGATAGTAAGAGAGACCGAGAAGAATGCAGTTTACTACAAGGACCTCACCCCACCGATCATAACCTTCCATAACGTCACCTCTCCGAGAGGAACCTACCAGCCTG
>CAZCGK010000030.1:0-213 GCA_964498245.1 uncultured archaeon | reverse complement strand
CCAAACAGAACCTAACCCTAACAAACTACACCCTAACAAACTATTCAGGAACCACTACATTCCCGGTAACAGGAATATACACAGCAAGATACTACGCAATAGACAGGGATGGAAACATCAACTCCTCTGAAACAGACCAGTTCGAAATAGATATCACACCACCGATCATAACCTTCCATAACGTCACCTCTCCGAGAGGAACCTACCAGCCTG
>CAZCGK010000029.1:0-3646 GCA_964498245.1 uncultured archaeon | reverse complement strand
ACCAGGTAGAAGAACTCAAAAAACTCGGTGTGGATGTATTCGATATAGAGATAGAGCTCCGCCTTGTAAGAGACAAAATCAGAGAAGGTTCTTTCAATATGGTAGATATATACCTTGAGTCCCTTACACCAAGAATAGAAAGTGAATGGCAAAAACTCGGTAAAAAGCCCCAGCAAAAACAACCTGAATATATAACACAGGAAGAAATAGAAAAAAGCATTCAAAAAGCGAAAGAGGCAAGGGAAAAATACATAGCAGAGCTTCAAAAACCAGAAGAGAAAAAGAAACCATCTACAGATGTAGAAACTTTAAAAGACAAATTATCTAAATTAGAGAAAGCCATAAAGGATGCAAAATCCCAAGGAAAGGATGTTTCGGATGTAGAAAACGAGCTTGTTCTTCTGAAATCCAACATAGCTCTGGTGGAAATAACAGAAGATAAAAAGAAGATAAAAGAATTATTAAAAAACATGGATACTCTTCTTCAAAGATTGACTGAAGTTAAAAAGACCAAAATTAGAAAACGCGGTTCCCGAAAACATGTAAAAATTAAAAATAAAAAACGGCGCTAAAATTTTAAGTTTTATAGCTATGGAATAAGTCAGTAATCGAAAGTCTGTACACTCAAAGATAATTATGCAAACTCTGATTCAGTTTGTTTTTCAAGATTTTCAGCGAAATGGATGCAGGACACACCGATAATGCAGTCTATACTTTCAGAAAAAAATTCAACCTAGAGATTTCGAAGGCAGACCAGTTTTCTGCTTTGATCTGAGGGATTTGAAGAAAATGGTAAAGAAAGAATAAAAGATTTAAAAAGTAATTTAAATTATTATAATTATGATTACTAAATTTATAGACCGAGAATTTGAATTAGAAGCTTTGGAGAGGAGATACAAACAAAAAGGTTTTCAATTTATTCCTATTTATGGTAGACGACGGATAGGCAAAACCGAGCTTATCCTTCATTTTATAAATAATAAAAAATCCATATATTTCCTCGCCACCGCAGGAAGTAAAAAGGAAAATATAGAGAACTTCAAAGAAGCAGCAAAAAATGTTATAGATCTGTCCTTTATCGCAGATGACTGGAAAAGCATATTTGAATATATAGCTAAAAATGCGAGGGAAAGAATCGTAATAGCAATAGATGAGTTTCCGTATCTTCTGGAAGCGGAGAGAGGTCTTTCCTCGATTTTTCAATATATAATAGATAGGTATTTGCAAAACACAAACATTTTTCTTATTCTCTGTGGTTCGAGTTTGGGCATGATGTACAGAGATGTATTAAATTATAAAGCACCTCTTTACGGCAGAAGAACAGGACAGTTGGAAATAGCACCTCTAAGATTCAAAGACGTGGTTAAGTTCTTCGAAAATAAGAGTATTGAGGAGATAATAAAGATCTACTCTATATGTGATGGAATACCAGCTTACCTTAAAGAGTTTACGGAAGATAAGAATCTGTTCAGGTTGATGAGAGAAAAAGTGCTGGAGAGGGATGCAGTTCTAAGGGAAGAAGTTCCTTTTCTCCTCAGACAAGAGTTCAGAGACCCGAAAACCTACATGTCAATCTTATCCGCCATTTCTCTGGGACACAGAAGCTTGGGAAAGATAATCAATTATTGTGGTTTTTCGAACAAGCCCGGAATAATGCCTTATTTATACACATTAGAATATCTCAAATATATTAGAAGAGAAGTTCCCATAACAGAAACCTTACGTTCAAAAAAGGGACTTTATTTTATAAGGGACAATTTCTTCGATTTCTGGTTTAAGTTCGTAAGAAAAAATCTCAGCCTGATAGATGTTGATATACACGCTGCAATTTGCGAGATTAAAAAAACATTTAATGCACACGTAGGCTTTGTTTTCGAGAAGGTCTGCAGGGAATTTTTGATAGAGAGTAAAATATTCGGTTTTACCAACATTGGCAGATGGTGGCATAAAGATAAAGAAATCGATATAGTAGGACTCAACGATCAAACCAAACAAATCCTTTTTGCAGAATGCAAATGGCAGGAAAAACTCAACCCAAAACCAATCCTGGAAAGCCTTACAGAGAAATCCAGATATGTCCAGTGGCACAATGAAAACCGCAGGGAATACTTTGCAATATTCGCAAAATCCTTTTCGAAAAAGCCTGAAGATTTCGAAGGCAGACCAGTTTTCTGCTTTGATTTAAGGGATTTGGAAAGAATTTTAAGGGAAAGATTTATAAATAAATAAGCTAATTTATTTTAGACTAATTTAAATTAGAAAGTGTTGAAAATGAAACCATTTGTAAACAGGATAAAAGAAATGAAAATACTTGAAAATGAATATAAAAAGCTTGGGAGCAGTCTGATAGTGGTATATGGTAGGAGAAGAATAGGCAAAACAAGGCTGATAGAGGAATTCATAAAAAACAAAAAATATCTATACTATTTAGCCGCTGACGAAAAAGAGGAACTTCAAATCAGGGAGTTTAAGGAAGAGGTTGCAGAATTTCTCAATGATAGGTTTTTATACAGCCTTGAAATAAAAGACTGGAAAACACTGTTTAGATATCTTGAAAAGACTTGGCCAAAGAAAGAGAAAATCGTTCTGGTTATAGATGAGTTCTCCTATCTCATAAAGCACAATCCTTCCGTTACTTCTTACTTTCAGAGGTTTTGGGACAGATTTCTATCAAAAACACAGACAAAACTGATACTTTGCGGTTCCTTGGTTTCCTTGATGATGGAGAATGTGCTTAAACATGGAAGCCCCCTTTACGGAAGGAGAACGGCTGAAATTTTTGTAGAAAAGTTTACAATAAGAGAAATAATGGAGTTTCTGAAAACAAATATTGAGGAGGCAGTGAAATTTTATGCTGTGCTGGATGGTATACCAAAATATCTGGAGATGGTTGATGAAGAGTTTGAGGTTTTTCTCAAAAAGATTCTGGATAAAAGAAGCTTTTTTTACCGGGAAGGATACTACCTCATGACAGAAGAGTTAAGGGATATATCCACTTATCTTAACATACTCAGGGCAATCGCAGAAGGAAATACAAAAATATATGAAATCTCAAACTTTACAGGAATTGAATCAAAAAAGCTTTTCCCTTATTTGGAAATTATGGAGAATCTCGGTTTTACAGAAAGAAGGCTTCCAGTTGTGGGAGGAAAAAGGAATGCAATATACCTAATAAAAGACAATTTCTTGGATTTCTGGTTCAGATTTATTCATAAATATCGCTCTTATATAGAGATAGATGATATCAAAAAGGTGGAAAAAAGGATTTTCAAAGAGCTAAACTCTTTTATAGGTAAAAAATTTGAAAATATCTGTGAATACTTTCTGAGAAAACATTTCGGACTCCACAAACTCGGCAAACAATGGGGCAAAATCCCAAAGGCAAAACCCGGGGAAAACACCTACGAAATCGATATTGTGGGGCTTAATGATCAAACCAAACAAATCCTTTTTGCAGAATGCAAATGGCAGGAAAAACTCAACCCAAAACCAATCCTGGAAAGCCTTACAGAGAAATCCAGATATGTCCAGTGGCACAATGAAAACCGCAGGGAATACTTTGCAATATTCGCAAAATCCTTTTCGAAAAAGCCTGAAGATTTCGAAGGCAGACCAGTTTTCTGCTTTGATTTAAGGGATTTGAAGA
>CAZCGK010000028.1:0-4044 GCA_964498245.1 uncultured archaeon | reverse complement strand
CCTCCAAGTTGAGGCTTTTAATAAGCATCCTGATGAAGCCGTCCATGTATCCTTTCCCAGCTATGATTAGATGTGCATTAGGAATCTCTTTCAGGATGAAAGGCATCGCCCTTACCAGAACCTGTAAACCCTTCCTGTATGCTAGGCGGCCTACATATAGTATAGTAGGCTTCCCTGAGAGACTAAATTGAATGTTCTTCCCGACGGATTCAAACTTCTCAATATCTACGCCGTTAGGCACCACAACGATCTTTTATCCTCAGCGAAGTGCCCTATGAATTTAGCGACTGCTCTGCTAACAGCCGTTATCAAGCACGCTTTATCGATAACGGCTCATCCGTTTCAATATTAACACCAAAAATGCTTCTGGTCGCACAAAAATAAAAATTAAAATAGTGCATGATTGTAGCATCCTCTTGCTGTAGCATGCTACCCTTTGAATTGTTCTAAGCAGACGGCAAAAGCGCTTCTGTATCAATCTGCAACATATCGACTCTTTTTCCTTTAGTAAATTGACAGATCCACGTATGCCTTTGGATTATAGATTATATTTTCATTTTCAGATTCTTTATGTTTAATGACTGATGCCTTGCTATGGTATATCCCCGCTCTGCTTAATGGCTTATCTTCGTAGAATTCAGAGGAGAATCATAGATAGTAGATCGATCTTGGGGGCAATTTGATTCTCGCTATAATCGATCGTGGAATTTTGCTTTGCCAGTGAAAAAATTTAGTATATATACTTGTGTGTTTGTGGCTGAATGTTTATTGGATCTAACTTTTTCTGAAAGATTTTTGGGAATGATACGTGAGTCAATGATCGATCCTGAACGGAGATGATATATAAAGTCATGTCCATTCCTGTGCATGTAGGCTTAAGAGTTTGCTACTTGCGTTAAAAATTGAACTTATCTCAAGTCTTTTGAGTGTATGATGATGCTTGCTAGTTGTATGAAGCCTAGGAAGTTTGATGTTAGTCCCTCCCATCTTCACGCAGACACAGAAAATGGCATGGCTTGGCTCCATTCAACTAGATGGGCGACAACACGACTATTAGCTGGGATTGAAGTAATCCAATCGTTATTGGAGTATGCATGATGAGTATTAGCATTTATCTAAGGGGTTAAAAGTGGGTTAAAAATCGTTTTACTTATGTTTTGCTCCCATCTTTATTGAGAAAACATAGATGCGTCTTTTCTTATAAGTAGCCCAGATGTTTCAATATCATCGTTGCAATTACTGTTGTGAGAACGCCGACTGCAAAGCTAAGTAAATTAGAGAGAATTGTATTGAGGATCTTTTCCCATAATGTTGGTTCCTTTGTCATCTCTGAATATTTACTCCATAGCAGTGTTTTCATTTCCTTGGACAAACCCAGTTTTTCCAATTCTTCCAAATCATCGTAAAATTCTTCGGGATGTTCCAAGTAATATTTACTATTAAGATTTTCCTTCATTTTTTCAAGTAATAATGGCATTTTATGTTTTAATTCTATTTGCTTTTTTAAGGTTTCATTTAATCTGTCTCCACAGTCCCAGAAAAAGTGTTTCAAAGCGTCTAAACCAGCTTGATACTTAGACCATGCTTGTTTAGTATTCGAGCCTTTCATTATCAAACCTGATCTTGAAACCAATTCACCAAAAATCACAACTGCTCCCGGACCTTCATTTTTGAATGGACTTTCCTCTTTCCCTACATAATATAATGTTGCTCCCTCACTGACTAACAAAAGTCCGAAATTCCTTATGATTATCTGGGAATTTAAAATATAAGGAGAATCGCTACCAACGACTTTAATAACTTTTAGTTCCTCCAATTCTTTAGACATATTCGGCCAAAAGTAGTATTCTATAGGCATATCAATAACTATTACATTCCAATAGGCTTTTTCCATTTCATCATATTTAAGAACGACGGCGGCTCCATGAGTCTTTGAAATAATTCCACAAACTGCCTTTGGACTATTATTATACTTAAAGAATACATGCTTAATGTCGTGAACTAAATTGAAATTTTCTTCAACTACTTCTCGATATTTCTCAAGATAACATTTAACATATTTTTCTAAATCTTTATTGTCTACTCTTTCTGTTTTCTGCGGCAATAGCATTACACCTGTAATCAAAACCGCAATGAGGACTATAAAAATTACTACAAATTTGAGTCGTAATTGTAGCGTATAATTGCGGGATTTCATTAGCCTTTTTAGCTTTTCACTCATATCCAAGCCATCTTAACATTTGAACTGTCTTGCATTTTTCGATAACTGGCTAAAAAACTTTCGTAACTGAATGTATACGAGGCAGTTTATGTATCGAATTTATAGGGTTTTAGTAAGCTACTTTTTAGTGTTAGCTTAGCTAGTAGTGTATGTGATGTATTGGAATATGTCTGATGAAGTTTATGTCGAAAAGAGAAGAGATTCTCCCCTTTCTCTCTGTATTTCTTTAATGGTAGAGTGGTGTGAATAAATGCTGAAAATCTTGTTTGGAGAAAATGCGCTCACTAAGATTCTGGATTTCTTTCTAGAAAATAGGTTCTGGGATTATACGAAGACGGATGTTGCGAGAGAGGCTGGGGTTAGCCGCGTACAGCTCTATAGAGTCTGGGACATTTTAGAGAAGCTCGAGATCGTGAAGCCCTCCAGAAAGATAGGGGCAACAGTCCTGTACAAGGCGAACACGGAGTCTCCAATATTCAAGGAGCTCAGCGAGCTCGCCCTTGAAATAGCCTCCATGTCATAAAGTCAATACAGACGCAGCTACAAGAGCATGACCCTGCTGAGGATCCGTATCAGAATGAACAGCCATGTTGGAGCCTCGAGAGGAGTTCTCATGGTCTTAGGCAAATATTGAATAGCCGCAAGCGCTGTGGTCGCGAAGAAGAGAAGAAGATCTCGCATTACGTTTCTCCAAAAGAGAAATTATTTTGGGTAAGTCACGGCTGTATCACGCATCTGTATGTCACGTTCACATGAATTAAATAATTTTTCCTCATAGTTTAGGCAATAGGGACTTTTGATGAGGATTATTGCTTTTATCTCTGCTAGAAATGAGGCTGAGACTCTGCCTAAGGTTCTGGAATCGATGATTAACCAGACTGTCCCGTTCACGGATATAATTGTCGTGAATGATGCGAGCGATGACGAGACGGGCGAGATTGCTGAATCCTACGGATGTACAGTTATAAATCTGTCGGAAAAGCATCCGAGCTATGTAGGCAGGCCTGAGCTGGCCACGATTTATAATAGTGTCTTCGACTACTTAGACTCAGAGGAGATCGAGTATGATTATCTAATGCAACATGGAGCAGACACGATTCTTCCGGAACATTATGTTGAGCAGATGCTTAAGAGGATGGAGAGTCGGAAGGATCTCGTGATTGCAAGCGGGACGATCAAGGGAGAACCCGTATACAAGACGCATGCACGTGGCGCTGGGAGATTTATAAAGGGATGGTTCTGGCGTCGATATGTGAAGCGGTACCCCGTCACCTACATGTGGGAGAGCTACCCGATATATAAGGCTTTCAGCCTCGGCTACACCGTGACTAGCTTTCCCGATTTGGTTATGGAGACGCTGCGACCTACCAAATGCTATAAGCCATTCTATGGGGCCGCTATGAGGGAGATGGGTTATCTGCCGATTTACGCGTTAGCTCGTTGTTTCTTAGCGTTCATGGAGGATAAGAGGGTAGGTGTGGATATGCTTAAGACTTACCTGTTCAGTTCATATGGCTGCTATGATCCTGAGATAAAAAGGGCGATTAGGCGATACCAAGCAAACCAGATCCTACGGTTCTTCCGAAGGCCGAAAGAAATCTTATTGAGGATGCGTGGATGGAAGTCCCGTTGGTCTCAGTAGTGTTGATTCTTCGTTTATTTTTCGGTTGAGCTAAGGCTTTTTAGAAATTCATTTAGGAAGAGCGAATTTTTGCATTTATTTAATAATTCTTCATCTTCGGTTATCAATTTTAGATTTTTTGTTTCGGCCATGTAGACGTATGAGGCGTCATAGAAGGTTAAGTCTCTTTCCACAGCTATTT
>CAZCGK010000027.1:0-4341 GCA_964498245.1 uncultured archaeon | reverse complement strand
ATAAAATTGCCCTTCGCCGGAATGTCTATAGCCACAAGATTGAAATGGTCATAATAAGGATAACTTTTGCCGCCTCCGGAAATTTTCAGATATGCAACGCCATCCTCGTCCATCGCCAGAGGCGTGGTTAAAAACATATAATCCTCACCCACTCCAGCATACTTTTGCCCCAAATTCTGCTGTGGCAACACTACATTGTCCAATAGCCAGTAATTATCCTTATACTGCGATGTATATACCCACGGTCCGGACACCGCTGAGGTTAAATCTATCTGGCGAACACGGAATCTTCCCGGAGAAACTCCAAAAGAATCATCGTTAACTATATCCCAACCTCGCTCATATCCTATCAAATGCACCAAAACACTATCATCCAAACTGTCAGAGGGCACCACCTCAACCGTGGCGCTATCGGAACCCGTTATATACAACCAACTGCAATCATATTCACCCGGTAAATCGTAAACCACGCTTCGGCTCAAACGGGTGGGAATCGGCGCACTCACCCAGAAACTGGCGCTGAAATCACTGTCGGGATCGAACCAAGGACCGAAGGGTGGAATGGGCCTGTCTTCATAAATTGAAAAGAAATCCACAGAAGAATCCGAAACACCAAAAACCAAAGAATCAATCTCGTCAGAAAGAGAGTCAAAATGTGAAATCCACATCGTCGCCCTATATATTGGGGATACACTGTGAGCATCCCAATAAAGCAAAGTGTCATCTTCGCAACTAAGTTCTATCCTCATTCCCCACATACCATCTGGTAAATGGTAGCGAACCTCGTGAGGGTAAAAAATCCAATAACCGAAATATGGCAAAATCACATTCGTTGGAATTGTATCAGGTCTGCAAGTATCGTAATGGGTACACGCTGGAGGCTGAGTTTTCTGGTAATACAAGTAGGGAGTTGAAAACGGTATCGGCGAAGAAATAAGATCTACTAAATGAACATTTCCTTTTTGTCTAAGACAATCTACAGAACCGATAAGGTTCCAGCCAATCCTCGGAGAAATGGAGTAACTGTCTACCAACTTTATCCCTGATCCATCAATAACAAACTGGGTATCCCTGAAAGACTTTATCCAGAAACCATGTCCCACCCACCACCTCGCCGTAGAATCCTCAACATTAGCATAAAACTGCCAGGGTTCCCTTATAGAATCTCCCCTAAAAGCCACAATTTCTCCAAAACGACTTGCCGGGAATAAGTCCCTCAACGTTTTTCCGGTATCAGTGGTATCAACCAGAGGCAAAGAAATCAAATTCCATCCTGCTCGCAGCGAAATTTGCCACTTGGGATAGCACTTAATGACTTTTATAGAGTGTTCCGGTACCTGAATATCCTTAGCGAACGGAAATCTTCCCGTAGTGTCTACAAGCGTGTCTATTTTTACGAATTTTCTAAAGTGCACCGTTTTAGAAGATATTATCCTATCCAGTACATTTGAATCCTCAGGATAATAAGACAATGGTGCTCCCTCCGGCAACACAACTCCTGTGACACTTTGGGCTACAATGGAAGGATAATAAGTATAAACATCCGTATGACCATCAGGAATATAATCGTTATTATATCCTCTATCGGCGCTGTGATTTTGAATATATGTTTTGAAGGAATCCCATTGAGCGTAATCTAAAGTTAAACAAAATTGGGTATCCGCATATACGAGGGGAAATACAGCGTCAGGGTCAAACTCCGCTCTAAAGGTTTTCGTTTGCTGAATATTATCATAAATGCTGTCGTGGTCGGTGTTAATTGCTATTATATAAACATTCTCCAGACTATCTTTCGACACTGCGAAAAGGAAATAGGGTTTCTGGAAAAAATCCACAACGCAACGATGGGGATCATCCGGATACCCGCAGGCTGACGAATTGTCTATCAAAACTACCGAATCAGGATACACCGTATCAGAACTACTCGGACAATATGGACCAACCACGGGCGGACTGCTACTGGGCCCATAGGTTAAAATTCGATCAATCGTGGTATCACTATAATACACCTTTACTCTCAGTTTACCCTTGCCTGCATTTAAACCAGGATATAGCCACCAAGAAGTATCTCTTAACTCGTACGCAAGTCTCTCATTTCCGAAATAGTATTTATTGAAAAATTCAAAAGTATAGGATGGAACCTGTCTTACTATGGTGTCATTTTCTAAATCGGTTTGATAATTAAGATGGGAAATGTTTCCCATATAATGAAAAGTATCGCTCCCTACAACCACTTCATTGCGCCTGGAGGCGGACGGCGGCAAAAAGTCAGGATTATAACCATTGTTATGGAATATCCAATCCATCACAAATAGAGGCTTCTGCTCGCGCTCACTGAGTTTTACCAAATAGTCCGCTACAGAAAGCGCCTCGAGGAAATTTGATTTGAAAAAGTAAAGATAATTTCCCCACTCCAAGATTCCATACGGCATATTAAAAGAATCTCCTGTGTGATATCGGGATAAAACAGCAAATATAGAATCCAACTCCTCCATTGCTAACTCGCCGTAATTGAGATGAGGAACGGCAAATGGATCAAAAATATGGCTACTACCTCCTCGCTCACCTGTACAGTGGCTGCTTTTCATAAAACAGGTGGAGTCAAATTCAACGGGTGGGTTGTATTCCGGGAAAGTGTCGCACCTAAAAGAATCTGAATCTACCTCAACATTCACCATTCCCAAAGTTAATGTCTTACGCCAGGGAAGACGCTCAACACCCATAACGGTGTAGTTATACAACACCAGAAAATCAAAATTTGAAGAATCACTTGACCCCATTGTGTGCTCAACAGCCTCCCCGCCCTCCAAAAAATACACGGTGCTGTCAGCATACAGCGACTCCGCTACTATCGCATATATCTGCGGAGAGAGATGGTTTAAGAAAGCAGTATCTGAAGGGTCGCTGTAATATTTAGCCAACTTCTGCAGATGCACTCCCAACTTTACGCTGTCTATTGCCGGAGAAGTGAAAACTGAATCGTCCTCCTGACACTGACGAAAAACCCCTATTATCACCCTGAAAGATTGCTGGAGATAATATGCTTCCTTGCGAGCAGGAGGGTATAAAGAATCATTGTTCCAATCATCCTGAATTATTCCGGACAAAGAATCCCATTCGGGTTCCCAATAATTGTCTCCGCCTCCTGTCCAGTGGGACCATATATCGTGGCTGATTTCAATATATTTTATCTCGGTGTAAGGCTCCGGGTGCCCCTCTTTCTTCCTTATCTCCGCCCACGGAGACATATCCGGATCGCCCCACATATACTCACAAAAATGACGAAAATCATTTGCTATAAAATCCTTATAATACACGCCATCCTCATTGTATGGATACAATGTCGTGTCCTGAAATCTCGTATACGGCACCAGCGCTATCGCTCCTACAGATTCACACACCGTTATAAACTGCCTGAATCCATATTCCTGCATTCGTGGAGGTAAAACTAATGCAGTATCACTAAGATAAATGGTATCACGAGGTTCCATCGCCAAACTATCCCCGGTGCTGTCCCAATAATATTTTCCTCCCGTGGGTCCTATCAATGTCTGCCAATCGTAATATTCAAAATCATCGTAATACTCAGAACTTGCCGTATCTAAATATCCTCCCTGTCTTCCCGTCGCACCCGGAAAATGTAGTATCCTCATCCCTTCTTCCTTCATATGCGCTATAGCCTTACTGTAAGGCTTCCCCAGCGGAGAACTGCTATCTCCCCACAAACCCTCTTCCGGCAACTTCCACCATCTCCTACCATTCTTCTCTTCCGTAGTTGTATCTACATCCGGCAGATCCCATAAACCTTCCCCTATCCTGTCCCTCTCATAAAACTGGCTTATATGCCAGTAATTCGTATCCCTCGGATCTCCGTAATACTCACCTCCCCCTCCAAATCCTCCCAATATAAGGTCTACTTTCCCCAATACGCTGTCAGGATACACCCTCAATGTGTCTATTCCATACACTACACTTAAAAACAACACAAATAACACCAACATTTTTTTCATCCCTAACCTCCTTTATATCACCACAAATTTCAACCTTATCTTTTTGTCTTCCGATATTAAAAAATACACTCCTGGAGATAACTTCCTCGTGTCTATCTCACGAGTTCCGGGTCTTAAAACACTCCTCAATTTGCCGGATATATCGTATATTCCGGCTTGCCTGTCCAATGCTTTATTCAACCTTGCACTTACACCATATTCTACAGGGACAGGATATATGCTGTACCTTTCTTTGACACCACCTTCTACTTCTGTAACCCCATCCCATAACCACTCCAATATATATTTATAATCCCTATTCCCGGCATATATCCTGCCATCTGAAAACTTT
>CAZCGK010000026.1:0-5232 GCA_964498245.1 uncultured archaeon | reverse complement strand
ATTCCACGTATTGACTTGAAGTACCAGATGTGTTCCCTCAAATGGATTAAAATCAAGGGTTCTATTAGTATCACCATAGCATAAATAGATCACAGAGTCTTTAAAAATAAGCCTAACAGGTTGATGACCTGGCAACTTTTCTGTTGTTCCTGGTTTCAAAATTTCAAATGCTATTTGCCTAATTTTAAGAGAAATGATATCTACTTCAAATTCTATTGTTTCGATATCTGCTGGATCACCATAATATATCGTCCTAAAGAATCTATACAGATTATCCATTATTGCATTGGGGTAGTACTCATCGCTCCAATAAACTCGATATGCTATTATTAATGAAGATGATTTATTGACAATTTCATAGAAGTTTTTTGTGGGTTCTGGTTTTATATTATCTTCCTGATACAAAATAGGTTTGTAGACCTCTGCTAGTTGTTCTACCGTATAATTAGCTATCTTTCGTGATGGATCCAGCACATTATAGTTACGTGGTACAGAACCAGTAATCCAAAACCCTAAAAACCCACCTATTACTGTGGATAGTAGTATGAGGAACATACTAATAATTCTTAGTAACTTCCTTTTATTACCTAATATTTTCATCATTAGCCGCCTAAATGTATTAATATATTACATGTAGATCAGCGTTGAAAACCTCACGTTAAGTGAGCAAAAGTTTTCTTAGGAGCTCCCGTATACCTATTGTTTTTATTGTGGCTAGTAGTGTAGCTCTAATAGCACGCCTAAGCCTCTGAGAATCAAGATGGACACTTCCTACCCCTTCATCAGACACCTCATATTCGAGCCCCCTAATAATAACAGCTGGAACTTTTTCGTTTGTTTGGCCCATAACTAGGGCAGCGGCCGCGGCGATTTCATGGACAATGAAATCCACACCACCAAATTTTGGTTTACCGAATAGGTCGGGAGCACCAAAGTTTTTAGACACAACACATATCCCTGAGGCTCCCCTAGCAAAATCCAATGAGCCATATGGAAACATTATTTCCGTATCGGAGATAATTACTGCTATGTCTTTCCCAGTCTTCTGTCTGATTTTCTCTCTGATTTTTCTAGCAATCCTATCTGGATTCTTTGGGAGATAAGTTACTTTGTTTGGCGGGCTGTTCGAGAAATCTATGCTAGCATCACTATATATCTGCTTGCCCCTACTAACAACAAATACATATGGGATACGCTCAACAGCCTCTTTAGCATTACGGGGATTCTCAGTTATTTTTCTGAGGTCAACAATACCTCTCTCAACAAGCTCACGGAAGGGTATAACGAAAAGTATATCATCGCTAAGATCCAGGATCAGCTGTATGAACCGGGGATCCATATGGAGCTTCCTAGCAATTTTCATCGCCCTCTTTGAGGGCTTTATGCTATTTAAATCTAAAATATAGCCCTCAGCGATAGAAACAATTTTGCTTGTTATCACCAAGATATCTCCATCCCGAAATCCACCCGCTTGGGTATTAGCGGCCTCGACAATAAGATCTATGAGGTTGTCTCCCGGCCTAATTAGAGGTAGTTTCAAACCAATGATTTCCACCCTCATTTTGCTCATCGAATACCCACTGATACCATTTTTATGTTTCTATAATAATTTGAATAAATATTATTCCATTAGATCTAAGGGTGGCACTATTGCCAACACTCATCAATATCTACGCAGTATCCATGGGAAACTTTGAGATAACACCCTTCACGGGAAGCTACGTCAGGGGGCTCTTCCTAGAACTATTCAAAGAATCCGAAGCCGCAACCTCCTGGCTCCTACACGACAAACCAGGAACAAAACCATACTCAGTCAAACCACTCAAATCCATAGGAAGCAAAATGAAAATAAAAAACGGCATGTGGATCATAGAGGAAGGCGACAAACTGATGTTCGGCTTTGGGATCCTAGATGATGACCTCGGAGACGAATTCCTAAAAATCCTACTCAGCACACCAGACGAATTCCACATCGGAGAAGTCAGACTCATCCGAGACAAAATCGAACTCACAAGAAAAAGCTACAGCATTCTACTCTCAGAATCATCACCCATAGAATACTTCGGCATAGAATTCCAAACACCGACCCTCTTCGGAACACCACATGGATTCCCATACTTGTTCCCAGAACCAAGAAGAGTATTTGGCAACTTGGTCAGAACCTGGAACCAATACGCTCCAGAAGACAGCATGATCCCCGAAGAAGAGTTCCTGAGATGGGTCGAAGAAAACATATATGTCCGACACTACAAAAACCTAAAAACACGAGAAGTAAAAGTCGGAAAATTCAAAGTAGTCGGATTCAAAGGAAAAGTAGCATACGTAATAAAAGAAAAAGACAAAACGAACACAAAATACCTAGAAACACTACTGAAATACTCCGCAGCATCCAACATAGGCGCAAAAACAACATACGGACTAGGAGTAGCAAGAACAAAAGACCTAAAAAACAGAAAACCAATAACATTCTAGCAGAACCCATAAGAAATATAAAGCAAATATAAGATATACTACTGATAAAACATCTACAAACCCGCAGCACCCCACTCAGCTGCGGGTACATCAAAACACGGAAATGAGGCAGAAAAAGAGAATAAACACTAAAAACCACGGAAGTAAATCCATATTAATATAAGATAGACAAACATATACCATAATCTTCCACAAACATCCCAACATCACAAACCGCCAACATATCAAAAGAAATAAAAGACAGACAAAACGCCACCACAACAAAGAAAAGCATCAACAAAGAAAGCATAAGAAAAAACAAGCTTTCAGACAAAACATAAAACACACCTAGAGACGAATCTCAATATCTGGAAGATCTCATGGAAGCTCATTTATATAGCAAAGAACTCTTCCACAAACTTCCAATATATACATAATTTAATAAACCCAAAAATAAAACAATAATTGCTATGAGTGGGGAATCTTAGAGAATTCCTCAAGAGAGGGTTGAAATATTGGCTATCTCCTCTGGTGACATTCCCTCCAATCCCAGAATCTTAGAGAATTCCTCAAGAGAGGGTTGAAATTAATTTTCCCTTAGGTGATCCCTGATGACTATCGAGAGAATCTTAGAGAATTCCTCAAGAGAGGGTTGAAATTAATTATTATAATGTATATATGCCTTCCCATGTGGATACCCGAATCTTAGAGAATTCCTCAAGAGAGGGTTGAAATTTAATCGTTTTAGCTCGGCTATGAGATATTCCAATATCGGAATCTTAGAGAATTCCTCAAGAGAGGGTTGAAATAAAAGAAATGGGTAAGGAAATCGAGGGTTATCGGTTTGCTGAATCTTAGAGAATTCCTCAAGAGAGGGTTGAAATTATGAATATTTCCCATGTTTCCCTGGGAAGCGTAATGTGAATCTTAGAGAATTCCTCAAGAGAGGGTTGAAATCTCCAATATCTTACAGAAAATGCAAACTTACCAGATAGAATCTTAGAGAATTCCTCAAGAGAGGGTTGAAATCAACTTTCATATCTATTTTTGATTTCAATTGCTATACTGAATCTTAGAGAATTCCTCAAGAGAGGGTTGAAATTCTCAATACACACCAAGCATGCTCAATCGGAATAGGTAAATCTGAAGAATCTTAGAGAATTCCTCAAGAGAGGGTTGAAATATCTCGCAAATTTACTCAAACCCAAAACTCTACCATTCGCTAAAACGAATCTTAGAGAATTCCTCAAGAGAGGGTTGAAATTTACTCAACGGCATTCTGATAAACGCATCTGGATTTCTCAGAATCTTAGAGAATTCCTCAAGAGAGGGTTGAAATGCACAAAATATACTCCCGCGGAATAATGCTAAACAACTTTTTAGAATCTTAGAGAATTCCTCAAGAGAGGGTTGAAATTTTCTTAGCTCAGAATGAAGATAAGCTAGTCAAGGTAGAATCTTAGAGAATTCCTCAAGAGAGGGTTGAAATTGCTTCTTAAGCAACCTGTACATCCTCTCCATACTACGCAGAAGAATCTTAGAGAATTCCTCAAGAGAGGGTTGAAATTACACATATAAGTCCTACCGCTCCGCAATCAAAAGCTATGTTGAATCTTAGAGAATTCCTCAAGAGAGGGTTGAAATGTAAAATTCTCGTATCTCCTGCTAAATGCTTACTTTGTTTTGGAATCTTAGAGAATTCCTCAAGAGAGGGTTGAAATAAGCTAATAACACGCAGAACCTCCGAAGCATTACGTATGCTGAATCTTAGAGAATTCCTCAAGAGAGGGTTGAAATTAACATTGTAGAATGCAGGGAACTCCCTTGGATTGTACATGTAGGAATCTTAGAGAATTCCTCAAGAGAGGGTTGAAATATAAGCATGTCTAGACAAGATAGACGCAACATTAATAATGTGTCAGGAATCTTAGAGAATTCCTCAAGAGAGGGTTGAAATTATTTTTTCAACAAGTACTGTTTTAGGCCTTCTAGGTCTGAATCTTAGAGAATTCCTCAAGAGAGGGTTGAAATTTAGCGACAAAGTATAAGTATAAGAGAGCGATAAGCAGAGAGAATCTGAATCTTAGAGAATTCCTCAAGAGAGGGTTGAAATTTCTTATTAGCCTCTCGAGGTCCTCTTTTGTCTTTATTAGGTCGAGAATCTTAGAGAATTCCTCAAGAGAGGGTTGAAATTTATGTTGCCTAGGGAACGAAGAACCTTATTTCTCAGCTCCTCGAATCTTAGAGAATTCCTCAAGAGAGGGTTGAAATCTTGTCTGAATAATATTTGTTGGCTATTTTTTTTGCGAGTTTTAGAGAATCTTAGAGAATTCCTCAAGAGAGGGTTGAAATGAGGATACAGTAGAAGCATTTAAGAGGCTTGGAGCAGTAGAATCTTAGAGAATTCCTCAAGAGAGGGTTGAAATTTCCTCATAGACTCCTTGCTTCTCTATTTCCTTGACTCTCCTAGAGAATCTTAGAGAATTCCTCAAGAGAGGGTTGAAATTCTTCACAAAACACTTCCAGCCATCCATATTCCTTTATACGTGAATCTTAGAGAATTCCTCAAGAGAGGGTTGAAATCGTGGAAGTGACTTACGAAGATAACTATAAGCGTCACTGAATCTTAGAGAATTCCTCAAGAGAGGGTTGAAATTTCCCAGCCTGAATTTCGTTAAATAAGCCTTAATGATTTTGAATCTTAGAGAATTCCTCAAGAGAGGGTTGAAATTCATCGAAAACGTACCAAACCTCACCATAATATATTCCTGTTAGCGAATC
>CAZCGK010000025.1:2656-5498 GCA_964498245.1 uncultured archaeon | reverse complement strand
CAGCAGAAACCAAACCCAAACCTGGTATATAACCCTTAACACCTCCAAAGAATTCCAAAACCAATTAGGCACATACAACATAACCTTCTTCGCAAACTCAACCCTAAGCAACGGCTCAGTCATAACCCAGGAAATTCCCGCATCAACAACCCAATTCTCCATAGAACAGATGAATATCACAATCACTCTTTATTCTCCGGAAAACAATGCAGTGAACACAACAGACAGAACCCCAGACTTTACATTCAAACCCGTAACCACCCATGGAGAAAACCTCTCTTGCACGGTTTATCTGAACAACGGCACACTCATACCTATATACCACAACTCATCTGTACCAAACGCTACCATCACAGTTATAACCTCGAACACAACCCTTCTCGATGGAAACTACACATGGTGGGTAAACTGTTCAGCAGAATATTCAGTCATACACAAACAAAACCAGTCAGAAATCAGAAACCTTTCAATTCAAATTATAGCCTTGGAATGTTCCTCATGTGCAGAATGCTCCAGGATAATCCAAAAAGAAGCCCTCTCAGGCGATACCGTCCAGCTAACAGCAGATATAACCAATACTGCAGAAACCTGCATCTCCTTCGGTGGAACAGATAACATAACCTTTGACTGCCAGGGCCACACCATACAAGGAAACAATTCAGGCTACGGAATCTGGCTGAACGATTCTTCGGACAATAACACAATCAAAAACTGCATAATCACAAACTTCTCCTACGGCATATATATCAACTCCTCAACACTCAACCTCATCTACAACAACCACCTCAACAACACCCAGAATGTTTACCTAGATCCAAACATCTCCGGAGAAAACTACTTCAACACCAGCCTTAACTGCTCAGGCCAAACCAACATAATAGGAGGCCCGTGCATAGGCGGAAACTACTGGACAAGCCCATCAGGAACCGGAATTTCAGATATTTGCCAAGACCTGGATGGCTACGGTATCTGTGATTCAGAATACAATCTAACAAACCAAACCGCAATTGCATACGATTATCTACCGCTTGCAAAAATACACGCTACAAGAGCCGGTTACTTTGTTAAGAATCAGACTTTCGATGTTTACGGAAGGGTCAACATCACCGGATATTACTTCAGAACGGATCTCAATGAAAGCATTGCAGATGATAGTTCAACATTCTCTCTCGGAACAGGAGAAAATGTGAACATAGGCGAAAACATCACGCTTGCCTGGAACGGTTCTGCCTATGCGAAAAGCGGAACCTATACAAGCAGAATATTTGTTGGTGATAATGAAACAGTATGGAAATCTCTTGAGATTGTAAACTCCACACCAGAGAATACAAGCATAAGTGTGTATTACTATTACTCAGATGATTTGATCTCATGGACAAGCGGAAATATAGGTCAAACAGCAAGATTCTTCAGATACATGCTTGTGCTAAACACCTCCAATACAAGTATAACTCCGGTTGTATACTCAGTTACCATAAACAGAACCCATAAATCAACCCCAGGAAAGATCACGATAACCCTTGTGAATATAAACAATCCCTCCTATACACTTTCCAAGACCTGTAGCGATACCGCTATCTGCGAGAAAGAGTTCCTGTTCCCAGCAGAGCTCCCAGGAGGAAACTACACAGTGAGCATTACAGCCGAAAACAGCTCTGCATGGTATGAAAACGCAAGCACAAGCTTTGTAAGATATTTCGAAGAGCCTGTAGCCACGGATGTTGTGTTAATACCTGATCCGGAAACCGAGGTTATCACAAACATGACATCGGATGATTATTCCTTCCTGATAAACCTGACGGTTGTGAGTGAAACCACCACGTTGCACTATCCGGATATCCAACTTGATGATGATGGACTAGGATTTAAATCTGTGGAAAACCTCACATCATGTCCTTCCATGCTTTCTCCAGGAGAATCCTGTACAAAGGTCTTTAACCTCACAGTTCCCGGAGGAAAAGCTCCGGGTCTGTACTCACTGATCTGGGGTGCCGTATGGATAAATAACAACGGCTCTTCAGGCTCTGTTCAGAACACAAGCCATGTGGATATAAAGAGTAACCCCGGCCTTACCGTCTCTCCAACAAACCTTACCGCTGATCAGAACCTAAGCCAGTCGCAAATATTTGACTTCACAGTTCAAAACACAGGAAACGTGGTTTTGGATAATGTCCATGTCTACCTTGCCTCAGGAACCATACCATCCTCTTGGGTTTCATTCTATTCAACCAGCACTAAATGGAATGATACAACAGATACCTGGAGTTACCTTGCATCCACAGAGCCCGCACCCTTGCAGATAAACATAACCGTAACAAACTATACACCAGCGAATTATTCTGGCATAGTCAACATAACCTCAGAATATCTCGGCTCTCCGTCTGCTTATCAATTGATATACCTTGAAGTCAACGTTTCCCCGAACTTCACGATTTCCCAAACCCTGATCAACATAACCCAAAACCTGAGCCAGACCCATATCCAGCATATCCAGATAAACTCCACAGGCAATTCTCCCATAACCAATGTCACAGTCACATACATATCCCAAAACCTCCCTGCATCATGGATAACCTTTAATTCCTCCTCAAGTCTGTGGAACGACACAGCAAAATCCTTCTCACAAATCACAGAATTCACAGGAGAAACCCTTGATGTATACATAAAAGCCCTTGCATTCAACCCAGGAACCTACACAGGCATGCTAAACATAACCACAAACGAAGGACTCTACAGAACCGTTAACATAACCATAACCATTCAGCCCGATCTGAGCATAAGCCAGAGCCTGATCAACATAACCCAAAACCTGAGCCAGACCCATATCCAGCATATCCAGATA
>CAZCGK010000025.1:0-2556 GCA_964498245.1 uncultured archaeon | reverse complement strand
AGGCATGCTAAACATAACCACAAACGAAGGACTCTACAGAACCGTTAACATAACCGTAACCATCCAGCCAATTCTCAATATTACAGATTTCCTTTACATTCAACTCGAGCACGGAACCTCTGGTTATGTTTACCTGATCCTCAACTCCACCGGTAACGCAAAGATAGTGAACATTACGCTCAACTATGTCAACCAAACCCTTCCGGCTTCCTGGCTGAGTTTCATTCCCTCCCAGGGCAATCTAACGGAAGGAGAAAGCAAAAACATCTCAATCAAGATAAGTGTACCTTGGCACTATCCACCCGGAAACTACACAGGATATTTCAACATCACTTCGAACAATCTCCAACCTCTCAGAACAAATATAACAGTAGAAGTTCCAAGAGATGCATCCTGGACTCTGTATCCAACCTACAACCAAAGCAGGGCATTCCAACTTAATGAGAAGGGAATAGTTGGAAACCTTACAATAAACAACACAGGAAATGTCCTGATAAACTTCTCCATAACCTATATCACAGCAGTTCCGAACTTTGTAACAGATTACAACGTGGACGGAACAATAATGAATCCCACATTGCTAAATGTCTCTGCTGGAGAGGAAGAGACCTTCTACGTCTATCATGGAGGAAGCAGCACAGGATTTGAAAATAAGACCATCAAGATAGAGATAACAAACTCCACAGCCTCACCATCATACAGAGAATCATGGATGCTGGTCACCGTTATAGACAATCCACCGGAAATAGAAGATCTATGGACGGAAAATCCAGTCGGTACAAAGAAAAACTATGTAGAGCTTTACAGGAGTATATTCCTGAACGGAACAGCAAGGGATGACAGCGCGCTTAATCATTCAAGAATAATATTTAACGTAACCAAGCCTGATGGATACTACTCAGAACACCTGCAAACATACGAGCGGAACGAATATCCGTACTATGGAGAGGAATACACATTCGGTTACGAATACACCAATACCACAGTTCCCGGAGTATATAACCTCACGTTTTATGTTGAAGACGATACAGGAAAGAGCAACACCTCCTGGGTCTATCAATTTACTGTCATACCGAAGACAAACCTCTCCGCAACAGCAGGTTCAGCCCAGGCAGATAACATAACCCAATACCATGGACAGAATGTAACGGTCTATGTCAACACGACCAATACAGGAAATGTAACAGCATACTATGTGAACCTTACAACTTACATCGAGGACTGGATTTCTGAAAACAAGTCCTTAGGCAATATAAGCGAAGGAGGATTTAACTACACAGGAGTTCTCATCCAGATTCCAGCAGGAGTTCCACCAGGAACCTACAACCTCACGGTAAACATCACCTGGCAGAATCCGGATGGAAGCCTGAACTATACCACAGCTCAGGGAACCGTAGATGTACTTTCAAACCAGGAGTTTGAACTCATACCTTCGGATACAAGCGTAACAATCGAGCACGGAACAAGCAAAGAGGTCACATTCATAATAAACGCTACAGGAAATGATAATGTTACATACTCCATAGATACAACACCTGATGATCTCCCATCCAACATCACTGTTACTTTCAGCCGTTCCGGAGGTATAGCGTACCTGAACTCCCCGGTAGTTGTTACCATGAATATATCCATAGATTATGGAGCCTCCTCAGACACAAGAACGTTCACGGTAAAAACCACAAGCACGACCCATCAGAGAAGCTTCTTAATGAGCGTATGGACACCTCTAAACACATCATGGTACGTTACACATACAAACATAACCATAAACAGTGTTGCTAATCAGACTGATATTAATACAGACATAAACGTTACACACACAGGAACAGAGGGCGTAACTCTGAATTTCGAGTTCAACCTTTCAGGTAATGTTACAAGTGTTATGAACCTTGGGGAAACCTCAACCTCTCTAAACAAGATAGGAAGCTATTCGATAAAGCTCAACTATACAGGGCCTGATGCAAATGATTATTATTACGGTATTCTTACTGTAAACGAAACCAACTATGGAGAAGCAAGAACGGTTGAAATACACTTCTACTCCTATGTGTTCGATCTTATCATAGCAAATGTCACCTCACCGGAGAAAACCGCTGCAGGAGACAACATTACAGTAAAAGCCTATTTGATTTACGGTCAGGAGAACATCACAGAAAATGTTACCTACACAGTAAATCTTAACGGAACGGATTGTCCTGTTATAGAACAGACTCTAAACAACAACATCACAACAATAATATGCTCAGCTCCAGCAATGACCGATGGAAAGACATACGATCTTGAGGTTGTTGCGAACCACACTAACCCGGAGATGGGAGAGGTGATAGTAAGAGAGACCGAGAAGAATGCAGTTTACTACAAGGACCTCACCCCACCGATCATAACCTTCCATAACGTCACCTCTCCGAGAGGAACCTACCAGCCTGTCACATTCAACGTAACCGTTACAGACAATGTAGGAATGGGAACCGTAATCGCAGAAATAACCTATCCAAACGGAACCAAACAGAACCTAACCCTAACAAACTACACCCTAACAAACTATTCAGGAACCAC
>CAZCGK010000024.1:0-5946 GCA_964498245.1 uncultured archaeon | reverse complement strand
TTTGATATGTTCACTATCCATATACGACCCCAACAACCTGTTCCATAGAGATAATTGCCATCAATAGCTAGACCTTTGTTCCTCCCGTCCACCTGAATCCACACAACCTCTTGGGGATTTAAGGGGTCGGTCACATCAATTACCCAAGCACCTTCATTATGAGACCCTATAAACATATAGTTTCCTTTTACCTCCACACTATCGCCCAAAGGAACTGGCATAGTAGATAAAAGTTCTGGATTTAGAATGTCCGTTACGTTTATGATTGCCCATCCACTACTAAATCCACTCTGAAAAACATAGGTTCCGTATGGCATTTCATGGACAAATATGCCCTCTGCATACGATGACCATTCTGAAAATACGGTGACTAAAGATGGATTTGTAGGGTCGGAAATGTCATAAATTCGAAAAGTTTCAATGTTACGGACGGATACAAATAGATAATCTCTGAATATTTTTATGTCATTTGCATTGGGGTTGTGATCTCCAATTACATTTGCAACCTCAACAGGATTGCTTGGGTCAGAAACATCAATGACATGAAATCCCCAATGGTATTGGACCACATAAGCATAGTTATTTTTGACAGCAACACTTGAAAAGCTGTCCCCACCCCCCTCAGTAGTTGTCCACTCCCCCTCAATAAATGGACTTTCGGGATTTGTTATGTTCAAAATACACAATCTCTTTTCCGCCCACATAGCAACATACAGATAATTACCAGAAACTGCGAGCCTCCAAGGTCTATTGCTTCCACCTAAATCGACAGTGGTTAAAAGTATAGGGTTTGCTCTATCAGAGATATTGACGACATGCACACCTTTCCATTCCTCTGCTAAAAATGCATAATTTCCCTGAACCACAACATCTCTACATTCACCTATATCCAAAGAGGAGACGATGTATGCATTTTCAGGATCTGAAATATCCGCTATCACAAGACCTTTTTTATTTGCAATATAAAGATAATTTCCTTCTATGTCCAAACCTTTAATTTCTCCTCCAGTGTGCAATATGTTGACAGGAGAGGTTTTTTCTTTGTATGTTCCATACTCCCAGTAGCCATACAGACGAATTGGCTCCATCTTTATATTCTCCAGTTTATCTTTGGTGGAGATGTCATATATTCGGACTTGCTCTCCGACAGCGACATATAAATAGCTTCCAGAGGCAGCGATATCATAGGAACCGCCATAGTCCCAGTGAGAAAGAACTCGCATCTGCTGTGCAGAGGATGAGCCTATCATAGACAATAGCAGCACTAATATGAATACCACCTCGGTAGCCTTTCTCGCCCTCATCTCGCAAGAAGGTTATGTCAGGTTATATTAAACCTTTTCTATTTTCTGAAGGGGGGCGATAGTTATTTTTAGGAGATTGAAGCAATAAAAAATAGAAAATTTGAAGATGTAGGAATAGCTGTGATATATATTTTGCAAATAAATTAACGGATAAAATGGCGTTTGCGAGGGAAGAGAACATAAATAGGAAGAGAAATAATATAAACAAACGATGAATGAGCGCCACGATGAGGCGGGGGGAGGCATTTTCGTGAGGACCGTGAAGGTAATGGAGAATTTCCGTGCCCTTCCGCGTGGAGAGGAAGCGTCGTTGCTTCTCTTGCTGTTCTTTTTACTCACCTTGGCTTTTGTCCTTCCCACATATGTTCATTTTATACCCTATGGAACAGATGTATATGATCATCTGTTCTTCACTCGTCAAATGAAAGACGTGAATTCCCTTAACGACTTTTATAAGCATTGTTTAGAGGAAGGATACTTGAGATACGACTATCCTTTCGGTCTATGGCTTTTCGGTTCTATCGTTGCAAAAGTAACGGGAATGAATGTGCTTGAACTTGCACAGAACGTCCCATTTGTAATCATGCTCGTTCTCTCAGTTTTATATCTCTCGTATGCAAGGATTTTCGGTGCATCAAAAAAGGAATCACTTCTTTCTGTTGCATTTCTTCTATCTATGCCGATTTTGTGCACAGGTATCTTGGGATATTCTACATCTGTTTTTGTTAAATCTTTCCTCATTTTTATTCTTTTTCTCATGCTATCTGATAAAATATCCCTATGGAAACGATATCTCTTAATGAATGTGTTCATTTTCACGCTTTGCTTTACACATACAGGCACTTATATGTTTTTGCTCTCTCTAACCCTCATTTTCATTTTCATGTATGCCCTCCTATATGGTGAAATCCATCGTGATGTATATATGGCCACAGTCAGTATAATGTTTATTTACACCATAGTGATGCACTTGTTTCCTTATGTGCATCCTCAATATATAAATAGAGGTAGGATTTTGGTTTCTGTAGGGGACTTTCTCACATCTGACTTGCATATTCCATTTTCAAGCGAGCTGGGAAGGACATTTTACGAGCATATTTTTATCAATTTGAATTCAATGTATGTGGTATTATGGTGTCTTTCAATGTATGCAACCTGTAGATTCATCATTTTTATTCGCTCCAAATTTAAGGTGATATTACAAGGAATAAGGGAAAAGTTTCTGCGAAAATTCTTCTCAGTTCCTGTTATTGGAGGTATAAGGCATATTTCACATTCCGTTTTATATACACCGTTCTGGTTAGGTCCCGTTCATACTGTTCTCGCAGCGATTGGTGCATTTAAAACGAACAAAAATGGTCTATGCATGCTTCTCTCGGTGGCGGTTGTAACATTGATTCCGGGATATATGGCAGGAGAGGGAGGGACAGGGGCATTAAGGGAAATTGGATACTTCTTTGTTATTATTCCAGTGCTTTCAGCTTTGGGTTTTTATTATGTAAATGAAATAATGGAAGTTCGTATGATTGGAAAATTGCGCAAAGCATTTGCAGGTGCGCTTCTATTAATGTTTTCTTTCTCCGTTGTTGTTCTACCTGTGATTGGAAATTTGTATTATCATCCTCTCATCAGCGGAACAAGCTACGAGAGGCAGGGGTTATATTGGTTAGGTTATATTGGAAAGCCGAGCGAGGGCTGCGCAGGTTATGGATATCGGCACATGATCAGTGTCTACGGTAAGAAAAATCCTGTAAGTGTTACTACCATAGGTGCTGGTGCAGAAATGCGTCGCTTTGTATGGGACCAGTACAGTGCGTGTTTCCAAATGGACAGCGAGAAATATGCGGATGATTTGTATGCCACCTTCGGTGTGAAATATCTGATAGTATCGGAAAGAACAATGCGGAATTTCGGCGAAAAGCCGTGGAGATTAAGAGCAGATTACAACAAGCAACTTGATAAGATATATTCGTCAATTGGATATTTCTCTATCTATAAATACATCACTTCTCCCGTGCATAGAACGGATATCGCACCACAATTAAACTTCGCTGATGATGCCATAATAAAGGACGCAGGTGATACCTATTTAGTTGATACTGGCATATATAAGGTGAGAATAGGTAAGGCGGATCCTGGAATACGATATATAGGCAATAAAACAGTGAATTTTTTGGGAGATTACGGTCTTTATTATGATTATTTGAAAATTTCATGGGGTATAGGTCCCTACAAAGAAGAAGTTAATGGCTGGGCTCTGCATGAAATATCTTTTCCAACAGTTATACTGGGAAGGAATCAGATAATTTACAAGACTATATTGAAAAATGTGGAGGGAACGGAGAACTGGGCAACTTTAACCGTGAAATACAGTTTCTTTGAAAAGGCAATGAAAAGGGAGATAATTATATCAAATGATTGGATAAATTCGGATATGTATGTAGATGTTACGATGGGTTATTTCTCGCCTCTTCGCTATTTTTATTTCCAGCTTGATGATAATCCACCAAAAAAGAGAACAATATATCCATGTGAAGATGAAGTTCCACTAAGGAAACTCAAATTTAATAGAATGTTTATCAATAATGGCGTTGAGGGAATATACATAAAATTTGAAAATACTGCGCCTTACCCCAATGCAATTACTTACACAGGTCTTACGGATTTGAATTATTCTTACTATACTGTGTCCATGCATTTAGATGATGTGCTTTCGCCTGCAGAATCTATGCATATAACGCAATGGATTTCAATAGGAGACGAGAAAACGGCAAGGAACAATGTGGAGCATTACACTTCTGTATCTCTGTATCCGTATCCCAGAGGAGAAATACCAATAATACTGATGAGTCGTATAGATGCCACGAAAGGGGATTTCACCGATGCGTTGGGCACACACGAGAGATTTAAAGATATGGGCGTAGTGAATTACACGGAAGCGGTGGATATTCAGGAATTGGATGGTAATAAGCTAAGTAAACTGAAGGATTATGATATAGTGGGGTTAATAAAGGCGGGGAATATAACAGAGGAACAGATAAAGAGGATAAAGATAAATGCACAGGAGCATGAAATAAAGATAAGAGGTATTATTCCAAAAGGTTTGCATTATGACTTGAATGCAGTGAATGTGCTTTCGAATGAGAATATCACATTTATACTTTCGGAGAAGATTCCACCTGCTTTTGACATATATTATCAGGAGGGCATGAGAAGACCAAAAAGGGCTTATTACCACGGCGAGCAGAATGATGTGATATTGATGCCTATTTCTGAGCCAATTATCGGAGGCCCTACTTACTTCTACGATGATTATGCGGAGGCGTGGAAAGCGGTGATTGATTCTGCTATACGATATGATGATATGGTGATATTCCTGTGGGATTCTGACAAAGCATGTAATCCTGTGTATCTAAATGATACAGTAAGCGTGATAAAATATGCGAAAGATAAGGGATTGACATTCACAACTCCATATGAAGTTGCGAAATATTTCCAATTATTGAAAAATATTCATGCTTTTGTATCAATTAATGGGAATGGAAGAGAAATCAAAATTTCAATTGAAAACAGAAATAAGGAGGCAGTAAACGGTGTGACCGTGAGGGTAAAGGCATCTGGAAATATGGAAGTTAACGGGGGTAAAATAATAAGGAAGAGACAGTTAGGGAATAATTACTTCTATTATGTGAGCGTAGATCTGGGCCCTTTTGAGAAAAAGGAAATTTATTTGAGATTGTCTTCATCTTGATTCACTTATCGTGAACTTCTACCCTCTCAAATATTCCAAAAATTAGATTTTTATCAATATAACCGAATAAGAAGAGGAGGAAAACAAAAATTAGAAAGGATAGTGATATTCCATATATAAAGGAGATAGATAAAATATAGAAGATATGAAGAAGGAAGAAAATTACAGCGGAAGATAAAATAAGTTTGTCAATTCTATGAGATAGAGCGAAGAGAGGGGTAAAATCTTTTGAGCTCAGCATCGTTGATAATGTATAGATAATCAACAATAGGGTTGAAGAAATGTAAGCGCCCATGAAACCCATAAATTCTATGAATATATGTGTTAGGATAGGGGAGAATGAAAGACATATAAGTGTTGCAATAATCATATTTCTATATTCTTTCGCCTTATGAAGAGATATATTAATGTATGCCACGAATTTTTGCACAAATGAGAAAATTGAACCGATAGCTAATATCATTATATAATCAGCGGCTTTGATATATTCATTTCCAAATAAGAGCTTAATAAATAATGGAGCATAAAAATAAAGAAGAATCACACAGAAAATGAGGAGGGCGAAAAGACCTCTGACAACATCTCCAAGCTCACCTCGCTTAAATAATATTTCCTCTTTTTTCTCTGCGCCTGTCGCTTCTGGAATAGATATAAAGCTCATTGCCGCGAAAGAAAAAGAGAGTAGCGAAATAAGTGTGAGAGAGACATCAAAATAACCCTGCAAAGTTATTCCGAGGTCATGACTTATGACCACTTTACTGATTATCTGATTTAATCCTCCAAAGAGACTGACGATGAAAACAGAAGTTCCGAAGAAAAATATTTGCTTTGACGGCAGATTGAAAGAGTTTAAAAATGAAAAAAATAAATTGTGATATCTTATTATGATGA
>CAZCGK010000023.1:0-6478 GCA_964498245.1 uncultured archaeon | reverse complement strand
CTTTATTTACAGCTTTATCAACTGCTTGTGAAATAGCATCTGTTCCGTCACAGGGATCAATCTCTGCCCCTAAACTCATGCTGATAATTTCTGCACCATTATCAACACTCCACTCAATACCTTTAATAACATCAGAGGCATAACCAGAACCATCCTTGTTTAAAACTTTAACATTAAATAAATCAGCACCATAAGCTACCCCCCTGTAAGTTGAGTCGGTTGAAGCAATTATGCCTGCAACATGAGTTCCATGACCATGCAAATCGTCTGTTCCTTCACCAGTAAAATCCACTTCTTTTTCAATTGTTAAGGATGGGTGTTCATCATGAATACCTGTATCAAGGACGGCAACATCTACATCCTTTCCAGTTATACCAGCTTCCCAGACTTTGTCTGCTTGAATCTGTGGGACGCTTCTATCAAGGACTAATTTTACTTTATAATCCGGTTCAACCAATTTAACGAAAGCCCTCTTTGCTATTTTCTCTAGTGCCTGAACCGGAACTTGTGCAGCAACAGCATCAATTATTGTATACTGATATTTTATGCTTGCTCCGTCTGATTGAATAATGCTAATGTCTGCTGGTGTTGGTTTCTCATGGAATAGAATTATTACAGGGACTTTTTCACCTGCCGGTGTTTCAGAAATAATATCGGATAAATCTGGCTTAAGTTCGCCTGCTGCAACAAGCGGAGAAAATGCTATTAAAAAAGTCACCAAAGACAATAGATAAGCTTTTTTCATTTCCTTTTACACCTCAAATTAATCTAAAAACGTTTTTTAAATATATTAATGGAGCTTCCTTAAAAATATTTTTTGCAAAAAGAAATTAGTTCTCTATAGAGGGAAAGATTTATAAATATCTTTCCCTGGGATTTCAAACAATTCAAAATTCAGACTAAAGGACAGAAACCGAAAGATTTATTCTTTCTCCCAGGCTGTTGCATAGCCATCAACTTTGAATCTAACATTAGGCTCTGTAATCGCAGGAGAATTTGCTCTTTTCGGATAATACCTGTTCCAGATTTCCCTTCCTGTAACTTCGTTATCAGTCAAATAATCTAAATTTACAATATCTCCCTTTTTTAAATCATGAGGTCCGACAAGGATTAATTGGTATTTTTTACCTTCTGCTTCAACTCCTAAAAAAGTTATTGGAACATGTATATCTTTACTAGAACCAAAACCTTGATTATCTACATAAATCAATTCTTGTTGTTCCAATTGATACACTTTTCCAACAAGGTTTTTGTATTCAGGTGCTTCCTTATCTGAACATCCTCCAAAAGCTATTGCTCCTGCGAGGATGATTGAACCCAGCATTTTTTTTGACTGTCATGGGGTTAATTATTTACTTTATCTTTATAAATTTTTCGTTCTTTTTACTACTATCAGAATACAACGCCAGTCTCTATTTTTCGGCTTCGCCGAACGTTGCATTAAAATTACTTTCGCTTATCCAAATCCAGTTTAACGGCTGGATTTAGTTTTTTCAATTGGCGGGCTCGCTAATATCATCTAGCCTTTGAGATATCAAAAAAATCATTTAAAGCCTCTCTCCGGTTTTCTGACTTGTACACATTTACATCTGTAGCAAATAAAATCTCTCCAATCTTGTTTGTGTACATAAACTCGGTTATCAAATCTGGCTTTTCATTATCTTCATACTCGCTACCTACTACCGTATCAAAGCCGATACCAATAACTGCTTCCAATTTTTTATCAATATTTTTTCTTTCTTCCAGCTCATCGAAGTCAATTCTAAAATTATCAAGTCTGAGTCTAAAGTATGGGCTCTTTGTCGGATCAAATACAACTCTCACAATTCCATCATCTTCCTCCTCTCCTATAATAATTTCAGCCTTTAGATATTTCAGAATTTTTCTTAACTCTTTAGTAAAATCAGCAAATGATATTAAAGGACCTAGATCTTTCTCAAAGTATTGGGCTGCAGTCGGTAATTTGGTAACTATTGAATCTAATTTTTTTGCATAGGTATCAAAAGAGTTCATAATTAAAAAACGCTTCAAAATTTAATAAAACCTATCGCTTCGGTCGCAAACTTAAAAATTAATATAGAGAGAGTTAAAACTATGTTAATGAATATAAAAATGTTTCAGAAAGAAGTAGAAGAATTGTTTAATAAAATCTCCGATAAAAGAAAGGATAAACATACAGAAGAAGAGATATTTATTCATTTAATTGAAGAAATCGGAGAGATAGCAAGGCAATTAACAAACAAAAAAATAAGAAAAGAAAAATTTGATCATAAAAATCTTGAAGAGGAAATTTCAGATTCAATTCTGTTTTTAACATATTTGGCATCTTTATATAAAATTGATCTCGAGAATTCCTTAAAAAAGACTGCAGAAAAATTAAAAATAAAGTTTAAAATTCAGTAGCGGCTTCGGTCTAATGAACGTGATTATCAAAGAAATATACGATTTGTCTTCAGCACAGAAACGGTTAAGGGCGAAAAAATTTTATATTATTCTGAAAGATAATATCAATTAAGCAGGGGGGAGTGTATGAAAATAAAAGCACTAAGTCTTATGTGCGGAGGAGCTGGCTGTCCGGCAGTATTTGAAATTGTAGGTGAAAATAAACTTGTTATTGTGGGTTCAAAAGCAGACCGCAAAGCACTTAATCTTTCCGGAAAGATTGGAAGGAATGAAGAAGCGATAGTGGTTGACAAAGAGATGCTGGAAAATATTTTTAATAAATGAGTGAATTCAAGGTTGAACGCATGAAAACCCGATATATTCAGAACAAATCTGATAAGCCGGATTTTATCTGTGGGTTTTTACCCAAGCCTTTTGAATCAAAAGGGGTTGCGGGGAATACAATCGAATGGGAGGACTGGAATGAAGCCTTTAGATTGGTAGGAATGGATCCCTATCATGCTCACCACGGAGGAAAAGAGTTCAGCGAAAAAATTGTGAAAGCTTTAGAACCTCCGGTCTTTGAAATAGGCTGTGGTTATGGAGGACTTTTAGCCTTGGCGGATTATCCCATAACCGGGATAGACATTTCTTCTTATTGTGTAGAAAAAGCTAAAGAAATCACTCAAGGAAAACCAAATGTTAAGGTGATTGAGGGAGATTTTCTTAAATACAACAATGAAAATGGAGAAAAATTTAAAACCATAATTTCATTGGATGTCTTTCCTCTTCTTCCCAAAAAAGAAGCATTAATGAAGTGTAAGGAAATTTTGGAAGAAAACGGGAAAGTGATTTTCACTGATTACTTTGCTCCTAAAGAACTTGAGTATTTGTTTACTCCTTTTGAAGCAATTCCTTCCTCTTCTGAAGAGTATAAGCAAGCAATTAAAGAAGCCGGTTTTTCCGTTTCCAAGATGGAATATCTTAACGATCAGCTTATAGAGGAGGCTAAAGAAATCATTGGAAAAATGAAAGAAGAAAAGGTTAAGGAATGGATTATTGATAAATGGGGAGAAGAGTATTATCGCTTCAGTGTCGAAATCAATCAAGAATGGCTCGAAAAACTGGCTCAAAAGGAAATCTCTTACCAATTGATCACTTTAAAACCCGAGTAATCTTTCTTAGAAGTGAATGAAATTCGCAATGCTTGTATTTTGTCTCACTCTCTCACATAAATGGGGATCAATAGCTCTGCACCGATTTTAATGATTTAACGGCTCATTTCATTCGTCCATTTTCTCAATTAAACGCGGTAGCGGTTATTTTATCAATAATGTTTCTGAATATTTTTTTGTATTTGGGATTTATCTCAACAACCGGTTTCATCTTTATTCCTGCATCTACAAAATCTTTTCTGTAGGGGATTTTTCCGATAATTGGGATATTGTTTTCTTTTGCAAAATTCTCTATTTTTGAGCAAAACTTCTTTTCAAGATCAAACTTGTTGATAACAATACCGTGTTTGATACCGAAATGATTAGCCAGGTATAGAGCTCTTTTCAAATCATGTAAGGCAGACGGTGTTGGCTCGGTTACGGCAACTATGTAATCAGTGCCGACCAATGAAGCAATTACAGGGCAGCCAATTCCTGCAGCAGAATCTATCAGAACAATCTCAGCTTTTATCTTCCTGTTAATTTCTTCAGAATATTTTCTTACTTCAGTAACCACCTCTCCGGATGCAAGTTCTCCTAATTTAAGTTCCCCTGAAACCAACTCTACATTGTAGTTTTTTCCTCTATATATAAACCCGATTTCTTTTTTAGTAGTTGTTATTGCGTTTTCTGGACAAGCTACAATACATGCCTTACATCCGATACAAACATCCTTTACAAAAGCAGGATATTTTCCTTTAACAAAAACTATGGCATTCTGCTTACAAACAGAAGCACACTTTCCGCATTTTGTGCATTTATTAAAGTCCCATTTTGGTATTGATTGATAAATAGTAATACACTTCTTTCTTTTTACAGAAAGCAATAGGTGGTCATTGGGACATTCCACATCAACATCCACAAGCATGGTCTTTTCACTTCTTGCAAACTCAACTGCCAATGAGGTTGCTACTATGGATTTACCTGTTCCGCCTTTACCACCAGTAATTGCGATTTTCATATTCTATGCTCCTTACAAACGTCTTCAAAATCTGCCTTTTTGATCTTCTTGCTTTTCCACAATTCAAATATTTCTTTAACTGTTTCTGCCTGGCATACATACACTTCAATGCCAAGTTGCTTGCACAAATTAAGTGCTCTTGGACCAAGCCCCTTACACAGTAAAACATCTGCTCCGTGTTTTTTCATAAGCTCTGGGGGTAACCCAGAACCGCCCATATGTTCGCTTGTATTGTCTATTATTTCAATAACTCTGCCTTTTTCATCAAGAAAGGTATAAGTATTACATCTGCCAAAATGTTCTGCTACTGTATCATCCAATCCTCTTCTGCTATCCGTCGGGATTACTATCTTCATTTTCTCAACCTCTTTCAATCAATTTTTAAGCTTCTCTTATCATTGGAGAGCCACATTTAGGGCATCTCTGCTGGTAACAAGGAATTCCGCGTTGATGCAAAACTTTGTATCCACATCGTGTACATATACAATAGCCTCCGGGACCGGCTGCAAAACCCCACATTCTTCCTCTACCACCAATTCCACGACCAATTCTCCTTACCCGTGTAAAGGTATGTGGAATTTCTGGTTGTTGTGTTTTATTAGTCTCTAAAATAATGGCTCCTCTTGGACATGAATTTGCGGCATTTATCAAGCAACTTGCATTTTCATCCTTTATAGAAGCTTTACCATTAATTATTTCTATGCCATCTGGACATATATTGGCACAGATACCGCAACCAACACATTTATTTTTATCTATTCTTACTTTCATATCACCATCTTTTTATTGAATTTTCTCTAGTTTGTTATCTACGAATTTCTGCAAAGCTTCTTTTACAGATTTGCATCCCTTTCCATTGTAGACTTCAATGTTAAACTGTCTCAGTACATCCGAAGCTCTCGGGCCAATGCTTCCTGTTATTACAGCTTTCACATCTTCTTCTGCAACTGTTCGAGCGGCAGAAATACCTGCTCCTCCCATTTGATCTGCACTTATATTTTTTATTGCTTCGGTTTTTATTATTTTTTTGTTTTCGATTTCAGCAATAATAAAATACGGACATCTTCCGAACACATTACTGACGTTACTATCCAAATCTTTTCCTGTTGAACTTAGAGCTACCTTCATTTTATCACCTCCTGTTTATTTTTTCTTTTAGTTTCTTTAAAGCATAAGTCTATCTAATATTGATAGAGAATAATTTCGATATTGGTTAAGGTCGTAAACTTTATATATTTATATTTATCAATATATCAATATGAGAGAATTACTAAAAATATTCAAAGCATTGTGTGATGAGACAAGATTAAAGATAGTTGAATTTCTTCTTGATGGAGAAAAGTGTGTTTGTGAAATTGTTCCGTTTACGAAAAGAACTCAATCAACGGTTTCGATTCAACTGGCAAAGCTTGAAAGTTTGGGAATTGTTAAATCGAGAAGGGAAGGAAAAAGCGTTTATTACAGAATCTCAAATCCGAAGGTGAGGAGGATTTTATCACTTATGAGAGGAGGTGAAGAATGATAGCATTAATTTACATTCTGGCCTTGCTGATAACCGGGGCTCTGGTTGGATTGGTTTCAGGTTTGTTAGGCGTGGGTGGTTGTTTTATAATGATTCCTGTTCAGTTCTGGATTCTAACAGCGATGGGAATAGACCCGACAATTGCGATAAGGATTGCATTCGGAACAAATTTACTGGTTGTTTTTCCTACCGCGCTGAGTGGTTCTTTCAGACATCATAGAAAAAGTGTGGTTCTCTGGAAGCAGGCGATAATTCTCGGTTTAGCAAGTGTTATCTTTACATTCGGAGGAGCATGGGTTGCAAGCAATTTGCCGGGAAGCATTCTCAAAATCCTATTCGGTTCTGCCATTCTTCTCGGTGCTTTGAGAATGGCCACTGCCCATCCCATAAGGGTTGAGG
>CAZCGK010000022.1:0-7653 GCA_964498245.1 uncultured archaeon | reverse complement strand
TTTGAGTTTATGCATGTTATATAGATATTTTGGGTTGGAGGGTTATATTGGTTTTTGGATTAGCATGCATCAGTCTCACTCCTTATCCCAGTAACCACTTCCACAGAGGCACAAAAACAATTTTTCTGTTTTTAATATTTTCCTCCCCTTCATAATCCCAGGTTATGCAGAGCAGATTTTTGCAGTTAAGCTCTTTTCCTGCTTCAAGCAGGGCTTTGATTTCCCTCCTTTCAATCTCGTCCCTTCCAGAAGCATAGGTAACCTGTATGAGCTGTTTCACCTTCAGGTCTTCCTTGAGAACGAAATCCACCTCCCTTCGGACTTTATCCTTAAAATAAAAAAGCTCCCTGTTTTCTTTGAATCCCCTTTTCTTAAGTTCCACCGCGACCAGATTTTCCATGAGCCTTCCAATGTCTTCTGTGCTTCTTGCGGAGATAGCATTGATCAGACCTGTATCAATGCAGTAAACCTTTCTTGGAACCTTCAGAAATTCCTTAACCTTGAATGAGAATCTTTCAAGAGAAAAAACCAGAAAACTCTCCTCCAAATATTTTATGTAATTCTGAACTGTAAATGTGCTTCTGAAACCGAGCAGGTTTTTTAGTTTTGTTGCCGTGTACTCTCTTGCAAAGAGGGAAATGAGATATCTTGCCAGCTCTTCCAACTTAACCGGATACTTTACATTCCATCTCCTGACAACATCTGCATAAATTATGGATTTAAAGAGTGTTCTCAGATATTCCCTGTCGAGTTCTTCAACAATATATTCCGGAAACCCGCCTTTGTTTATGTATTCTCTTAAAATATTCCTTACTTCTCCCTGTTTTTCCTTCAGGTATTCTATACCGCTCAGATCAAAATTCCTCCATTTAAGATATTCTCTGAAACTGAACGGGAAGTTTTCAAATTCTATATATCTGCCTGTCAGGTGGGTTGCCAGCTCTTTGCTTAAGAGTTTGGCATTGCTTCCTGTTATTATCAAATTATATCCTCTTCTCTGCAGGCTGTTTACCCACAATTCCCAGTTTTTCACATTCTGAATCTCGTCCAGAAGCAGAAACTCAATGTTTCCGTAAATCTCTCTTACAGCAGACAGCAGTTCATCGAGTTTTACCCTTACAAGTTCTTCCTCATCGAAATTCACATAACCGAATTTTCTGTTTCTAAGAGCCAGCAAAGATAAAACAGACTTACCGCTTCTCCTTACTCCGGAAACAACCTTCACAAGGCTTTTGTCTATGTATTTCTCAATTCTATTCGAAAGCTCTCTTTCCACAATTCTCTTCGAAAGCTTTTCTTCAATCTCCTGTTTCTGCCTTGCCAATACAGACAGTATTTCGTTCATATTGTTCAATATAGTGAACAATATTTAAATTTTTTGTTCAATTTGTTTTATAATTCACTTATAAACTATCAGTAGAGACGGTGGACCAGCGGCAGACATACAGTTTAGAAGAATCTCGAATTCCTTTTCCACTCTACCTTTGACTCCCTTAAACCTCTCGGCAAGAATCTCAGAATCTGTGATGATAAACTTATTTTTTTTGAAACCGGAGATTACAATGATATGACCAGTACCCATCCCCTTTATATCATCGTATTCATCATTCTCTGTTGTTCGTTTTATTCCGTAAAAGAGATTTTCATTCATAGGTGTGATTAAAGGTATTTTCTTGTTAAGAAAATTCTTGATTAACTTTGTTGTGATGGGATGGTAAAATAGCTCTCCTCCTTTCCTCAGATATTCTATGGCCCATTTTAAAGGGGATATGTTCCATTCAACAATATAACTATCTTTTGTGTTTAGGCTCATGAGATACTCCAATCTTTTTTCCATTTTTCTGATAAGTTTATTTTTATTTAATGTGGCCCATGAAGGATCAAAAATTTCTATCGAAACGGTTGTAATCTTTGATTTGAAACCTCTTTTTATTGCAGAAATGCCAGCAGCAAAAAGCCAGTCTATATTTTTATATGTTTTTTCGGTTTCCTTTGCTATTTCTCTTATATTGTATCTTTTCTTGTCAAAATACTCCATAACCTCGGCCAGAGCGGTAGCTCCGCACATCATCGGTGGTTGTCTGTATCGTGGAACGTTAAGTACGAGTGTCATGATTAATATTCACATTCTCGGGTTAATAATTCCTTACTTAGAAAAGCCTCTTTAATATCTTCTTTGATACCTTCATGAACATTATAATTTTCTATCTCTTCTGGTTTTATCCATCTGAATTCATCATGTTCTTTGCCTAGTTTTACTTTTCCCTTCTTATACCTACAAAGTATTGTAACTCCAATCACTTGTGTGTTTCCATTATTTTTGAAAAAACTCCACACCCTTACTGGTTTAATTATTTCTACTTCCAGATTAGTTTCTTCTTTAATCTCCCTTCTCAAGGCTTCTTCAGGAGTCTCACCAAAATTTATCTTTCCACCAGGAATGTCCCACATATCTTTAAAACAGTCTTCTTTTCCTGTTCTTCTCAGAATTAGAATTTTTCCGCTCTTAACTATTATTGCTTTCAATGCGGGATAGATCTTTTTCATAATAAGAATTAGTCTTTGAATTTTATAACTCATGAAACTTTTAATTCCTTTAATCTCTTGATACAGACTCAGCGTTCCGTTTTTTATTTTAAACCTTGAACTTCGTTAGTAAAATTTATATATTTTATTTTAACAAAAATATTACATAATCCTCCCCATCGCTCAGAAATGAGTGATGGGAATAATATTTCTTAATGAGATGATGGAAAGAGCTGCAGTATTTATTGATGGTGGTTACTTAAATAAAGTATTAAAAGATTGTTTTTCTGAGGCTGATATAGATTATGGAGTTTTTTCACGAAAGTTGTGTGATATCGTCAAGTGTAGATTATTACGAACATACTTTTATCATTGTATGCCTGTGATACGAAAGGGAAACAGAGAGGATGAAATTCGTCATACAAGAATGCAGAAATTTATTCAGAAACTTAAGAGGCTTCCAAGATTTGAAGTTAAACTCGGAAAACTGCAAATAATAAAAGGAGTTTTCAAACAAAAGATGGTAGATGTATTAATGTCGTTAGATATTGCAGATATATCATTTGAAAGACACGTTGATCATATAATTATAGTTGCTGGAGATTCCGATTTCGTCCCAGCTATAAGGAAAGCAAAACAATATGGAGTTATAGTCCATTTGTTTTACCATCAAAACTCGGTACATAATCAGATACTTGATGAAGTAGATGAAAGATATGAAATAAATGAAGAGATAATTGAATATTGTAAAAAGCAAAATTGATTTTTTCCAAAATATAATATTTCCCACTTTTTATGTTAAAACATGAAAAAGATTGTCTTTGACAATGGTCTGAAACTTATCATGAAGAAAAGACCGTATGTGAAAACCGCTGCAATCACGGTTGCGGTAAAAACAGGAACAATTCATGAGAACAGAAAGAACAACGGTATAGCGCATTTTGTTGAACACATGCTTTTTAGAGGCACAAGGAAATATTCACAGAAAGAATTGATGGAAACAATCCAATCTCTGGGCGGAACCTTTGATGCAATCACGCAGAAGACATATACGAAATATAATATCAATATCATGCATGGATTTGTTGATGTCGGTCTCGAGGTTTTATACAGCATGCTGTTTGAGTCTATTTTTGATAGCGATTGTATAGAGAATGAAAAAGGTGTTATTCTCGAAGAAATAAGGCAGCGGATGAGCGATCCCGAGATTTTGAGACGGGTTCTGTTTGAAAGGGAAATGTATAAAGGTACACCGCTGGAAATGTGCATACTTGGAACAGAGAGGAGTGTAAACAGCCTGACACGAAACAAAATTTACAGGTTTTATAGAAAATATTATGTTCCCAATAACATGGTGATTTCTGTTGTGGGGAATATAGATTACAGAAAAACTGAAAAAGCCGTGGAAGGATTATTCGGTGAATTAAAAAGAAAGGAGTTGCCAAATTTTCCGAAAGTAAAGGTAAAAAGAATTGGCAGGCACGAAGTTGAGGTAAGCGAAAATGGTTTAAAACAGGTCCATCTTGTGATTGGAGGTTTGGCACCAACAATATCGGAGAATGAGAGATATTCGATGGAAATAATAACAGCTGTTCTGGGTAGAAACATGAATTCGAGATTGCAGACAAGGTTTGTTGACGAACTCGGTATTGCTTACAATGTGGGTGCTGAATATAATGATAAGGAAGGTTATTATTTTTGCTATGTTGCAACATCTCCTGAAAACACGGTTCTGGCCAGAAGCACATTGGTAGAGGTAATAAAAAATCTTAGAACAAAAGGAATAACAAAAAGCGAGCTTGAAAGCACCAAGAATTATCTCAAGGGAATTAATGCATACTATCACGAACTTAATATAACACTTTCAGATCAATACGCTGTCACGGAACTTTTCACAGAGGCTGAAGAAGTTGATAGATACGAGAAGAGAATAGATTCAGTCACGCTAAAGGAAGTTAATAATGTGATTGAGAAGTTTATTAATAGTGAGAATTGCACGATGGTGGTTTTGAAACCAGGTTTGAAAACTTGATATGTAACTTCAAGCCTTGGTTTTTGTTGAAAAATGTTTAACAAGTAATCTGTGGATATGAACGGATACCTCAAAGGTCTTGAGAATCTTCTCAAGTTTCATTTGGCAAGCGAGGGATTTAAGTAATTTGCACATTCTGTCAGTTATATTTAAAATTTGTCACTTCTGTAGTTCAAGATTTCGTCAATCACCGGCAAAAGGTTTTTAAATAAAAGAATTTTTAGTTATTGATAGGTGATAATTTTATGGAGTATAATGGAGGAAGGGATTTCAAAACAGAAGAGCTTTATAAGGAGGTTGATTTGGGAGAGGGAAGAAAGAAATCAAAGGCATGGAAATATATTGCTGGGGCTGCTGGTGGTCTGGCTGGTTTGGCTTTGCTGTGCGGTGTTTCTGGTTGTGGTGGAGAGAGTAAGTCTGAGTATAAGGGTGTGAAGGAGAAGCCTGCTGTTTCGGAAATGGTAAAGAAAGATAAAGAAAAACAAGAATTTGGTCTTGGAGTGGATATCACGAAGTATGTTATTGGTGAGACTAAGGTATTTTATGTGTATAAGACTTTTACAGGAGCCACTTGCTATTTTCCGAAAAGGAAACCTAAAGGTTACGTCGGATATAGAAACCCTGATACTGGATCTATGGGATGGGTTCCGAAAGATATTGAGATTCCTGAAGGTTATGTTTTGGGATTTGATTGCTTTACTGGTGTGTTGGTAGGGAAGAGGCCTAAAGAGGGTCCGCCTGTTGCTGTAAAAAAATTCAAAGACTTGCCAGAAGAGATGCTCAAACAGCTACCAGAAGATGCTAAGATAAATCCAGCAGAGTTGTTTAAGCAATACTGAAAATCTTCTACAAAGTAAAAGATTTTAGTGAGATATTCTGTTATAAAACTATGAGGGCCATGCCTTTTCTGCAGTTGCGTGATATATTGCAAGGCCGCAGTTAGCTAAAGTGGAAGCAGCCCATGTCCACGGGCTTGGTGCTGCTGTTGCGGCTGCATCTGCTGCAAGGCTCACTCCCATAAGCACGGCTCCTGTGTATGTGTTCTTTTGATAGCAGAAGTTGTGTTCATCTTCGTATCTGCTTTTGTCAGGTTCTGCTATTATTGCAGGTATATGACATCCTTGTATGCCTGTTTTTTTATCATTATATCCTGCGAATATAGCATCTATGGTTCCGTCCTTGTTTATATCCTCGAATATCTGGTAATATCTTATTGTTTTTATACCAATTATACTACCGCATTCGCCCCAGAGGATTGAAATATGTGCAACAAAATCCACCTTTCCATCACCATCTTTATCTTTCAGTATGATTCTATCAGTGGTTTCTGGACCGGTTGCGAATGCTTTGGATAGGAATGGTTGATATTTATATTCTATTACAAGGCCGTATATGCTTTCGATCTTTCCGTCTTTTAGCCTGCCAAGAATTTTCATTGTGACATCATAATCCTTGTAAGGGGATTTAAAACAGCTTTCCTTTTCTTCATCACAATCCGGTGTGTATACTTCTGGTGTCCAGTCTCCATCGTTAATTACACAGTATCCTATATTTTCTTCATTTTTTGCTTTTTCTTGTTGAGTGTTGGGTTTCACAAATTTTTCTGGTTCTAAAACAAACTTTTCGGGTTTTTGAGGACAGTTATTCATATATTCTATGCATGTATCTCTTTCCCATTTCTTGCAAAATGGGATTCTTTCATTCTTTTCATTTGCAATCATAATTGCTTTTTGTTTTTCTGCATCGAAGAAATAGTATAAATTGTTTATCGGGTCGTATATCCAGTAATTTCCATTTGCTGTTTTTATGAATATACTGCCCATGCTGTTGAGATTTTTTATGAATTCTTTTTCCTTCTCTATAAAATCTGCCTCAGGTGAAGAAAACAAGCCCGCTGTCTCTGAGTAAGAAAATATTGAACCACATTCTCTCTCGTCACCTCTTGTGAAATCATCGATTTTTTTTGGTGATACGCATTCGGTTTCTCCTGTTAATGAGTTGTATTTGTAAGTGAGGCATCTCACTTCTTTCTTCGTGACCGTTATATCAGCATGACAGGGAGAGGCAAAATACAATGGTGATACAGAACTGCCTTTATCCAGAATAACAGGTATTCCTCTGTCAACCACTATTCCATTCGCTTCCGTGGCTTTGTCAACCATTCCGTCTTTGAAAAGATCGTATTCATCGATTTCGGGTTTCATTGCTCTGTCTAAAATGATTTTTGATGGTTTGTTCACGATCTTCTTTCCTATCTTCTGATCAATTGCAGAAGCGATATACGCTCCGATTCCTGCCATTCCTTCATATTTTATAACTCTGTTTATGATGGCAAGATTTTTCTCAATATCTACATTAAATATTTCTTTCATTAACTTAATTTTCTCTTCATCTTTGAGGTAATCGAAAAGGTTTATGTTTGTTGTGCCTTTTTCTTCTATTTCGTTAAAGGCTGTACGGATGGTGGTTTTTTCTTCATTGGAAAGTGATTTTGCAGCCTGGAAGAATTTGTTTGGTGCTCCTTCATATTTTTCAAATATCTTCTGATTGAAGATGGTTTTTGCAAGCTCACTGGAACTTATCGTTTCCTCTACGCCTTTTCTGACTATATAAACATTTCCATCCTTGATAAATCTAAACAATTCTGGCGCTTCTTCTCCGGTTTTGGGTTTGTATGTTTTTTCTAGCAAGCTTTCAAGATTATCAACTTCATTCAGAATCTTTTCAGTTTCTTCTATATTTTTTGCTTTTCTCAGTTTTTTTAGAGATGCTACATTCTTTAACCATTTTATGCTTTTTACTACTGGGGAAACGAAAGAGCCTATGCACATGGTTCCCAGCATTACCGTACCTACTCCTTGAAACCATGAAGCATATCCTGACCATGCAGCGTCCTCACCAGGAGGAAACCTCTGCCAGTATACAAGAAATGATGGATCCAAATAACCTGCAATAAATTCTTTTGGTTTGTTTGTTATTCCATTGAAATTTTCAGGAAGCTGGAAGTTTTTGACATCGCATGTAAGGTATTCTGAAGTTGTTTGTTCACATTTGACTTCGATTGTATTTTTGTTCTTATCTGTTTCTGGAGAGGA
>CAZCGK010000021.1:0-8207 GCA_964498245.1 uncultured archaeon | reverse complement strand
CTGCCAGCCCTGGGCTTTGAGTTTATGCATGCTATATAGATATTTTGGGTTGGAGGGTTATATTGGTTTTTGATTGTTAGGCTTCTCTAACAATCGTTGGTCCATTCATTTCTTTATCCCTTTCCAGCTTGTAAACACTTCCTGTTGTAGCTTCCGCAAGCCTTTCCTCATGAGTTATTATGAAAACCTGATCCGCAAATGAATGCATTCTCTCTCTGAGTATTTCATTGAACTTTTCTATGGCATTGGTATCCAGATTGTGTGTAGGTTCATCGAGTATCAACCATTTCAGGTTCGGTATGAACGCAAGAGAAAATGCTATTCTCAAAACCAGTGATGCGATGGATCTTTCACCTCCGGATACAATTCCCTCCACATTTACCCATCCATCAGAGGTTTTTAATTGAAGGGTGTAGTCCTTGTCTATCACAAGTCTTATTCCCTGGAAATCCTGATAGGGATAGATCTCCTGCCATATCTCATTCATGATAGCATTTACGGTTTTTAGAAATTCCTCTCTTAACTGATCCTGAGTTATTTTCACCGCTTCTGTGAAAAGCTCCAGTTTTTTTACTATTTCATTGCTTGTTTTCACTTCGGTTTTGTACTTTTTTAGAAGATTGAATCTTTTTTTATACTCCTCTTTTCTTTCTTCCTTTTCCTTTATCATTTCTTCAATGTTTTTTATTTTAGTTGCATGTTTGCTTTTTTCAGCGATATTCTCCTGAAGTCTGCTTCTCAGCTCCTTCAGATCATGCTCTTTAAGTTTTGAGGAGAGTGTTTTTTCCTTTTCAGAAAGCATTTCTTTTTGTATTTTCTTTTCTCTCAATCTCGATTCCATCTCTTTTATATGGGATATCTCTTCAACAATAGCTTTCATTTCCTCTTTCTTTGCTATAAACTGCTTAAGGAATTTCTCCTTTTGTTCGAGAATCTCTTTGATTTTTATAGATTTTCTTTCCGATTCCTTCTTCAGGTTCTCGAGTTTTACTATCTCTTCTTCCATTTCCTGAAGTTTTTTTCGGGCTTCTACTATAGATTTTTTTATTTCCTGATAGTTTTGAAACTCTGCAAGTATTATCCTTGCTTCCTCAATAAAATTCTGAATCAGCGCTATTTTCCCTTCAGTCTCGGTTATGTTTTTCTCGATCTCGCCTATCTGCTTTTCTCTTTCTCTCAGCAATCTTTCCTTTTTTTCTCTACTTATTTCACTCTCGCATACAGGACATTTTTCTCTGGCGTCTTTTAGGCTTAAAGTGGATTTTTGGAGATTTTCTTTCTCTGCCTTCATTGAATATAACTGTTCTTTGAGGCTCTTCAGCTGGGATTCTTTCTGCTCTATAATCTCTTCTGGTCTTTCACCCAGTTTGTTTTTAACCCTTTCTTCAATATCAGAAGGTTTTTCCTTTTCAGCTATTTCTTTCTTCAATTCTTCTGTTTCTGCTCGAAGCACTGAGATCTTTGTTTGCAGCGATGCTAGCTCTTCTCTTTGTGCCTTTTCCTTTTCTCTTTTAAGTTTTAATTCCTCTTCCAGCTCCTTTATTTTTTCATCTATGGACTTCAATCCCTCCTCGTCTACCTTCTTTCCAGAAAGTTTTTCTTTTTTAGCAATCAGAGACTTTTCTATTTCCTTTATGCTTGAATTTAGACCCTCCAGGGTCTTTGTAATTTCATGCAGTTCTTCCTCTGTTTTTTCAAGCTCGGAAATTTTTGAGGTGAGTATCAACACCTCATTATCGATCTTTTGCAGAGATGCCTCTAAACAATCCTTGTCTTGATTTAAGGTCTTTATTTCCTCATCCAGCATTTGGATTTTTTTCTCGAGGTTTTCCTTTTCCATATCCTCAACTATTCTTTTCAAATCTCTGGCAGATTGCCGAACTCGGTTCGTCAGAGAAACCGCATTTTCTCTCACTCTTTCAAATCTATCCAGCTTTAACATTCTGTCTATATGCTCTATTCGTTGACCTTTCGGTATTTTCAAAAAATAATCCAGATTGTTCTGTTCAGCATACACTGCTTTGGAAAAAAGCTCATAATCCATCTGCAGTATTCTCTCAACCTCTTCTGTCACACCCTGAGGGTTTACATTGATAAGCCTGCCGTTCTTTCTTATTTCAGCTTTTACAGTTCCTTTCCCTCTTTCTATTGCACGCATTATGCAATATTCATTCTCATCAAGAGAGAAGGTAAGCTGTACCTCTGCACGATTCATTTTTTGCGGTCTGCTCATTATCATTTCATCAAGCGAAACCTTTCTTGATTGCAGTGCAGGAAACGTTCCGAATAAAGCAAAGGAAATTGCCTGCATCACACTGGATTTTCCTGAACCCATTATACCTACGAGAACATTAACCCCTTGGGAAAATCTAAATTCAGAATCCAGATGGGATTTCCAGTTCACAAGTTTGATTTTTTTTATCATGCTGTAGATTTTACTTCAATCTAAAACTTTTAAAAATTCCTTTCGAATTTAAATCCATGGATTGCAGGAAGTGTCCGTATTTTCTCAAGGAAAGGGAAAACAAATATCGAAAAGGTATGATTATTCTCGGATTCTGCAAGCTCAGGCAGAAGTATATATCGGATACTACCATAAATAAGCAGTTCTGCAAGGATAGAGCGGTTATTGAGTTGTGAAATGGATGAAATAATATGAAGAATTTAAACAAATATTTACAGATCCATTATGCATCAGAAGCTCTACCTCTATACTGATGGGGGTTCCCGGGGAAACCCAGGTCCGGCAGCTATAGGGATTGTGATTGCTGATGAGAAAGGCAGGATTCTGGAAGAGCACGGTGAATATTTGGGAACAAAAACAAACAATGAAGCAGAATACTATGCTGTAATAAAGGCTCTGGAGTTAGCAAAGAAGTTTTTACCAAGAGAGGTTGTTATAACCTTGGACAGTCAGCTTGTTGTGAATCAGCTTAAAGGAAAATATAAGATTAGAAAAAAACACCTTCAGGAACTTGTTCACCGGGTGAGAGAAAGGGAAAAGGGCTTCGATAGGGTTTTTTATGTTCATGTCAGAAGAGAAAATCCGTATATTCAAAAAGCTGATATGCTTGTGAATAAAAAGCTGGATGAAATTACCAAAAAATAGTAAAATTTATAAATATTTAAAAATGTTTATTTTATGAACGTGGATGAAAGGCTCAGGGAGCTGAACGGAAAAATAGGCCACACTGCATGGTTGAAGTTTCTTATTCCCGAGAATCTTAAGGAAGAGAGAAAAAAGGTATTTGAAAATCCGCTCTACAATCCACAATTCAAATATCCAGAAGTATCTTTTGATCGCAGAGAGATTAAAAGGGAATTAAAGGTGTTGAGAGAGGAGATAGATGATAGTGATATTTACGGGTTTCTGCAGAAAGAACTTATAAACAACCTGGAAATGTACTTTAATTCTATACTTGTCAGGGGTTCTGAAGATTTTCAGGAAATAATAGAAAAACTCTGTCTTAAACCTGCACAAGAAGATGTGGAATGGGCAAAGGAGTTTTATAAAAAAGATGTGGAGAAAGAACCTGCAGTGGTATCTCCCGAAACCGTTGCGGAAGAATTCCGTTCGTATCTAAGAACCTGTGGAATAGAGCATGAATATTCAATAGAGATTTCTGATAAAATAGCAAACATTATAGTGTTGGAAGATGAAAGAAAGATACTGATACCGAAAAAATACAGATCCCTAAGCGCTTTAAAGGGTCTGAAGATTCATGAGATAGGAACGCATGTGGTTTGTTACGAGAATGGTTGCCTCCAGCCCTATGCGCTTTTTTCTATCGGGTTCCCATTCCGTTACTTTACATCAGAAGGTCTCGCACTGGTTAATGAAGAAAGGGTTGGCGCACAAACCGATGAGAAAAGAAAGAAAAGGGCAGGAAACATCATCGCAATGGTAATGGCAGAAGAAAACCCATTCTGTGATATTTATAATGTGCTTCTCAAGGCCGGATTCTCAAAAGAGGAAGCTTTTGTTTGTGCATATCACTCAAAAAGAGGTCTGTGTGACACATCCAAGAAAGGAGCGAATTTTTTGAGAAATGTATATGTTGCTGGAAGGAAAATGGTGAAAGAATATCTGGACTCTGGTGGTGATGAAGAGATTCTCTATACAGGAAGGGTTTCTGTTCAGTATATTTCTCATATAAAACAGCTTGATGGTGTAATACAACCGAAATACAAACCGAATTTTGATGTGTGATCATAAAAAGCAGGCGGCTGTCTGGGTTTCGCTCCCGAAGGAACTACACCCCAGACCGTAGGGAGGCTTAACTACCGTGTTCGGATTCCCCCACCTTTTGCATTTCCCTGCAATGCTTTTGCAAGGCAAAAGGGTGTATGGGAACGGGTGAACCCTCCCACTTTGGCCGCCATCGGAATAATTATTGTAAAGGGGGTTTTTAAACTTTTTGGAAAATAAGCATGGGCCCAGTGGGATTTTCGTTACCGGCTTTCGAAGTTTCCACTAATGTCTTGTTTGCATGACCTTCTGTGCAAATATTATTCTGTTTTCCGTTAGTGCTTATTGCGGAAATGTTAGCAGCAAGGGAGTTATTTACATATTTCTTTGGTTAACCTTTCTTTGCGGAAGTGGTAACTCCCGTAAAGAAAGGTTATTTGTATGTTTTTGGCTCAAGCCTTTTTGTGGAAGGCAAAGCCTCCTGTAAAAAGGCTTGATTTCGAACCCACGACACCCCGGTATCACCCTTCCTTCACAGGGAGTTTTTGCAACCCCTCAGATGGCTCTTAGGAAGCTAAGAGCCGGGTGCTCTACCAGACTGAGCTATGGGCCCATGCTGGATAATATTTGGATATTAAGCTAATTTATATAAAATTAACAATATAAATTTGAAAGATTGAGCAGGGTGATAGAATTTCAGAGATAGATCCAAGATTTTTACCTGAAGTGAATATAGGAATGGTAGGACATGTGGATCATGGAAAGACCACGCTTACTGCAGCGCTTACAGGAAAATGGACAGACACGCATTCTGAAGAAATGAAAAGAGGGATAACCATAAGGCTTGGATACGCTGAAGCCACTTTCTATAAATGTCCCAAATGTAAAGAGCCTGAGTGCTATTCTACAACTCCGAAATGTATAAGGTGCTTTTCTGAATGCAAACCTTTGAGAACCGTCTCATTTGTTGATGCTCCCGGTCATGAAACCTTGATGGCAACGGTGCTTTCTGGTGTTGCGTTAATGGATGGTGCTCTTCTTCTTGTTTCTGCAAATGAACCCTGTCCTCAACCTCAGACAAGAGAACATTTGAAAGCACTGGATATAGCTGGTATAAAAAACATAGTTGTTGTTCAGAACAAGATAGATTTGGTAACAGAAGAGGAAGCAAAGGAAAACTACAGACAAATAAAGGAGTTTCTTAAGGGCACTATTGCAGAAAACGCGCCCATAGTGCCCGTATCTGCACAACAGCATATAAATATTGATGCTCTTATCCAAGCAATAGAAGAAACCATACCAACACCGAAACGCGACCTTAATAAACCACCACTAATGTATATAGCACGATCCTTTGATGTGAACAAGCCTGGAACAGAAATATCCAAGCTTAAAGGTGGTGTGTTAGGCGGTTCGCTTATTCAGGGTAGATTAAAGGTTGGTGATACGATTGAAATAAGACCCGGAATAAAAAGAAAGGAAAAATATGAGCCGCTTGTTACAAAAATCATAGGCCTTCAAAAAGCAAGGAAAGATCTGCAAGAAGCTGGTCCTGGTGGTCTTCTGGGTGTGTCTACAGAACTTGACCCCTATCTTACAAAATCCGATGGATTGTCTGGAAATGTTGCAGGCCATCCAGAAAAATTACCCCCCCTTCATGAAAAGATAGTCATGAAGGTTCATCTGTTTGACAAGGTTGTGGGTTCTAAAGAGGAAATTGTGGTCGGAGAGATAAAAACAGGTGATGTGCTGATGATTACAAGTGGAACTACCAGAACCATTGGTATTGTCTCTTCAGCAAGACCAGATTCTCTGGAGATTAATCTTAAAATACCTATTTGCGCTGAAAAGGGCAATAGAATTGCGGTATCCCGACAGATTTCTGGAAGATGGAGACTTATAGGCTGGGGAGAAATTTCCTAAATAAAAAATAAAAACAAAAAAAAACAGAGAAGAAATCACTCTAGTTCTATCATACATTCAGGGCATATAAAGTAGTTTATGGTTGGCTGGAAATCCTCAAATTCTTCGCCACATTCAACGCATATCAACATAGTTATCACTATTATTTCTTAAAGCCTTTGGATATTTAATCCTTTCGGTAAGCAATTCTGTTAACTTATTGTTGGTATAACGGATTGGGATAAACGAAGCCCGCGAAGCCGAAACCATTTACCGCTTATCTGTCCCGTTAAGGTGATGATGCTCGTAAGAGCACCGCAGAGTTCCCGAGGGCGCCGAAAGTTTTATAAATACTTAAAAGATTAGTATGATTATGAGACAGCCAACAACCTTAATAAAACAAAATAAAGTTTTATTAGCTAGGGCTGTTTCTTGTTGTTGTTAATTTAATTTATTGGTATTTTTATCATCTTAAATTTTTTTACCTTTTAGCTCTTTTTAAAAACAATTTAGGAGGTTATTGAAATGAAGGCAAAGCGAATGAAAATGAAAGGTGATTATTGGTGCAATCGAAAAATTAATTGGTAAAACGCCAATGGTTAAAGTAGAGGGGATACTAGCAAAATTAGAGACAACGAATCCGACAGGGAGTATAAAAGATAGAATGGCTTGGTATATGGTGAAAAAAGCAGAAGAAAGAAAAAAGCTGAAACCAGGAATGGAAATTATTGAGGTAACCAGTGGAAATACTGGGATATCATTTGCAATGATTTCAGCTGTTAAAGGATATAAGTTTACAGCGATAATGCCTGAATCTATGAGCATAGAAAGAAGAAAAATTATGAGATTGTTTGGAGCAGAGATAATATTAACACCAAGTAAAGAAGACATGGCAGGAGCAATGAGAAAATTCAAAGAAATAATAAAGAAAAAGAAGAATGTATGGCTACCTAGGCAGTTTGAGAATAAAGATAATATAAAAGCGCATGAATTGGGAATTGGAAAAGAGATTTTGAAGGAAACTAAAGGCAAAATTGATGCTTTTGTAGCTGGTGTTGGTACAGGAGGAACACTGATCGGAGTTGCGAAAGCCTTAAAGAAAGCCAATCCTAAAGTTAAGATAGTAGCAGTGGAGCCTGCGGAATCACCAGTACTTTCTGGAGGAAAACCTAGTTTACATAAGATACAAGGTATTGGTGAAGGTTTTATTCCAAAATTAGTTCAAGAAAATATCGATATAATAGATGAGGTAATTGCAATAAAAAGCAAAGATGCTATCAAGATGAGTAAAGAATTAGCTAGGAAATACGGCTTACTGGTTGGTATAAGTTCTGGAGCGAATTTCCTAGCAGCAAAGCAATTAAGAAAGAAATATCAAAGAATTGTTACAGTATTTCCGGATCGAGGAGAAAGGTATCTTAGTTTATTTTTAAATACACAAAAGAACAATCATGCGCCTGAGGGAATTACGCCTAACATATTGCGGATAAAAGAAGCCCACGAAGTGAGTTTGGGTGAGCCGAAGGCGAGCCGTTTATCCGCTGTTAGTTGCCCCGTAAGGATCGGAGCGACTGAAAGGAGCGAAGAAGTCCGCCGGAGCCCGCCTATTTGATTTCATTTAAATTTCCTTTTAATATTATTGGATTCATAGATTTAATTTCATCTTTGTAAAAAATATCAGGAATTTCATTTAGTAAGAATATTTTTTTACCCAATACATGTGCAAATCCCATTTCAAGAAAAACATTCCCGCCAATGTAATTTTTAATTCCTCTTTTATCATAATTCAAAACAAGAATTGCATCAGCATTCTTAATCTTTTCAAAATAATATCTTATAACATCATATTTCTTTGCTCTATTTGAAATTTCACCATTTTCTTTTTCTTGTTTAATCTGTTCTAATGTTACCTCTCCGTTCAAAATCATTTCAGAGGTTTTAGGTATCACAACCTCATGTCCTAATTTAATTAGTTGTTCAGCAATTTCTTTTATTTGATAGGTAAATTCTAGACTGGCACAAATTACGAGTTTCATAATAATAAGTGAATTCAAAACAATTTATAAATTTATTAAAAAGCGGGTGGAGGCGGATTGCGTTGAACATATGCCGTTAA
>CAZCGK010000020.1:0-8229 GCA_964498245.1 uncultured archaeon | reverse complement strand
GGAGACGAAGCCGCGTACAACGTGAAGATATCTCCGATCCTGCCGCGGGGATTTAAAGCGGACGAAATATTCGTAGGGACGCTCAAACCCAACACGCGGGTGGAGTTCAAGATGAATGTCTCGTTAATCGCGCCCGCGAAGCGCGGAACCTACACCATGGGTATTTTAACCTATTACGAGGACGCAAACGGCTATCCGTTCTCGAGCATCTCCCCGAACTATCTGATATACAAAGAGGCGAGTTCCCCGAGAATCTTCGGCAGGATGGAGCACGCGAAACTCACCGAAGAGGGTTCGACGGTTTTAAAACTGAAGTTGCTGAACAAGGATTCGAGAGAGCACGAAATTAAAGTAACCTTGTTCCTTCCCAACGAATTGGTAGCCGACGCCGAGAATAAAACCGTGGTGCTCGCTCCGAACGCTGAAAAAAGCGTGGAGTTTCGCGTCTCTAACTTCGGCGCGCTCGCGGGAAGCACCTACGTCGTGTTCGCATCCTTAGATTACGAGGATAACGAAACGCACTATTCAAGGTTCGTAACAGCGCTGATAACGGTGGAAAGAGAAGGGCGCTCGTGGATGTTAATTCTCGCGGCGGTTGTGCTTTTCGCCGCTCTAATCGGGGTTAATCTTGTTTATAAATTTCGCTGGAAAAACGCTTAATCCGTAGGCAGCACCCTGTAGAATGAATACACCTTGTTGTGCTTCGTGTTGTTAAATCTCGCCAGCAGCTTTAGTTCATAATTCTTGAACAGACCGCACGAGCCGCTTTCTCTTACCTTTATGGCGCACCACTCCCCTTCGTCGAACACCACGCAGTTTTTCCTTATTATTTCGTTGAATTCGGGTCGATACACGTACCATATCTGCATGTGTCCCTTGTTGAGAACGGAATATATGCTCGAGACGTGCGAGATGAAATAGCAGTCCTCGGTGAAATTTTTCGCGAAACTCACGGCGAAATCGTGATACGTGCGGGCGTCGCTCGCTTCCTCTATTTCGTTCGCCGGTGTTTGGATCAGGCTGAGATAGGGGAGAAAGAAAACGATAGGGATTATGCACGCTGCGTAGAACGCTCCGTGTGAGGGGATTATTCTTCTCGCCGCAGTCTCGATGGCTTCGAGACCGAACGCCGCGAGCAAAGAAAAGGGAGGAAGCTGCGAGAGAACGTAGCGCACATCCACGCCGTAGGTAACGCTTCCGGCATAGAAGAACAGATAGAGCACGAAGAAGCTGAAAAACCACAGGAAAAGCAGCGCAAAAATTCTAATGCGATTTCGTTTCAGCAAATAGAAGCCGCCGAGCATCGCCAACACCGTGAACGCTAAGGGGTGATAGAGCTGCTTTCCCTGCCACACGCCTTTATTCCAGTGCTCGTATCCCAGCCAGAATTTCGTGTTTTCTGCGAGATTGGGAGCGAGATATTTCAAACTTATTTTTTCGCCCCGCGCGCCCCAGCTTTCGAACTTCGATGCATACGAAAAATGCAAAGCGCAGGGAAAGAGAAGCAGCATCGCAACCGCTATGGCTGCGAGATTTTTTGGCTTGGCAAGGTCTTCGGCGGGGTTCGCGAAGAGCGCGAACGCCGCGAGCGAGGGTAGAAGAAATACCATCGCTTCGGACTTCACGTAGAGCGCGAGCACCACGCTCAGCATCGCGGTAGCGAAGCTTGCAGCGCTTCCCATGCGTCGGTGAAGCAGTATGAAGCATGCCGCGAGAATCGTGAAGAACAGAAGCGTCGGTTCTGCCGCAACGGTCGAGGACCACAGTATGTGAATGGGTATGAGCGCGAGTATAAGGGCGGCATATAAAGAAAGTTTTTCGTTTCCGCTCAGCAGATACGCCAGGAGGAATATGATAACGCAGGAGAGCGCCCCCAGCAGCGAGGCGAAATGAAATGCCAGCGTCTCGCTTACTCCGAAGAGTTTAAACATCACCGCGAAAACGAAGGGATGTCCCGCGGGCCACTTCATCATCTCGCATCTAAAGCAGGAGGTAGCGTTGCCGTAGTCGCAGAGACACGAGGAGAGATTCAGCGAGATCTGCTTTGCCATATCGAGATAGATGTCCTCGTCGAAATAAACCCTGTGGGTGTGCGGCGAGAGCTCTCTAAGGGTGAGCGCGAGTAAAAAGATTAGAAGCAGCTGAAGCCACGCGCGTTTTTTTATGCTTGCGAGCATCGCGAACAATCGCTTTCGCTGCAGCGCGAGGAGGGAAACGAACAGAACCCACGTCGCGAGAAGAGCCAGAGGTTCGCCTTTTATTACGAGGTTCTCTATCTCTTCCGCTGATAGGGATACCGAAGCGCTGTCCACCGCGTAGGCGTACAAAACCAAAACGAGCAGCAGGATGAGCGCCCTGTTTATCTTCTGCACGCTCACCACGATTATCGCCCTTCTCCCTTCAACCTCACCAGAAAGTTTTCCATCACCATGTGCTTCGTTTTCGTTTTAAACATCGTTTCGATCGCATCGCGCGGCGAGCAAACTATGGGTTCGCCGTGCAGGTTAAAACTCGTGTTGAGCACTATTCCTACGCCTGTTTCCCGCTTCAGCGTTTCGAGCAGTTTTCTGTATTCCGGATTCTCGTTACCGAGCATCTGCGGTCTCGCAGAGCCGTCGACGTTGGCTATGGGTGAATACGTTTTCTTCAGTTCGTTCTTTAGCATGTAAGCCATCGTCATAAACCTATCCGGCGCGTTATCGTAATCTTCAAAAACCTTTTCCGCATCCTCCTCCAAAACGCTCGGACAGAACGGCTGGAACCACGTTCTCCTTTTAACGTTTAAGTTCAGCATTTCCTTAACCTCGCAGGAGCATGCAGGCGCCAGTATGCTTCTGTTTCCCAGAGCTCTCGGACCGTATTCCATTCTCCCGCGGAACCAAAAGATATAGTTATTGCCTAAAATCAGCTCCGCCGCGGTTTTACCCGGAGAATCTATCCTTTCGTATTCTATTTTACCGGAATAATTTTTAAGGCAGCTTTCTATATAACTTTCGTCGAAATCGATACCGAAATAAACGTTATCCAGTTTCTTCGGTGCGATTCCCCAGAGCTCGTTCGCTGCGCAGAGCGCGGCTCCGACCGCTAAACCGCCGTCGCCCATGTGAGGAAATACGAACCAATTTTTTAGTCCGGAATGCAACCTTATCACGCGGTTTAGCTTTATGTTGGAAGCGACTCCTCCGGCCCAGCAAACATTTTTAATTCCCGTTTCTTCTATCGCGTTTTTAAACAATTGTAAAGCATGCTTTTCCAAAGTTTTTTGCGCCATGTAAGCAAACCTCTCCATCGGTGTGCGCCACCTTATTTTTTCGAGTTCCAAAAATCTTTTTCTCGTGCCGTGTTTCGCTTTTATGCTCAGCCCATCGACTTCGAAAAAGCTCAACAATAGGTTTTTTTCATCGGGAATCGGAAAGGAATAATCCGCCATCGCCATTATCTTTCCCTCATCCTCGAGTTCGCGAAAACCTAAAATAGTTGTTACCTGCTCGAAGAATAGCCCAATAGAGTCCCTTTCCTTTATTTCCGCTATTCTTTTTACCTCACCGTTTTCATAAATATTGATCGTTCCGCTAAGCCCATCGCCAACTCCGTCTAAGGTTATACACAGGCATTTATCAAAGCCGGAAGTAAAAATCGCGCTCGCAGCATGCGCGGCGTGATGCTCCGCAACGTAAATTTTTGCATCTTTAAATCCGAGTTTCTCCAGTTTTCTCTTCATCTGCCTTTGGGTAAACTTCTTCAAAAAAGAGGTTTTATGTTTTGCCAACCAATATTTCAGAAATCTTCTCGATTTTTCGAATCTCGGTTTTGGTATCAACCTTCTTCTAAATTTGTAGAATTCGTTATCCAAAAAAGGAAACTGTCTCGCCAATACTCGTGAAAACTGGGTGCCGCAACAGGCGACCACATCAATATCGCTCGGTTTTAGTTTTAAATATTCCAGGCATGCTTTTATCGAATTCACAGGAAACCCTATGTCGAGCTTTCTTCTCGTTAACCTTTCTTCGTTGATAGCAACTTTGATTTCGTTGTTTTCTATTATCGCTGCTCCCGCATCGTGCCCGTCCCAAATTCCAAGGATGAGCATAAGATTTTTTAGTTCAAGTATTATTTAAAAATGTCAACAGATTTATTTTATGCGGACGAAACATTATTATAAAATCTCAAGTTTCTTCAAAAAAATACATAAGAGGTTAAAGATGCACAGAAGTATTTTTCTAATTATTTTAGTAGGGATTCTCACGAGACTCTTTATTTCTCCATTTTTTTGTCAAAGTATAGATTGTGGAAATTGGCATGCATATGGTAATATTGTTTTGAATAACTATAAAGACTTGTACAAAGATATCGAAAAGAGTGGGTATTTTTATCCTCCAGCATGGGGCTTAACACTTGCTATTCCTGCATTTTTATTAAAAACATTCGATATCAAAGAACTTTGGGGAATATGGTTTCTAATAAAACTACCACAAATTATTTTCAGCACATTGCTTGCTATCTTAATATTTAAAATTTCAAAATCTATAAAATTAACCTCGTTGTATTTTTTGAACCCATTTGTTATTTTTCTTGATAGTGTTTGGGGTGCTTTTGATGTAATTCCAGCGTTTTTCTTCTTTTGGGGGTATATAAACTTTATTCAAAAAAATTATACACTCTCTGCTATTTCTTTAGGGTTGGGTATTTCTTATAAAATTTTCCCTGTTTTATCCATCCCATTTATTTTGCTTCTTATGCAGAAAAATAATCTTCCAAAGTTTATCTTTTCTCTTATCTTTACGATTATCATAATTTTTTTACCATTCATCTTAACGAATCCCGCAGGCTTAGTAGATGCTATACTTTATAACGGTAGGAGAGGTGTTGGGTGGGAAATGCATATTTGGACATTTTTTAACGTTCTTAAACACTTTTATCCTATTAACATAGATTTTTCACAAAAGCTTTTGTATTGGAATGTGAAATTTCCTGTATTAATATTTTTCTTCTTTTACATTTTCTTATTGTATCTATTTTATCGATTTAAAAATAAAAAACACTGCACGATTTCATATTTTCTTACACCGATTTTACTTTTTTATATACTTTATCACTGGGTGACTCCATCATTTGTTGTTTGGTCGTTTCCATTTTTACTTATTTTATTTAGGAGAAATATGTTCTCTAAGATAGCATTAATTTATATAAGCTTGGTTGGAATTTTTGTTGAACTAGCGGCTAATCAGACCTATCATACAATTTCCAACGTATATTTTTCTATTCATCTTCCGCCTATGGACGCTTCGTTTTACTTTTTTGTTACAGCATGTGGGTTTATAATAATTTGGCTTCTAACAATCAGTAAGCTTATTAAATGTAATTTAAAGTTGATATAAGTAAATTATGTAGATAGTTATAGTTTAGTTTACCTTATCTCATATATCCGCATATTTACAGCTCTATATGAAGTTTTTTTATTCTGGAATTCCGCTATCAGTTTCCACGATTCTGGTGGTAAAAAAACGAATTTTGGCGAAATGGAGTAAATAACATCACCTACTATATCACAACCTCTTGCACCGCCAACTATAATATATCCGTCTCTTAATTCTTTTATATCCTTTCCGTAAAAATTCACAAACCTACCGGGATATGAATAATCAAGATAATAGTTCAACTGACCGATTGCAAGATAATCTGTATAAACTGTTTTTGGTGGAAGTTTTTTCAAAATCTCTGCAGCGGTTCTTATATCTTTCATACCATCATAAAACACACGATGAGTTTTCCATATAGCGAAAATCGATGTAAAGAATAAAAATAAAAGTAAAACGATTCGAATGTTTTTAGGAGCATGCGATAATACAATAGCAGTTGAAATGCAGAGCGGGATTATGAGTATTTGTTCTAATTTTTCAGAATCAGCTTCTTTGAAAATAAGGAAATAGTTTATCTTACCGTTCTCTACAGTAATATATGTAGCACCGAATTCTAAATATAAATAAATTAATAGAGCCCACAACACGATAAATGAAAATTTTCTAAGTTTTTTGAATAAAAGCATGCATGCGCAAGAAGCAATACCTGCTATGCCCAGGTAACCGTGAAATACCATGGTTTTTTCAAAGGGAAATACATTAAACAATTTTTTCAGATGGTAAAAAAACTCATACCCATGAGGAAAATAAAAGTTAAACATATAAAAAATGCCCGAAGGTTCATGTAACCCATATTCGATTTCGAATTTTTGTTTGTAGATTTTACTAAGAAGTTCGAACTTATAAAACATTTCACCAGTAAAATAGAAAAAGTAAAGCAATTCAAGTAAAAATATTAGCGTGAATCCGAGGGTAATTGGTAAAATTTCTCTTTTCCTTTTTTGTATTATCGAAGATGCAATTAGCGGGAGTAAAGCAATAACTCCTAGGGGTTTTATGAGATAACCTATACCGATCATCGCTCCAGAAAGAAATAGACATAACTTTTTTCTTTTTGACTTAGGAGCATACAAGAATATGAAGATACCTAATACCGAGAAAAACGTCATAGGTACATCCGGCATTATGCGTGTTGAATAAATCACATTAAGCGGATAGATGGATACTAAAACACAGGCGATTTCTCCTATAGTTTTGCTCCATAATTTAAGAGAAAAAACATAAATTGCTGTAAGCATTCCGAAAAAAGAAAGAAGCGAAAAAAGCGGGAATACATAGCTTTTTGTTCCTAAAAGCATCGTAAAAAAAGCAGTTGGGTAAAGCATACCTATTCTTGTAGTTGGCACCCAAACCGGGTTAGCGTACTTTTCATTTATCAAATTTTTTGGAAATGTAAAAGTGTTTTCAATAATAGAGATGATGGCATTCACATACAAACTATCATCTTGTGAGTGGCAATTTGTTAATCCGGTAAATGTAAAAAGACGTATAAGCATGCTGAAGAGTAAAATCGCTAAAAAAATCTTGTGCTCATTTCCGAGTTTGCATAAACTTTTCAGAATCGTATTTGCTTCCATATATTTCCCACGATAGTTTGATACGCCTCGCAGGGAGTCCAGCACTGCGGGCATTTATTTTGTTTTATCAATTTTCTTACTTCGTTCGCTTCTTTCGAATTCCACATTTTTTTAATATCGTAATCTATCTCCCTTAAATTCGCCAGTTTTTTATTAAAAATCGTGCAGGGATAAACGTTTCCTTCTGCATCGATAAAAATAGAGCTATTCAACGCTTTGCAGGGTAAAGGTGTTTTGCCTGTTTTCAGATAGTGCTCAAGCAAATCTATGTATCTCCGTTCGAGAAAATCAACGATACTGAAGTATTCTTTACCTCTTTTTTTCCAGAAGTTTCTTATTTCTTGATAAGCCCTTATCTTGAAATCCTTCGGAATTTTCAACCCCGTATTTTTGTAGTAAACATCCGAAAGGTGCACGAAATTTACGTGAAACTCTTCCGGAGATAAATCCGGTATAATCGATTTAAGGGAGTAAAAGGTTTCCTCGAGCTTCCCGAAATTGAGCTGCGAGAGCGTAAAGCCCACGTAGGTGGAGAAATTCTTATAGATTTTCGAAAGTTTTCTCAATTCTTTAAAAGTGCTGACCGCATTATCCCATACTTTTATTCCGCGAAGTTTGTTATGCAGTTCGCGGGGGGCATCGATGCTCACCACGAGAATAAACTTGGGTATTTTCAACCGTTTCAGCACGAGTTCGACGCACTCCAAAATTCTGGAAGTAAAACATCCGTTCGTTGTGCAGTTAATCACGTAAGGCTTCGCGTGCTTTTCAAAGGATTCTATAATCTCAAATAAATCACCCCTCACGAACGGTTCGCCACCGGTTAGATTTATCCACTTGAATTTCGAATTTCTCGCGAACGTTTCTATTTCTTTGAGCGTTAATTCATTTTTGCTCGGGTGTTTCCATATGCTGCATATGCTGCATCTGGCGTTGCATTTGTAGGTTACGGCGAACGTGAGCTTGTACGGAAATTTCAGCCGCTTAAAATTCGACACCGCGCCGCTCACCGCCAAGCTAAGAAAGCGCAGCACGCTCATCGCGACCTACCTCAATTCCGATACGATGGTCTTCAATATCTTCCATCCGTCCCTGAATGTTCTCAACTTTCCTTCCCCCTTATGTCTGCTCTTCTCGAAACTCGGCACCTCCAGAGTTTTTAATCCAAGTTTAGACGATTTAATCGAAATCTCGGTTTCGATGCCGAACCCGTTGCATTTAAGCAGCGGCAG
>CAZCGK010000019.1:0-8519 GCA_964498245.1 uncultured archaeon | reverse complement strand
CAAAATTTGAGAGGAATTGCAGCGCTGCAAGCACTTTTCTGCGCTCAATGCCGAGCCTTTCGCTTATCTCCTCAACAGAAAGCGGTTCCTTGCGAAGCATCTCCAGAATTTCGTCCAGAATTCCACCCGCACTGCTCCTCTGCGACATCTCCCACTCCGTCTCCCTCAACTCTTCCGATTTTGTCGGCATCTCTTCCCTTTTTCAAAGGATGATGTTTTAAACCTTTACAAAAGTTTAAAATTTTTTTACATACTTTTCAAATATAATGCAGTATTTGCACAATTAAACTTCGCTGGTTTGCGCCACTCTCAACCATGTTTCTCCTCTGCGCCTCTCCTTTGAGAGGAAGAGAAAAGAGGAAATAAATCATGCTAAAATATGCGCATAATGGTGATATAAATGCGCACCGAAGTTGGAAAGTCATTGAAGGAGGTTCTTGATAAAAAGAGGAGGGAAAGCATGGGGGAGCGCTTTAAAGATCGGAGAGATAGATTAGATATAATCGCTGCTATCCTTTCAGCGGCGAGGGGGGAGGGGCAAAAGAAAACAGCGATAGCCTATAAAGCGAACCTTAATTTCAACAGGGCAGAGAAATATTTAAAATATCTGGAGGAGAAGGGGCTTATAGAGAATATAAATGGTGAATACTGGACGACAGAGAAAGGCGAAGAATTTTTGCGAGATTATCAGAAGATAATGGAACTGTTATCCGAGTGATAAGAAATCATCGCAAATAACAGCTGTCTTCTTCCGCTTATCGTAAGTGATGAAGGAATACTTAGCTAAGAACTGAAGGAAGCGTTCAACTTCTTCCGCAGGGATGTTCGTGCATGATGCGATCTCAGACACAGAATGCGGACGACCGTCTTCCAGCGTCTGCATGATCGCTTTATGCTTACATTCAGGCGTTTGACGGTCTCTACCTCGCACTTTAAATATTTTCTCAGCCATTTACAACTATATATGCTCTCGGAATCGTTCAGTTTTTCCTTACTTTTCGTCTTTACCCCTCGTCTTTACCTCTGTTCCTTACCACAGGCACTCATACCTTTTTATTTATACTCACTCAAACCTCTCAACGCCTAAAGGCAAAATAAAAAACGGGAGGTGATGCAGAAAAAATGAACGGAAAAATGGCTGCAATATTCGGCGTATTGATCATCGGCTTGGCTGTGATGGCAGCAAGCTACGCTCAGTGGAAAGAGACACTGACAGTCTCAGGAGGCGTGGCGACAGGCGAACTCGATGCAGGATTCTCAGAATGCTCATGCTCGGACAGCGACGGTGACAGTGTATATGAGGGAGAAGGATATGTATTTTGTGCACTAATCGATAACGATAATGATGGAGACAATGAGACAGCAGAAATAACAATCACTAACGCATATCCGTGCTATACCGCAACCTGTACCCTGACAATTATGAACACCGGAAGCATTCCACTGCATGTTGCAGGCGTTAATATCGTTGCTGACCCAGAGCTCGATGTTAGCATACCAGAAGATCAAGATCCAACTTGCACGATACTCGACGTTGGTGAGACGGTTACCTTTGATGTGGTGGCTCACGTGACTGAGAATGCAGCAGAAAATGGACAGTACAGTTTCACAGTCACAGTGGACATAGAGCAGTTCAACTACGCACCGTGAAAATAATAGTCTAATCTTGCAGGGTGAGGGGGGGAATGAGAGCGATAACAATCTTTTTTATTTTTTCAATTATAGCATTGCTTGGGTTGAGCTTCAGCTATGCTCAGTTTGGCGAAACATTATACATAGGTGGACCAGGAGCAGCAAACATTGTAAGCACAGGCGAGCTAGATGCTGGCATATGGGCATGGCAGGGAAAGGGCACAACTCCTGCAATCACGGTGACTCCCCCAGCTAAAATCTACAAACTACCAAAGAAAACAGTGGAGTTTGAAGTGAATAATGCCTATCCCTCCGCTGAAATACTCTGCATGGTTTGGGTCAAAAATACTGGAACAATCCCTGTAAAAGTTGAAAACAAAACATGGAACTTACCGGACTATGTTTCTATTGTTTATGAGTTCGGAGGAGATATTCCTGAGGAAGTTGCTGATGAAGCCATAGAAATAATCCAGGAGTCAGACCTGCCGGATGATATAAAGGAAGAGATGATTGAGCACATTAATAAACATAAGCACGGTTTACACGAGGGACTTGTGCTGGACAAAGGACAGAGTGACATGTTTATATTCAAGTGGCACTTCAATGAAAGCACACCTGAGAACAGTTCGTTCACCGGCAGCTGCACAATCAACTTCACGCAGTTCAACGTGTAACTGATGAAATAAAAATGAAAAAGTTTAATTTTTTTTCCATTTCTTCTTTTATGATATGTGGCATATCATTTTGGTTTTACTGATTGCGATATATGTAGTTGTTAATTTTGTGTTACCTCAGGTTCTGAGCGGATTCGCAACATTCATTGCACAGCCTATCCTCTGGGCTCTACTCGCATTCGTATCTTTCAAAATATCAAGGAGCGAAGGCTTAAATATATGGTTCAAGCGAGTGAGGAAGTGGCAGTTTGGCAATAATCCTGCTCAGGCTGCGCTTCTCATCGCTTCGCTTCAAATCGCAATGCTTGTGACCGCAGGGGTATTCTATAAATTTGGCAAGAGTCCCTACTCCTTCTCACCGCTCGGTATCCTCATGAATATGTTCTTTGTCGGTGCGATGCTTCTCGGCATGGAGCTGAGCAGGGCTTATCTCATAAGAAGGTTTGTTAACAGGCGGAATACAACGCTCGTATTGACACTCACTGCGATGCTGTTCGCATTCATAAGCATTTCACCTGCGAAGTTCGGCACGCTCGGATTCGAAAATCCTGCGGGCTCTGCGGGATTCATCGGTGGCACCTGTATCCCTGCGCTTGCTCAGAATCTGCTTGCTTCCTTGCTCGCTTTCTTCGGAGGCGCTATCGCTTCCATCGCTTATCTCGGCACGCTAAAAGCATTTGAATGGTTCTGTCCCATCCTTCCCGATCTGCACTGGACGGTAAAGGCACTCATCGAGACGATAACGCCTACGATAGGCTTCTTAGCCATCCAGCAGTCACTTTATGCACAGGAGAGGGCAAGAGAGAAGAGGAAAAAGAAGGAATCGCCGTTGGGCTGGACTGCTACGGCTATCCTCAGCGTGATAATAATATGGTTTGCGTTCGGCTTCTTCCCCGTCCATCCGGCAGTCGTCGGCAGTGGCAGTATGCGACCACTGATGAATACCGGCGACATCGCCATAATTATTAACGTCCCTATCGATGCCATTAAGCAAGGAGACATCATTCAGTTCCGCGCTAAGGACGGTCATTTCACTATCATGCACCGTGTAGTAGAAATAAAGCAGGAAGGGAATACAAAACTTTTCGTAACGAAGGGTGATGCAAATAAAGACATTGATCCCGAACCTGTTCATCCAAGTCAAATTACGGGTAAGGTCGTTTTCGTCATACCGAAAGTCGGCTGGGTAGGCATAATCATAAGGGATTTTATTAAATCTATCGCAGGACTTATATGGAAATGAAAACGAAGGACGAAGGAAAAAGGGAGAAAGTTCCTTTACTGAGCGAAGCGGAAGTGATGCAAGAAATGGTGGCTTCTGGTTGAAGGAGTGAAGGAAAAATGAGGCAAATATCGAGAAAAAGAATAAAAAGGGAAGTGAGAATATCCGTGCTTATCATTCTTATCGCCCTACTTGCTTTCTCTATATACACCACATATGCCGCTTTTCAGATAAAAGAAGAACCAATAGTGAAAGAAAAGGAGGTAACTGTATGCAATTACGAGCATATTGGCAATTTCAACTATGTTGTTTATTTGAAGAACAATAGCCTTTACGGTTCCACAACGATAGGACCTGGGAATACAATCTTTAAAAATATAACAGACCACATAGATGCTTCTTTCTCATATCAATTCTCTTCCGACAGGAAAGCGAGAGTGAGAGGTGATTACGAACTGTGTGCAGAAGTTAAAACCAATCTATGGAGCAAAAATTTTACCATTATCCCAAAAACACAATTCAATCAAAGCAATTTCAAAATAAACTTCCCGCTTAATATCTCCCACTTTGATTCTGTTGTCAATCAAATAGATAAAGAACTCGCCGTAAAATCCAAGAAGGCTGAATTAATTATTAGATGCGTGGTGCATACCGTCGCAGAAACAGATGCCGGAACTATTGATGAATTCTTCGCTCCTTCTCTCGTTGTTCCATTGCATGAAAATGTGATTAACATAGATAGTAACCTGTCTGCACATAAACCCGGCAGTATCAAAAGAACAGAAAAAGTTATTCTGCCTCCGCCTCCTGTAGCTGAGAAAAAGCGAAATTCTATCGCTTCCACCATCGCTATATTCTTCGTGTTTATCGCTTTCGCATTATTAACTGAGAGCGAGCAGAGAAAGACTGAGAGAACAGAAAAGATGGTGAAATGGATAAAGAAGAAATACGGTGACTTGATTGTTGACTCTGATGAGGTCCCGTCTGCTGAGAAAATCATACCTCTGAACTCATTGGAAGATTTGATAAAAGTCGCAGAAAATATGGGTAAGCCCGTGATACATATCGCTCCAAACGGGGAACATTCACATTTATATTGCGTTCTTGATGGCGAAATACTGTATAGGTACGTATTGAGAGGGAAATTAAAGAAAAAGTGATAAGGTTCTTACCTATATTCCTTACCTCAAAACCTCATACTTTTATATGCCAACATCTTCACACTAAGGAGAGGGGAGGAAAATGGATAGATATTTCACGAAACTCGCAACTCTGTTAATATCGTCAGTCTTCCTTTCTACTTTAATTGGTTACGCTGCCTGGGCTGAATCCTTAGATGTTTCAAGCACCGTATCCACCGGCAATGTGGATGTCGCATTCGGTATGGCAAAATCCAACGACCCTCCAGGAACCATAGACTCTGGCTATGACAGGGATGTAGCCACTACCGAGGTGGAAGGCGCATACACTAAAGAACTCATCGTGTCCCTTGATAATGCCTATCCATGCTATGAATCTGAGATAGAATTCACGGTAAGAAATACCGGCTCGATACCTGCAAAAATAAAAAGTATTGATATAGACGCTCCAGATGAAATTGACGTAGAGGTTACAGGATTGGAAGTCGGCGAAGTAATAAAGACATGGAAGAAGGGATATTTGCACGTCCATGTAAGTGAAAATGCGCTTGAGAGCAAAGATTACATATTTAGCGTGAATATTACTGCAACTCAATGGAATAAGTGAGGAGATATGAAAAGAAAAATACACTACATTTTCAAAAATTCGCAATATATGGCAATTTTTAGTGCAAACAATCATTATTCAAATACAAATAGTCGGAATCTTTAAAAGATATCGTTCCCGGTGTTAATGAGAATGAACACCAAAATACTGAGTGGAATGGCGTTGGTAGCAATATTAGCGGTGCTTATTCTGGGAATAGCAGTCGCATCAGCGGCAACAAACGCTGAAAATATCATCATAACACCTCCAGAGCTTTATGAACAGGCAAAAGAGCTTGAGCATTTTCACGATTCTCATGGGGTAGAAACAGAAGTGATAAATACTACTTGGATATACGAAAATTACAAGGAAGCGGAAGACCCTCCTTTCGATGGATACAAAAATCGCAGCTTTCCCGGGAAAGGCTACAATTACAGTTTAGCGAAGAAAATTATTGCTTTCTTGAATGATTCCCTCGCTCATCCTAACCTAAAATACGTTACATTATTTGGAAATGCTCGCCTCCTTCCTCCAAGTTATTATATTTATGTGGGCCATTGGACCACATGGGATAATTGGATTCCCACAGATTTCTTCTATGCCTCACCGGATTACGATTTTCACATTGAATTTGGAGTTGGAAGGCTTCCTGTTAATAACTCGGAAGAGGCTGAGCATGTCGTTAATAAGATAATCTCATGGTATTCTTCTCTTGACTGGGATTGGTTCAAGAATGTAGCAATGGAAGGAGGAAAAGATCATCACACCACATGGAACTATTATGAAATTATAATAGATAAAATAGAAACCTATGTAGGGGAAATGAGCGTAGCATACATAGTAAATAATTATCTTAGCGGAATGAATATAACAAAATTTTACAAAACAGATTCCAATTTTGACAGAGAGCATATTTTACAATCTCTTTCCGGAGGATATGGGATAGTATATATAGCAACGCACGGAGGTGGCGACAAAATTTCAATTCCTCGTCAAAAATATGTAGATGTAGAAGATATTTTCTCTTTACCTAAAAGCACGAAATTGCCTATAGTCATTTCATATGCATGCAAAAACGGCGCATTTGATACAAATGTGTATCCACGACCGTATGCTCCCTTTTCTATTTCTATTGGAGAGGCAATCTTGCTATCCGATGCTGGAGGAATTGCCTACTTTGGCTCTTCAAGGGAGGCATGGACAGATACAAATTTCCATATAGATAAAGGTTATGTAGAAATAGATGAACTCCTGTATATGCCAGGGATGCTTTCCAAAATCTTTAAAGCTTACCATGAAGGAGGAACCTTTTTAGGAGATATCGTGAAGAAAACGATGGAAGAGTTTTATAACGGTGCGGATTTCTCAAACAGATATGATGAGGCAACCTTTTTTGAGTTTGTCTTTCTTGGAGACCCTGCCTTAGAGCTTCCTGCTCTCCAACCGGGCACTTCTTATCAACAGCCAAAAATAACGGCGCTTAATCCTGACGGATATAAAGAGATTTTCAGTGTATCTGAAGATGTTGGTAAACTTGGCGATGCACCTTATTTTGAAATTGGTAAACCTATCACTTTGCAAATAACCACAGATTCTCCAAAAATCTCGATAAAAAGAATGGAAGATATAATGAGCTATGAGCCGAATATAGTGGAGAGAATAGAGAATATAAGCATAAATGGTGTGTTCAATTACACTTTTACAGCAGATAATGCAACGGATTACTTGATAAGAGTATCGACAGCGGATGGAAAGGAGGGCTGGTTTTATCTTCTGACGGTAGAACCAGAAGAAGATACAACCCCTCCAGAAATAATAGACCATTCACCAATTGGAAATAATGTGCCAATAGACACAAAAATAAGCGTAACATTTAGTGAAGCAATGAACAAAACATCTGTGCAAAATGCCTTCTCAATCTCTCCCTATGTCTCAGGTTCATTTAGCTGGGATAAAAACACAATGTTCTTCATACCTGACTTCAACTTGTCTTACAATACAACATACACAATAACTATTAGCACGGAGGCAGAGGACTTAGCAGGGAATAACTTAGAAGCAGTGTATAGTTGGAACTTTACTACTGTTCCACCCAATAATCCTCCAATCCTTTCACCTATTGGCAATAAAACGGTAAACGAGGGTGATCTCTTGGAGTTTACAGTTTCCGCATCCGATCCAGATGGTGATAACTTGACATACTCAGTCAGTAACCTGCCTGAAGGTGCCTCTTTCGTTAATCAAACATTCAGATGGACGCCAAGCTATGATCAAGCAGGGGTTTATGAGGTTACCTTCTCGGTTGAGGATGGAAGAGGAGGAAAAGATACCGAGACAATCTTTATTATAGTGAAAGATGTCAATCGGGCGCCGATATTAGCGCCTATTGGAAATAAAACAGTGGATGAGGGTAGCCTATTAGAGTTTACCATTTCAGCATCCGACCCAGATGGAGATGCCTTAACCTACTCAGCCACAAATCTACCAAGAGGAGCTTCCTTTGTTGGCCAAACATTCAGATGGACACCAGACTATGACCAAGCAGGAACTTACAAGATTACCTTCATAGTGGAAGACGGTAAAGGCGGAAAGGATTCAGAAACAGTTTATATTACGGTCAATGATGTTCAGCAGCCAGAGCAACCAGAGTTACCTTTAGGTTCGAAGGATTTAGATAGTGACGGGCTATATGAAGACATAAACGGTGATGGTAAATTAGATTTCGATGACATTGTTTACTTCCAGTGGCACTACTATGAGGACGACTTTCAAGATTACAAGCAGTATTATGACTTCGATAAAGATGGGGATGTGGATATTGGCGATGTGATAGAATTGTATGTGTTTTGGAAGTTGGGATTCTGGTTGTAATGAAAAAAGCGACTACTCAATATCTAGGGAGGGTTAGCCTCTCAATGAGATAGAGCGTAGATAAAAAGAAGCCACCTGGGGCAGCGGGCATGTATTAGGTGTGGATTAAAGCACTCACATGACCACTAAAGCCTCTGCCCATAGCCCTTAGGCTCTTTTAAGGGCTTCTAAAGTAAGGCTTTAAGCCATAAGGGAGGGGTGATTTATTTCAACTGCTGCGATTTTGTCTGTGTTTTTGAGGCTGAGGAGTTTAACGCCCTGCGTGTTTCTGCCTTGCGAGGGAATGTTTCTCGCTGAGATGCGGATGAGCATGCCAGCTTCGCTCGCTATGAAGACATCTTCCTCTCTCACTGCTTTAACGCCGACGACATCGCCTGTTTTCTCACTCACTTTGA
>CAZCGK010000018.1:0-10848 GCA_964498245.1 uncultured archaeon | reverse complement strand
GCCATTCTTCTCGGTGCTTTGAGAATGGCCACTGCCCATCCCATAAGGGTTGAGGGAGAACCGCATGCAAATCCTTTAACTTATGTTTTCCTCGGCGCAATTTTCGGTTTTGTTACAGGATTGATAGGAATAGGTGGTGGTGTTTTGATGGTTCCTCTGATGGTGATATTCTTGAACTATCACATGCATGAAGCGGTCGGAACTTCAACAGCGGTTATGATATTCACAAGTTTGGCAGGAGCGATAGCTTACATGCTTTATGGATTGAATGCTTCCGGTTTGCCCCCTTATTCCATCGGCTATGTTAACCTTTTGCAGTGGATTTTGCTGGCAGGTACGAGCATTCCGATGGCGCAGGCAGGAGCGCATATAGCACATAAAATCCATCCGAAATCGTTGAAATGGGTTTTTATCGTGGTTATGATTTACATGGGATTGAAAATGATAGGAGTTTTCTCCTGGCTAGGTTTGCCCGTATGAAAAAATACTCCAGCAGAAATGCGATATAAAAGTTTCAATGTTTCAGATTATCTATTCCTCCATGTTTATTCTATGTAAATCTTCCGGTCTTCCTATATCTATCCACTCACCCTTGTGGATATACCCGTAAATTTTTTCTCCGTTTTCTAAGAGAGTGGGAATAATATGGTCTGTAATGTTTATTATGCTTGGGTTCTTTGTATTGTCGGGTATATAATCCAGAACTCTCGGTTCCATACAGAATATCATGGTTCCGGCGATGTGCCTGAAGGTTGGTTTTTCGCTAAAACCCTTTATGGAATGATCATCATGGAGATGGTATATTCCCCAGCTTACTTTATGCTCGAACTCAAATAAAGCGATGGTCATTATTCCATCCTTTTCCTTGTGGAACCTGACAAAATCTTCTATATCAAGATCCGTGAGATTATCTCCACCGAAAACCAGAAAAGTTTCTTTGAGCTTGTCTCTTGCAAGGTTAAGACAGCCTGCCGTGCCCAAAGGCTCTTTTTCCTCTGTGTATTCTATCCTTACACCGTGTCTGCTTCCATCACCGAAGTAGTTTTTTATCTGATAGCCCAGATGTCCTACTGTAATTATGAATTCATTTATTCCGTGACTCTTGAGTTTTTCTATTATATGCTCAAGAATCGGCTTCTGTCTGTATGGAAGAAGCGGTTTGGGAACAGAATAGGTGAGAGGTCTCAGTCTTGTTCCTTTTCCTCCCGCAAGTATGACAGCTTTCATTTTTCTCACCCGGAAGGAATAACTAGATATTAAAATGAATTCGGATATTTAAATTTTTTCTTTCTCTTCTTTTGGTTCTTGTTTGGGTTTTTCCTCCTGTGGAGACGTTTCTTGCTCTTTCTTTTCTTCCTGTTTTGGCTTTTCTGATTTTTGCTCTTCCCTTGGCTTTTCTTCCTTTTTGGTTTCTTTCTTTTCCTCCTGCTTTTCTTCTTCAGCTTTCTCTTTACCTGTTTCTTTCTGTTCCTCTGCTTTTTCTTCGTGTGTTTGTTCTTTCTTTTCTTCTTCTGTAATCTTCTTTTCAGTTTTCTCTTCAGCTGGTGCTTTCTTTTCTTTCTCTGGCTCTTTCTTCTTTATTCCTAAAAGCTCTTCGATTGGTTTTTGTCCATAGCCCACTATCTTGAGATTTACCTGAACAATTTCAGAAGAGATTGTGTTGCCGCGAACCGATTTTCTCTTTCTCTGTCCCTTCTTTTTCGGTCGAAAACCAGGACCTGAACTGAGAATGATTCTTTTCCTTGCGGTTCCTTCAACATCTCTCCTCATCGGAAAACCGTCTTTATCAGAACCTCCGGTTATCTCCAGTTCATAACCTGTTAAACCGAAAGGTGTACCTGAAACCTTATCTCCTATTTTCTTTCCGAGAAGACCGGAAATTTTTTGGTCTATTTCCTTCTGATAAGCTTTTCTTGTTTTGGGATCGGATATAACAATCTTGAAATTCATATCACAACACCTCCCCAGCTCTTTTGCCTATCACAACCGGGTACTTTGGGTAAGTAATTGATGGAATATATTTATAAAGTTTTAGAAGATTCCCTTCAGGAACGTGCCGAAGTTCAATAAAACCAGAAGAAGGGTTGCTGTGCTTAGAGCTTTCATTATGGTATCGGACTTCTTTGGTATGTATTTTTTCAGGACTATTTTCCACATCCTTCCTCCGTCCAGAGGCATGATTGGCATGAGATTTGCAGCACCAACGCCGAAATTTATGAGAAAAATATAGAATAACAAACCACCAAGAAAATTTATAAACTCTGAATAGCTTCTATATTCAGGTTTGAGTTTACTGAACTGTATCACACCTGCTATACCTATAAAACCTCGGCTTTTATTATCTGGATCTGCAGCTGTTGTTAGTGTGAAGTTCAGATAATTTTCGCTTCCATTGGCATTTACAAACGTATAAATGGTTATGGTTTTATTGGGACCTATCACTGATAAAGCATCTCTCAAATCCTCCACGGTGGTTATGTTATAGTTATCTATTTTCGTTATCACACCCGTAAGGTTTACTTCAGCAGCGGGATAGCCTTCTATGAGACCTTTATATGCAACACCTCCTGGAAAGAAAAGATAGGAAGAAAGCAGAATGGTTATCAGAAGCGTAAAGCCGGCGAGAAGAAAATTTGCAAAAGATCCGGCAGCAAAAACCCGAAGCTGGGAAAGGGGTTTTTTTCTTTCAAGCTGTTTTTCATCCGGCTCGACAAAGGCTAAGGGTATGACAGCAAGCAGACCCCAGCCCAAGGATTTTATCCTTACCCTTTCGCTTGCAGCCATCAGTCCATGCATCCCTTCGTGAACTATAACAAGAAGCGATATGGAAATTATCCAGTACCAGAAAGGTATACCCATCACTCCAGGTAAAACAACTGTTTCCTGTGACGGTGATGGCAAAACCAGTGCGAGACCTTGCACAGCTTCCTTTGCTGTGAGGTTTTTTATCAGGAGATTAAAAAGGTAATAAACGATATATCCTGACATAAAGAAGCCTGTACACACCCCTAAGGTTCCGAGAGATTTCCAAAATTGCGGAAACCTTCTTCCCAGTTGGAGTAGAAAGCCTTTTCCCCTTTCTGTTCTTCTTAAGATAAGTACGGATTGTCTGCTTATATTCTTTCTGTCCTTGTAAAGTATACATATGAGAAGCAGAATGAAAACCGCAACCGAAACTGTATACCAGTCCATGGTTAATATTTATCTTCTCACAGGGTTAAATAAATAATGTTTTCCTGTTATTGAGAAAAAATTATTTTAATAATCAATCCAAAAATAAGGCATTAACTTAATTTTTGGAGGTGAAGCTGATGAGTGAAGTGAATGAGACACAAAACACTGAAGGTAAAAATGAAGAAAAACTTGCTTTTCCCGAAGCTGCTGTTGTAAGAGTTATGAGAAGGTATCTGGACAAGGAAAAAATGATAAAAAAGGAGGTCAAAATCGCTATGAACAAGTGGCTGGAAAAAATGTGTGCAGAGGTTACGAAAAGAATGAACAAAGTTCCTTACAGTACGGTTTCTATGAATGAATTTAAAGAGGGTATAGAGGTTTATGAAAGGTTGGAAGATTTCGAAAAGGAAAAGGAAAGGATTCTCGCACATCTGAATGCAATGAAAAAAGATATAGAAAGACTGGAAAGAGATTTGGGAAAAACAGAAGAAGAGATTATGGGAATGGGATAAATCCATTCCCTTAAATATAAATATCTATCACGCATCCCTTTTTCTCGTACCTTTCTAAGGATTTATATTTTGAAATCAGGGTCTTTTCATCTATGTAATCGGATGTAATCTCCAAAGCAGGATATAAGAAAAATTCGGTTTGTGGACAGAGGAGCAAAGTATCTTCCTTTGAGATTTCCTTTCTCATTTGAATCAGATTTTTTACACGAATTATTCTTTTTATTCTTGAAAACCTTTGAGTCATGGAATGATATTTGAGAGAGAATTTTAAAAATGAAAAAATTTTAATTTCTCAGCGAAGAATTTTTTATGAATCTTCAAAAAATCTCCAGAATCTCGGGATGGCTGCTTCTTCTTTTAATAATTCTTTATCTTCTTACCGGCTACTCCCTTGCTGGTAAATACGGTCTCCATAGGCTTTTAGACCCCTCTATTGCGAGAGTAATTCATGGAAATTTGGATTTCTTGCTTATCATTCTGCTCATCCTTCATGTTCTGCCCTGGGTGAAAAGAAAATGGAAATCCTGAAGAAAAAACTCACGCGAAGGGAGTTTATTAAATTTGGTATCGCGGGGCTTGCAGGTCTTGGTCTGTCCTGGTATGTTCTGAACTCCGTAAGATTTCCTTCTAGAATTCTTCAGGGCCAGGGGCCGGAGAAATTATGGAAGTGGTCGAAAGAGGCGTATCACTATTTGAAGCTCGGTGAAAATGTGCAGTGCAGGTTGTGTCCGAATCAGTGCATCCTCTCTCCGGGTGACAGGGGTTTCTGCCGTGTAAGGGTGAATTTTCAGGGAAAACTCTACACACTGGTTTATGGAAATCCATGTGCCGTTCATGTAGACCCTATTGAGAAGAAACCTCTGTTTCATTTCCTTCCCGGCTCCCGTGCATTTTCCATTGCTACGGCTGGTTGTAATTTCAGGTGTTTGAACTGCCAGAACTGGGAAATATCACAGAGCAAACCAGAAGATACCAGAAATATTGAAATGTTTCCGGAAGATGTGGTAGCTGCTGCTTCTCGCTATGATTGTGAATCGATAGCGTACACATATTCTGAACCTACTGTTTTTTATGAATACATGCTGGATACTTCCAAACTTGCAAAGGAAAAGGGAATACGAAACATCTGGATAACCAATGGATACATGAATGAAAAACCGCTCCTACAACTTTGTAAATATCTGGACGCTGCTAATGTAGATCTTAAAAGCTTTAGGGAAGAAATTTACAACACTCTGAACTCCGGAAGGCTTCAGCCTGTTTTAAACACATTAAAAACACTGAAACTCCAGAAAATATGGTTTGAAATAACAAATCTCGTGATTCCCGGATATACGGATGATTTGGATATGATAAGAGAAATGTGTAAATGGATTTACCGGAATCTCGGAGGGAACTATCCATTACACTTCTCCCGTTTTCACCCTCATTATAAACTAAAATCGCTCCCGCCGACACCCGTAGAAGTTCTGGAAAAAGCCAGAAAAATAGCCATGGAGGAAGGAGTAAGATTCGTTTATATAGGTAACGTTCCGGGGCATCCGGCAGAAAGCACGTACTGTCCAGGATGTGGAAAGGTTTTAATCAGGAGAATTGGTTATGTAATAAAGGAAATGAATGCGGAGGGGGGAGTATGCAGATTCTGTGGAGAGGAAATTCCAGGGGTATGGGAATGAGAAAGATTTTCCTGTTCGCTATCTGTACCGGGATTCTGGTAACACTTATTTTCATTCTGCTTTACACTCCGAAAGAGGAAATGATTGTGAGGAAACCGGCAGTGGCTGGAAAATTCTATCCTGATTCTCCAGATAAACTCGAAACCGTGGTTTCGAATTTTCTCTCTCAGGCTCCTGATTTCGGAATCCAGGAGATTAGAGGTCTTGTGGTTCCACATGCGGGATATGTCTATTCCGGTCGGGTCGCAGCTTTCGCATACAGGCAACTGAAGAATAAATATGATACTATTATTCTCATTGGACCTTCGCATCATGCAAGGTTTTATGGTGCATCTGTTCCGAACTATACGCATTACAAGACACCTTTTGGCTTAGTAAGGGTTTCTCCCAAGGTAAAACTCCTTCTTCAAGAAGGTTTTATTTCAGATAACCGTATTCATGAACCTGAACATTCTTTAGAGGTTCAGCTTCCATTTCTGCAAGAGACTCTTAATAACTTCGAAATCATACCGATTGTTACAGGAACCGTGAATCCAGAGGGTTTGGCTGATGTTCTTATAAAATACATCGATGATAGAACCCTTATCATCGCGAGTTCTGATCTGAGCCATTACCATACTTATTCTGAAGCTCTTCGTCTTGATTCTTACTGTTTGAATGGGATCCCAAATTTGAACTTCACGGCTATGGAAAGATGCGAAGCATGCGGAAAAATTCCTGTTCTGACCCTCATGCACATAGCCAAAAAATTAGGATGGAAAGGTAAAGTTTTGGAATATAAAAATTCAGGAGATGTTACAGGTAATAAAAGCAGGGTTGTTGGATACACGTCTGTAGTTTTCTATTCCGAACCGGAAAAAAATCTGACCGAAGAGGAGAAAAAATTTCTTTTAGCCCTTGCAAGAAACACGCTGGAACACTATCTGAAAAATCGAACCTTGCCATATGTCAATGAATCAATGCTGACTCAAAATCTTCGGAAAGTCCAGGGCTGTTTCGTAACCCTTCACAAACACGGAAATCTTAGGGGATGCATAGGACATATCCTTCCAGAAGTTCCTCTTTACAAATGTGTCATTCAGAACTCAATCAATGCGGCTCTTCATGATTCCAGATTTCAACCTGTTGAATATTCTGAACTAAAAGATATAGACATTGAGATTTCTGTTCTATCTGTTCCCAAACCCCTTGAAGTTAAGGAAGAAAAAGAAGTGCTCCAAAGGATTCCGGGATTCGGTGTAGTGCTAAACTATCAGGGAAAAAGATCCACTTTCTTGCCGCAGGTCTGGGAAATCATTCCGAACCCTCAGGAATTTCTTTCGAGGCTCTGCTTAAAACAGTTCTCCCCTCCTGAGTGCTGGAAATCCGCAAGAATAGATGTTTATCGGGCTGTGGTTTTTGATGAAAAGGATCTGTAAACGAAGGTCAGGGAGATTATTTTCAGGCCTGCCATCATAAGGCATGTGTAAATTATTCCGAAAAGAGGAACAAAAATCATACCAATCAAAAACGCTCCCAATGAGCCTCCTATCAAGTCGTAAGCAAAAAGTCTTCCGCCTGTTTCTTCTGCTGATGAAAAATCAAGCACCGAAGCTAATGGAAACTGCATACCTGTAAGCAGTCCCAGAGAAACCGCTAAAACAGGGAAAAGATAAAACCAGGGAAAATATACAGCGATTGCAAGGATAACAAGAGGGAGCGAAAAAAGAAAGAATTCCAGTATCAGGAAAAGTCTTTTTTCTTCAGAACCACGTGCATACCAGCTTCCGATAACTATTCCGAGCATGAAAGCCGTTAAGAGCAGACCCACTGCATGATACACATATCCGTAAAATATCTGGAAAAGAAAGAGTATGATGACTTCTAAACCAGAAGCCAAAAATCCTGTGGTTAGAATCGCTGTTTCCACAGGCTTTGGCTTCTTTATTATAACAAAACCCAATGGAACAAGAATTATTACTCCTATAAGCCACCATGAACCGAATTGTTTCATCCAGAGCAAAAGGGAATAGAAACAGGCCTTGGGACCGAGGTCCTGATTGTAAGGTGTTGGCACCAAACTATTGAAAAATCCGGAAATCCTGTCAGGTGAAATTTTTGCCTGAAGATAGTTTTCATTCACATATTTGGTTTGAATTTCAAGGTTACGGAGCCGGGATGAAATATTATAGGTTAAATTGCTGTCAGAAGCGACATAATAGTTTTCCTCTCCAGGAATTACCAACACATGTTTAAAGACTTTATGGAGGGTGTTATATAGTATAGAATTCAGCATTCTGGCCTCTTCACTCATATAGTTTTCTCCTCCGGATACACTCAGGCTCAGAACTCCTTTTTCCGAAAGAACATCTTTCACTTCTTGGAAAAACTCCAGGGTGTAGAATCTATTTAACTGAAGGCTTTCGGGGTCGGGTAAGTCTACTATAACAGCATCGTATTTTTCCTGTGAATGCATTATCCAGAATCTTCCATCTCCCTGAATTCCGGAAATACCAAACAATTCTCTTCCCAGAGCTAAAACCACCGGATCGATTTCGAGGTAATCAATTTTTATCGGTTTATATTTTTGAATTTCTTCAATGGTTCCTGAGATTCCACCGGAGATTAGAAGAACCTTCCTGACTTCAGGGAGCTGAGCGAGAGCATAATGAATTTTTTCTTCGCGGGATATGACATCCTCTGTAGAAAACCATAGAATCCCGCTCTCAAAGAAATTTATCTGCGAATCCTTTTTTGTAACCACTATGCTTCCGTAGGGCGAGTCTGTATGAATGAGAATCTCCTGACCAGGAAACCAGGATTTCAAGGAAATAGTATCCATATCAAGGGGAAAAAAGAACAAACTTATCAGAGCAATCACTAAAGGAAAATAAAAAAGTCTTTTCTCTCCCCATGCCAAAATTAAGGCAAGAAAAAGATTTAGGAAAAGGACAACCCAGAGCATATCAAAAGAATTGAAAATAAAAACCAGAACAAAAGTAAAAAGAATCCCACCAAGAACATCTCCTATGCTGTCAAAAAAGTAAACATTTCCTGGAGATTTTTTTCCCTTCAGGACCGAGCATCCAAGTGTAAGCAGAAAGCCGCTGAGAAGAGAGTATGGAAGGAGGAGGAAAAAGGAAGAAAAAAGTATTTTGGAGAGGTTTGCAACCTCTCCTGGCACAAGTATCCAAGTTCTTAGAGAGCGAATTCCCCATACCAGGATCAAGGGCAAAAGACCGAAAAGTGTTTGAAGAATGATAAAAAGATGGAGTTTTCTTTCAATCTTTTTTGAAATCCTTCCGAGATAGGAACCCAGTCCTGTGAGAAACAGCCATTCGGAGAGAATAATTCCGAAAATCAGTTCATTACCGAAAAATACATTCATGAACTCTCTCAGAACAACCAGCTGAACGATTACTGAAGAAATGCCGATTCCTATGAAGGAAAGGAAAAGCTTGTTCATAATAAAATTATTTAAATCCAACAATTAATTTTCTTTTTATGATAGGTCTCCCCGAGGTTTTGGTTATTCTCGTAATAGTACTGATAATTCTGGGACCGAAAAGACTGCCAAAACTTGCTAGGTCCTTGGGAACGGCGGTAAGGGAGTATAAAAAAGCTGTTGAGAAACCTGAAAAAAGAATGAGAACCAGAAAACCGGCAGGATAATGGAAAGGAAAACCGTTCTTGAACATCTAATAGATCTGAGAAAGGCACTGCTGAAAATTCTTTTATTTTTCGGTATATGTTCTGGTGTGAGTTTTATTTTCGGGAAAGCTTTCATTTCTTTTTTAAGAAATGATTTGATCCCCAAGGAATTCAATATAACTCTCGTGCTTTCTTCCCCTACAGACTTCCTCGTTGCATGGATAAACATTGCAATTTTTGCGGGTATTTTTCTTTCAATTCCTGCAATTATTTACCAGACTTATCGTTTTGTTGTACCCGCTCTTTCACAGAAGGAAAAAAGGTTTTTTGTGTATTCCTTGATTTCAAGCGTGTTTCTCTTCTTTCTCGGATTTCTTTTTGGCTATTTTGTTCTCTTAAGGTTTACTTTATGGTTTCTTGCCTCTCTTTCAGAACCCGGTCTTCTTAATCTCTGGAATATCAATTCTTTTTTATCATTTGCATTTTTTCTTTGCATAACCTCAGGTCTGATGTTTACATTTCCTATATTTGCCGTTTTTTTGTCGAAATGTGAAATAATAGACTCCTCTATCTTAAAGAGCAATAGACCGTATGCGGTTGTTGGCATGTTTGTCCTTGCTGCTATAATCACACCTCCGGACCCCTTTTCCCAGATAATTCTTGCTGTACCCATGATGATAATGTATGAAATAGCCGTTGTTCTCGTGAAGTTGGTGGAGAAGTGAGACTTGTGCCTATGGGCTGTCCAGAATAAGTCTTATGTTTGGCTTGTAGAGACCGGTGCTCTCATCGAATTCGTATCTCCTGTTTATAATCTCTAAAGGTATGTCCTCTCCTTCAAGAATCTCCTTTGCTTTTTCTTTCGATTCCCTGCCACCGGAACCGAGCCCCTCAACACTATAAGAAAGAAATATTACGAGGTCCGCATCAATTGTAAGAGCAAGTCTTGCAGCGAGGATATCATTGTCCCCGAATGTTATCTCTTCTATCGAGGTTAAATCATTCTCATTTACAATTGGTATCACTCCATCCAGAAAATATCCTTCCAGCATTTTTCTCATATTTCTTCTCCTCTTTCTGTTTTCCAAATCATCGTATGTCAGAAGGCACTGAGCGCATATTTTGTTGTGAGATTCGAACCTTTTTCGATATTCTTCCATGAGGCGGGGTTGTCCTATACCCGAAAGCTGAGCCTTTTTGTAATCATCCTCAGGAATCTCCGGGAGACCGAGTTCCCATATCGCCGTGGCTATCGCTCCCGAACTTACCAGAACCACGTCTCTCCCTTCGCTTATCTTCGAAACCTCTTCAACAAGAGCATCCATCTGGTCTTCCTGGAGTGAGTAGAGATGTTTATCGTTATCCCTATCGAATAGATAACCGCTTCCCACCTTTATTACTATTCTCTCAGCATCTGGATATTTCATGGTTTCTCTCTACAATGTTAAAAATAAAAAATTTTTCAAACGGGTTCTGTTAACTTATTGTTGGTGAGATGAAAAATAAAAAATTTTGAACTTAGGAAAAGATAAAGGAAAGTGAGAAGTTGAGGAGAATCTAAGATTAAAGCAAGTTAGCGAGTTTCTTTATATCCCTACCAGCCACATGCGTATAGATTTGTGTTGTTCTCAGGCTTTTATGGCCAAGTAGTTGCTGAATATACCGGATATCCGCCCCTGCCTCCAGCAAATGTGTAGCAAAGCTGTGTCTTAAGGTATGAGGAGTTACCTTCTTTTTTATACCTGTTTTTGTTGCCGCGTTTTTTACTATTTGCTGAATCGTTCTTTCGTTGTATTTTCCTCCTCTTTGTGATATGAAAACCAAACCTTGCTTATTAGCACCATAAATTTCCAGCA
>CAZCGK010000017.1:9508-13674 GCA_964498245.1 uncultured archaeon | reverse complement strand
GTGCGGGGGGCCGGATTTTCGGATTCAAGCTTCTTTTCCAAAGAAGGCTTGTTTCGAACCGGCGAAGGCACTTCTCACCCTTCCCTTTCCATGAATGCTTTTCGCGAAGGGAAAAGGTTCTAAGCCACTAGGCATTCCCCGGCAGTCCTGAACCTAGCCCCTTTGACCGCTCGGGCACCCCCGCATGAATTGTAACAAAAATTATTTTTTTATCATTTTTAACTCTTGCTTTATCTTTTCTATCTGATTATATACATTTTTTATATATTCATCTACTTCTTTTGTGTCTATGGGGGTCTCTTCAAGGGTATGAACCCTCAAAAGCTTTGAATCGAGGTTGGAAAGAAGCTGATTAAAATCATCAAGGGTTTTGTGAGCGAGAGATATTCCAGAAACAAGTTCTTTTTCAACATCGCTCAAAGCATCCAGTGCATCCCTCAATGCAAGGGAAATGGATTTCAATTTCTGGATATCTTTAACAAGCTCGGTGTATTTATCCACTTTAATGAAGAGGGGTGGAGATATTGAGGTATCAGGATAATGCTCTTCTCCGGGTCCTTCTTTTTCGGGTTTTTCAATTTTTATTTCAGGTTTCACTTCAGGTTGCTTTTTGTCCTCCACAGATTTTGTTTCCTTTGGTTTTTCCTCAGCCTTTTCATGACCTGGTGCATAAGGCAGTTCCTCTTCAGATATACGAACAGGAGATGGTGGTGGTGGGAGCTCCCTTTCGCCCTTGATTTCTACCGATTTTTTTATCTCTTCCAAAGGTGAAGGAGTTGAAGGTATTTCTATTCCCTCATCCCTTTCGGAAATTTTTTTTGTTTTATCATTCATTTTCTCCCAAAAATGTTTTGAAATATAAAGGTTGACATTTATTTATTACAGTTGTGTATATAAAAATCTTTAAATACAAAAAGCAAATCTTTATAAATACCTACTCTTAAATGGTTAATAATCTGCTTCTCCTCGGGAAAGAAGGAATACAGTTAGGTGATTTTATGGACTCCAAAATAATAGTACCTGATACATCCGTATTGATAAACGGGATACTATCGTCAATGATAGAAAAGGGTGAATTGAAAAGGACAAAAATAGTCATACCTCGGGCTGTTGTTGATGAACTTCAGGCACAGGCATCCCGTGGCAGGGAAATAGGTTTTGAAGGTCTGGAGGAAATAAAAAAAATAAGAGAGCTTGGCAAACAGGTGGGAATTAAAATAGATTTCACAGGTATGAGGCCAACACTGGAAGAAATACAGCTTGCGAAAAAGGGCAGAATAGATGCCATAATAAGAGATGCTGCAGCTAAACTCGGTGGAACTCTTGTTACAAGTGATTATGTACAGGCTCTTGTTGGAGAAGCAGAGGGTGTTTCTGTAAAATACATAGAATATCAGTTACCTGAGGAAGGATTGGATTTTGAAAACTTTTTCGATGAGGAAACACAGTCAGTTCATCTTAAAGTCGGTGTTGTTCCATATGCCAAGAAAGGTAAACCAGGAAGGGTTAGGCTTGTTCCCGTAGGTGAAAGGGAACTCACAGAAAAGGACCTCAATTACATAATCAATCAAATTATATATAAAACAAGAAGGGATGCGGAATCTTTTGTTGAGATAGACAGGCACAATGCCATGGTTATACAGCTGGGAGAATACAGAATATCCATAACGAGGCCGCCGTTCTCAAGTGCACTGGAGGTTACGATAGTAAGGCCTATTGCAAAACTATCTTTAGAAGACTACGGACTCCATAAAAAACTCGAGGAAAGAATACTCAGCGGTTCTCGAGGTATTTTGATATCCGGTCCTCCGGGATCTGGAAAATCAACATTCGCAGCATCCATTGCTGATTTTTTGGTAAGTCATAATAAAATAGTGAAAACCTTTGAACAGCCCAGAGACCTGCAGGTAAGCATAGAAGTTACACAGTTTTCGCAATTGGAAGGTGACTGGGAAAAAACAGCGGAACTTCTTCTTCTTGTAAGACCGGATTACACGATATTTGATGAGATTAGGAAGACCAGAGACTTTAGAATATTCGGCGATATGCGTTTGGCAGGTGTGGGTATGATAGGTGTGGTTCATGCTACAGAGCCTGTAAGCGCTATACAGAGATTCGTTGGCAGACTCGAACTGGGTGTGATACCTCATGTAATAGACACTGTGATATACATCAATGCTGGAAAGATAGAGAAGGTTTATGATATTTCATTTACCGTGAAGGTTCCCACCGGCATGAAGGAAGCTGATCTGGCAAGACCGGTGGTTGAGGTACGTGATTTCACAACAGGGAAGCTTGAATACGAGATATACACCTATGGAGAGGAAAATGTGGTAATGCCTGTGAAGAGCAAAGAAAAAGAATCTCCGATAGAAAAACTTGCTCGAGAAGTGCTTTATAAGGAATTTTCCAGATACGATCCCAGGCCTGAGATAGAATTTACCTCAGAGGACAGAATAACCGTGAGGGTGAGAAGCGAGGCTGTAGCCTCTCTTATAGGCAAGAAGGGAAAGAACATAGACAGACTGGAGAAAAAATTAGGCATATCAATATCTGTAGAACCGAAGGATGGTTTGACAAAGAGGGAAACAGATTGGGACTATGAAGAAAGAGGAAAAAGTATAGTGATAACAATCTCCCCTGAATACATAGGAAAGGAGGTTGATATCTATAAAGGGGATGAATATATATGCTCTGCCTGTGTTGGAAAGAAAGGCAAGATAAAAATCAAAAAGAAATCTGAATTCGGAAGAAGAATTCTTCAGGCAATCATAGAAAAAAAATTGAGAGTGTTGGTTTAAGAGATTATTATTCTGTGTGGACTATTTTCAGCATGTTCCACTATTCTCTGCATGAAACTTATGGATTCTATGGGATAGTTACCTTCAGCTGTTTCTCCGGAAAGCATTACCGCATCGGTTCCAGCGGCAACCACACTGAACACATCATTCACCTCTGCTCTTGTTGGAAGGGGTCGATTCTTCATAGATTCGAGCATTTCTGTTGCAGTTATAACAAATCTTCCGGCTTCTTTACATTTCTTTATAATTGAGTATTGGTGAATGGGCACGGTCTCTAAAGGCAAAACAACACCCATATCACCCCTCGCTATCATTACCGCATCTGTATGTTTTATTATTCTGTCTATGTTTTTCAGGGCTTCGGGTGTTTCTATTTTTGCTATAACCTTTGCATTGCATGCATTATCTCTGAGAAATTCCTTTACCTCCAATATCTCCTTCTCGGTTCTTACAAAAGATATTCCTACATAATCAACATCCATCCTCACGGCAAACTCCAAATCTTTCCAGTCTTTTTCTCTGAGAACAGGAAGGTTGAAACTCTTTCCAGGAATATGCAGTGTTCTTCTTGAGCCCAACTTGCTATCATTCAGAGATACGCAGTGAATGTCATATCCCTTTTTATCCACAACCTGAAGCTGTACAAAGGCATCATCTATGAAGATTTTTGAACCTGTTTCCACCATTTCTAAAAGTTCTGGGTAGTTCACAAATATTTTTTCTCCAAAACCATCATTTTCCACTGTTAATATAAGCTTCTGACCCTTCTTTATATGAAGAAATCCCTTTTCATCACAGTTCTTCATGATATCTCCTGTCCTTACAGAAGGTCCTTGGAGGTCAAGTTCTATGGGTATTTCCTTCCCGATTTCTGAAGAAACGTCTCGGACTCTTTCTATGACTTTTGAATGCCATGCATGATTCTGGTGACTTGTATTGGTTCTTGCGATATCCATCCCTGCTTCTGCAGCCTTGAATATCATATCTTTCTCAAAAGTAGCTGGACCCAAACTCACAATAATCTTGGTTCTTCTCATTGAAAAAAATATTTAGTGTAGAAAATTTTTATTTGTTTTTTATCTTGAAGATATCTCTTCATTAACTCTTCTTTGGGTTAAGGTTTTGCAGAACAAAAGCTTATGGTTAACCTTTCTTGTGGAAGCGGTAGCTCCCTCTTGGTGCAGCTTCTGTTGGGAGAAGGAGAAGGTGCAGGAAGCGGTAGCTCCTGTAAAGAGGGAGTTTTTTGGGTGTTTCTTTGGTTAAGCTTTCTTTGAGGAAGCGGTAGCTCCTGTAAAGAAAGGTTAGGGAGTTTTTTTGGGTGTTTCTTTGGTTAAGCTTTCTTTGAGGAAGCGGTAGCTCCTGTAA
>CAZCGK010000017.1:0-9408 GCA_964498245.1 uncultured archaeon | reverse complement strand
GTTTCTTTGGTTAAGCTTTCTTTGAGGAAGCGGTAGCTCCTGTAAAGAAAGGTTATACGCTGGGAGAGGGATTTGAACCCTCGCGGGGCGAAAGCCCCACAGGTTTAGCAAACCTGCGCCTTGAACCTGGCTCGGCCATCCCAGCATTTCCTCAAAAGGGTATTCTCCTGCGGGAAATATAAAATTTTTGATTCTTTCTTAACGTAATGTTTATAAGGTTTAGGTTTATATTTTACTATAACCTTGGCAAAAATTGAGGTGATGATTGATGGCAATCACGGTTGCAAGCGTTTCTGAGACATGGATGAAGGATGTTTTCACTGACAAAGGTATGTACTGTGGTAAGATTGAAGATGTGGAATGTGATCTCAAAAGGTTCAAGATAAGGTCTCTTATAATCAAGGCTGTCAAAGGCTCTTACCTTTCAAAAATGCTCGGAAGTAAAAAAGGTGTGATAATACCATTTCCTATGGTTCAGGCAATAGGAGATATTGTGATAATAAGACATATCTCACCTCACAGTGTTGAAGAAAGTACAGAAGAAGAACAAGTTTAAGAATTAAAGGATTCTGCTGAGAGTGGAAATGGGTTTGGCTTTATTTTTTATAATAATCATATCCTCGATTCTGCACCCTCCCAAACCCTTCACATAAACCCCGGGTTCTACAGTGAGAACCATGTTGTTTTTTAGAGTATCTTTCATACCGGGCCTTTCATGGACATCAAGCCCTATTCCATGACCAAAGCTGTGAAGCGGTTTGTAGCCTTTTTTCTTAAGAAGATTTTCGTAGATTTTTTGAATCTCCCTGACCTGTATGTCTTTTTTCAAGGTTTCCATTAATTCTCCCTGAATTTCAAGAACATCTTCGTAAATCTGCTTTTCTTTTTTTCCAGGACTCATGCAAAAGGTTCGTGTGATATCCGAGCAGTATCCCCTGAATCTTGCTCCGAAATCGACTATAACCATGTCCCTTTTAAGAACCCTTTTTCTTTCAGGGATGTGATGAACTGTTGCAGAATTTATGCCTGAAGCAACGATGGGTTCAAATGCAGGTTCTGTATCTTGCTCACCAAGCATCATCTTTATCTCCTTTGCTATTTTCTCTTCGGTTTTTCCCTGAATTTCAAGATTCTTAAAGATAGATTCGGTGATTTTTACCGCTTTTTTTATGCATTCCAATTCGTATTCATCCTTATACATTCTCGGTTCTTTTATTTTCTCTGAAAAGAATATCCATTTTGTTTTCGGTTTTTTTAATTTTCTAAGATTATGCGCACTTAAAGAATACTCATCAATTCCTATTCTTCCTTCGGGGATGTCTCTTTTAATATCTTCGGGTTTTTCCCAGTGAAAGATCCTGCATTTTTTCTTTTTCTGTTTGAGTTCGAGAAGGGATGGGATGAAAAGCATCGGTGTTTTATCTTCGCGGGTTAATACAAGAAAACCATTTTCATTTTTGGGTAAATATATACCAGTGTAATAATATATGTCGTTCTTATTAGTTATTAGTACAGCATTAATATCTGATTCATCCATTAATTGACAAAGCTTTTTAATTCGCCGCAAAATAGAAAAACCTGACATATTTTTTATTTTCATCAAGGAAAATAAAAATGAACATGGATTTGAACGCTCTTGCTGAAAAACAGTTGGAACTTTCAAAAGGAATATCTCTTAAGGACGAATTTCCAAAAGATATAAAAACAATTGGAGGTTTTGACCTTGCATTTTCTGGTGGTAGGGTTTTTTGCGCTGGTGTTGTACTGAAGTATCCGGATCTTGAAATTATTGAAATAAAAACCCTTTGCAGTAAAGAAGAGTTTCCTTATATTCCGGGATTTCTTTCATTTAGAGAAGCCCCTGCAATAATTCGGACATACAGAATGCTGAAAAACAAGCCGGATATTATTTTGGTGGATGGACAGGGAATATGTCATCCCAGAAGCTTTGGTATAGCCTCTTCCGTAGGCATTATGCTGAACAAACCATCAATAGGTGTCGCAAAATCAAAACTTTGCGGGGAATTTAAAGAGCCCAGGGATGTTATGAAACCAGAAAAAATCTTTCTTTTTGGAAAGCATGTAGGATGGGTTGTGAAAACCAGAAAGGAATGCAAACCGATATTTATATCACCCGGTCATAAAGTTTCTGTAGAGTCATCTTTAGGGATAGTCTTATCGTGTATTAAAGATCATAAACTCCCGGAACCTCTTAGGATGGCGCATGCTGAAGCAACTACGGTGAAAAAACATGCAGAAAATAGCATTGGAAGAGATTTTGAGAGATAAAAAACTTGAAAATAAAATAATCTCTGAAATAAGACATGGAAAGATTTTCGTCTATCCCACAGATACTGTTTACGGAATAGGGTGCAACGCTTTGAATATAAAAAGTGTGGTCAGGATAAGGAAAGCCAAAGGAACCGATCATCCCCTTTCTGTAATTGCACCTTCAAAGGAATGGATAAAACAGAATTTTGTTCTGAAGTTCCCTGAATACCTTGAAAAACTTCCCGGTCCTGTAACCCTTATTCTTAAGCAGAGAAAAACTGTGATACCTTGGGAGGTTTCAAAATCGGACAATGTTGGGATAAGAATACCGGACCATCCCTTCACTGCTGTGATTCAGAAATCCGGTGTCCCGTTCATAACAACATCAGCGAATATTTCTGGGAAAAAAACAATAACGAAAATCGAAGAGCTTCCAAAACAGATAGAGATTTATATGGATTTTGCTGTGGATGGTGGGGTTCTGGATAATCCTCCCTCAAGAATTTTTGATCTCACAGGAGAGAAACCAAAGATTATAAGAGACAGGGCTTAGATTCTTGCTGTGATCGGATTGTTCTTATTTCGGCATCATACTACCAAACATTCCGGAAATTGCGAGTTTTGTTAGGAAAAACACAGCAAAGCCTACAGCCATCATTACAGGTATGTATTTTATACCTGCTTTTTCCTTTCCTGATTCGATAAGTCCCATTATCAATCCTCCGAAGAATGTGGTGATTGCTATTGCTGTAATAGAAAAAAGGAAAAGGAAATCTTGTGATACACTCACAGAGCCCAACCGGAAAAGAGAAACTGTAGATGTGTACTGTTCTGGCATATGTATGTTTTTTCCAAGAACTGTTATGGTTGAAACAAGATAGTTTGAGAGTGCATAAAGTGCAGGTGCGCCCACGCATGCGGCAAACCCTATAAATATACTGTACATCAAAATATTTGCCCTTATATCCTTTTTCACGGATTCCTTTCTTCTCATATCTATCGCTGTCTCCTCAAACAGTGAAACCAATTGACCTCCGGATTTTATACCACGAATTATAAGCTTAACGGTTAGTCCCAGTGCTTCGGATTTTATGTTTTTGGTTATACCCGTAAGGCTTTCTTCCAGGGACTTTCCTGTCATCATTTCCTTTCCCGCTATTTTGATGGCTTCAGAAAGGGGTCCAAACTCTTTTCTTGCAGAGAGAAGCATTGCCCGACTCGGTATAAAGCCGGACCTCATGTTTGCTGCCATTAATTGAAGTGCATCGGGGAGTATTCTTTCAACAAATTTTGTTCTTTTCTCAACGATAAGAATGAGAAATCCGTGAAGCAGTAGAAATATGCAGAGAAAAGCGATAAAAAAAATCATAACAGAAGAAAAAATAATGGCAAAGAAGGCTCCGATAATACAACTGATAAACAGGGTTCGATTGAAAAAGGACTGTGGAGGTTTTTTGCTTCCTGAAAACTTAATAAGTTCTTCTATTTTCTTTCTGTAAAATCTTGGCATCAATTGGTACATATTTTAATTTAATATTATTTCTGTATAATAAAAACATCCTCCTGTTTGTACTACGGCATGCCTGTTATGAATCTTCTTGAGATGAAATCCTGAACCCCCATGCATTCAATTGATTGTACCGTCACCTCATCTATATCTACTCCGGGATTTGTTATGGTGAATGTACTCAGCTGTCCCGCGGTGGTATTGTATATATCAGGGACTTGAATTATTTCCCCATTCGTTTTTTTAATATAAACATTGAATGAAAGGTCAACAGTTCCTCTATTTTTTACATAGAGGAACAGATTTCCTGTTGAGCTGTCATATCTTGCTCCCTGAATTATAACCCCAGCATCCGAGCATTGCTTTATTTGTGTGAGTGTACCTGTAGTTAATCTTGTGGCATAATTGACCAGCATACCGGAAATAATAAGGGTAATACCTATCAGGGCTACCACGGCAACCAGGGGTGAAATCGCCTTTCTTTTTTTACTTTCCATGTAAAATTATATTGTCTAAACTTTCTTATAAAAATGCTTTATGGCTTTGGGAGTTTCTATATCAAGCTTATCTGTATCTGTGTTGTCAAAGAGAACAGCAGGTATCCTGTGATAGAAAGGAATAAAGAGTGTTTCAGGCCGGAAACTATAGAATCTTCTGACATTTTTCCCGCAACCAGACCTGAAAATATGCCCTGAATTATTATGAGATAGATCAGAATCTCCTTTATTCTTTCCACCGGTATCTGCATTCCAACAGAGGAAAAGAATCCTGGAAGACTTGTCTGCGGCAGAGAAGGAATGATCATCACTTCTATTACGATAAGTATGGCGATGAAAATGAAGAAGATAATGTATATTATTACTATTTGAGAATACATCATGGATTTTCTTTCCTCATTGATTTTGTTAACTGTAATTATCGATTTCGTAACCGAATCCAGCATATCTGAGATTCTTCCTCCTGCTTTATAGCTCTCCGTAATTGTCATCACAGCCCTTTTTATTACAGGAGAATAGGTTTTCTCCGCAAAATTATGAAAAGCCTTATCGAAAGGTATGCCCCAATCAACTTGGGCTGCGAGCTTCTTTATATATTTTGTAAGGGAAGGATAATCTCTTCTGGAACACTGCTGCAGTGCAAGAGGAAGCGTCATTCCTGAATTTATAGAATCTCTTAGATCCATAATAAAGGAAAGAAAACTTCTTTCAGATTCCTTTCTTATTCTGTATTTTGTATACAGAAGAAATGCTGGTGGTATCACGCATATGAGCCCGCCAATAACATTTAATATCGGAACAATAAAGGGAAGGATACTTGAAACATAGAAGTTTCCAAATATTACTATTCCTGCTCCTAAACATATCGAGAATGTTTCGAGCCGGTATTTAAATTTTTTCATTTCTTATACACCTACAGGTCTTCTGCTTTTTATCAAGCCTATGAGTACAAACTGGAACAGGAGTAGAAAACCAAGGATTCCCATTAATAGGAAATGAATGTCTATTCCCAGACCTATAAACGAGGATATTACAATAAGAAATGTTATTCCAAGAGTTGGAAAAATCACACAGAACATCATGTACATGAGGGTTAAGGGGTTCAGCTGAGAACCGTATTTTTTTATTGCAACTCTTTGTTCCTCCGCAAGATTGTCAACTATCATTTTTAGCGTATCTCCGATATCTGCACCGGATTTCATGGAATTTATTATCTGCCATAACACCCTTCTAAAATAAAAGGAAGGGTTTTGTTTTGCAAGCATTTCTAATGCGGCTATCTCAGATTTTCCAGTATTTATTTCATTTACAGCTTTTCTGATCTCTTCGGAAAGTCTTCCGTATTTGCTTTTTGCGATAGAAACCAAAGCGTTGTATAAGGGTACGCCTGAACGGACCTCTATCAAAAGGTGATGCAGCATATGAGGTAGATAAGATTCTATGGATTTTATCTTTCTCGTTACGAACAATTTAGGGTAAAACGTAATGTATACAAAGGATATCATGCTTATCGAAAATCCGATAAGTATGGAAAAAGCAATTGCCTTGGGTGTTGGGATTTTTGCTGCTAAGAATACTGTAAATATTGTAGAAAAGATCAGAACAAAATAAAATAGAAAAGAGAAAAACGCAAGAGCAAGCCATTCTCTCGGCTCATACTCCATTCCTGCCTGCTCAAGTTCGAAATGCATTCCTGGAAATGCATGAGAAAGTGATTCACCAATACCAAGAAAATGTTTTGAAGCTTTCATTGCAATTTTCATTGGAAAAGGTACAAAAGGTGGTTTCTTTGTAACCATATTATTATTTTGTTGCTGTTGATTATTAATTTTGTGAGAAGGGACAGGTGAGTTATCCTTTTAACCGAGGACCCGTCGGGTGATTAGTAACCGTGGGCTGAACACCTCGCCGAAGCTCGGTGCTTACACCCCGGTCCTATCAACCCGGTCGTCTACCGGCCCCTCCTCCTCGCACCGGGAGTTGCCTCCCAGTTTGAGGATTGGTTGCCTCTTTTCAGGGGTGGTTTCGCGCTTAGATGCCTTCAGCGCTTACCCAACATGGCGTAGCTACTCGGCGCGCATGTCACGACCGATTCACCAGAGGCCACGGGACCTTGTTCCTTTCGTACTAAAGGTCCCTTCCCCTCAGGCAACCGACACCTCCAGCAGATATAGACCGTACTGGCTCGCACCGTACTTAACCCAGCTAACGTGGCTCTTTGATGGGTGAACACCCCCACCCTTGGGCGCTGCTGCACGCCCAGGAAGAGCCGAGCCGACGGCGGAGAAGCAATGTACGGGGTCGATTTGACCCACACACTTCTCGGTTGTTTTCATTGTGACCTGAACAGTCACTCAACAGCCAGTAGCTCTCCGCGACGAGAAGCGTGGCGTGGACTCTCGCCCGCCACGACTCCATTATCCCCAGGGTAACTTCTTCAGGAACGCTTTTCGCGTAAGCGAAAAGGGTTCTTTCTGACAGACCTGGCCCCCAGCTAATGGGGACACAGGGGATCGCTAGGCCACGCTTTCGCGCCAGGATTCCTTGTTGTTCGGAATCCTGTCAGGCTCCCTTTTGCCCTTGCGCTCTTCCCGAGATTTCTGACCTCGGTGAGGGAACCTTTGGGCGCCCTTGATAATTTTTCAAGGGCGTACCGCCCCAGCCAAACTGCCCACCTGATGGTGTCCCCCGAAGGGTAAGCAGTATGATAACAGAAGGGTGGTGTTACATTGACGCCTTTGTACGAGCTTGCGCCCATACTGCATTGCTCCCACCTACACTATACACCCGTTACCATACCGCAGCATCAGGCTGCAGTAAAGCTCCATGGGGTCTTCTCGTCCCGCTGGAGGACTCCTGAATATGCACAGGACATTAAGTTCACTGGGTATCGGCCCGGGACAGTGGGGGGCTCGTTAAGCCATTGATGCAGGCCGACAATTAATCGGCAAGGGACTGCGTTGGCTTACTGTCTGCCCCAACGGCGGACAGTAGCGCATTTACGCTACCTTAAGACGGTCAGAGTTACCGCCGCCGTTCACCAGGGCTTCACCCGGTTGTACCCGGGCTTAACACACTGGCACTGGGCAGGCCTCAGGAAGCGTACGAAGCGTTTCCGCTTAGCGCTCCCCTACGTTTTTGTTAAACAGTCGGGCCCCCCTTGTCACTGCGACCTACTGGCTCTGGCTTAGCCAGAGCAGCAGGCACCCCTTCTTCCGAAGGTACGGGGCTAATTTGCCGAATTCCCTGGGCCGATTTCTCCCAACACACCTTCCCCTTCTCAGGGAGGGGCACCTGAAACGGTTCTCGGTACGGTTGGAAGAAATCCTTGCCTGTTCCCTTTTCACTGGTTCCGGGAATCAGCCGAACGTGCAAAGGCACGCCGTTCCCCACTTCACCTCTTTCTCGTCATTACGACACTCCAGAGGCTTAATGGGTTAGCTGCATAGCTGCAGTCAGCCTATCCCGAAACGTCAGGAACAGGCCTTGCGTTGCCGCATGTATTCTTCCAGTGCAGGAATATTAACCTGCTTCCCTTTCGGCATACTCCAGTTAGGGTATGCCTTAGGACCGACTAACCCTCAGCCGATTCGACAACCCTTTCCGTAAACGCTTTTCGCGTAAGCGAAAAGGGTTTTGATCGTTGCTGAGGAACCCTGGCCCTTCAGGCGGAAGGGATTCTCACCCTTCTTCGCTGTTACTATTGGCAGGATTCTTGGTTTCGCGAGGTCCACCAAAATTTACATTTTGGCTTCTACCCTCGCGAAATACCTCCCTACCACATCCCTTTCGGGGTCCACGGTCTCGGTACCATGTTTAGTCCCGTCCATTCTCGGGGCCCCCAACCTCGGCGGGTGAGCTGTTACGCACTCTTTCTTTCCTTTCCGTTAACGCTTTTCGCGTTAGCGAAAAGGGTTAAAGGATGGCTGCTTCTAAGCCAACCTCCCCGCTGTCTGTGGTTGGAGACTCCCTTCCTCACTTAACATGGATTTGGGGACCTTAACCGTGGTCTGGGTTGTCTCCCTCTCGGATGTCGAGCTTACCCCGCATCCTCACTCCCGCCTTCTTTGACGGTTGAGGATTCTGAGTTTTGCCGATCCCTTTCCGTGAACGCTTTTCGCGCCAGCGAAAAGGGTTCTTTGACAAGGCAACTGGGGATTTCTCCCCTTGGTTACCTAATCAGTAACTTTACCCCTCAACCTGTCTCTGGCGAGGCTGAGCTGTGGCTCATTTCGGGAGGAACCAGCTATCACCCGTCTAGATTGGCCTTTCACCCCTAGTCCCGGGTCACCCCAGCGGTTTGAATCCCAACACGGGTAGCGAGCCTCCATCCCGGTTTCCCGGGACTTCACTCTGCCCAGGACTAGATCGACGGGTTTCTGGTCTTATCCCTGTGACTCAGGGCACTTTCGTACCCAACCCTCTCGACCAGAAGGTCTGCAGGGTCTTCGCTTTCGCTATGGCTGCTTGTATTAACCTCGCCACAGAGATAAACTCCCTGCCGCGTGTTTCAAAACGGACGATGTGATCCGAACCTCCCTTCTTCGTAATAATCTTGACGATTTTCCTTCGAAGGGATTGAACGGACCACATCTACCTGTAGCTGTATGGTTTCAGGCTCTTTTCACCCCCCGTTAAGGGTTCTTTTCAGCTTTCCCTCACGGTACTAGTTCGCTATCGGTCTCGGGTTATATTTAGGATTGGGAGTTATTGTCTCCCACATTCGGACCGGATATCCGACCGGCCCTACTCTGGATACTTGGCATCGGCCTTCTCCCGTTCTCCTACGGGGCTATCACCCTCTATGGCGTGCCTTTCCAGGCAACTTCGGATTAGAGAGTTAGGCCGGACCCAAGTCCGAACTCCACATCTCCTTATCCTTTCGGATAAGGATTTGGTTTGTCCTCCTCCCCTTTCAGTCGCCCTTACTCAGGGAATCGCACACCCTTCCGTTAACGCTTTCGCATTAGCGAAAGGGTTATTGCTTTCTTTTCCTGCCGCTACTTAGATGTTTCAATTCGCGGCGTCCCCGTTCCTTACGGAACACCCGAAGGTAGGAAGTCCCATTCGGAAATCCCGGGTTCAAAGCCTGCATGCGGCTACCCCGGGCTTATGGCAGCTTGCCACCTCCTT
>CAZCGK010000016.1:0-14928 GCA_964498245.1 uncultured archaeon | reverse complement strand
AGCTGTTAAAGAAAATGAAGCGTTTACTTAAAAAAGCAGAAAAGTTAAAATAAAAACTATTAAAAAACTAGAAAACCGAAAAATAAAAAGCAACGCTAATGGAATAATAAAGACTTTGGAAATCTAAAAAACAAAAATTAGGAGATTTTGGTCAGGATGTGTTTAATCCCCAAACCATCATCATCTCTTTTTAACCAATCAAATCTTACAATCACATCTCATTTATTTTCTTTGCAATGAATTCTTTAATCTCCTTGTCATCTGGTATTGCTATCGATCGTTTGAATCTCTTTGTTCCATCAGGAAGGAAAAAGCCTCTTGAAATTGCTATGAATTCGTTGTCTTCAGCGTTTTTAACTATTGCTTTCTTCCTTGCAACCTCTAAGAAATTGTTTTTACCGAATCTAACTTCTTCAGCTCTAACGGTTTCGAACTCTACCATTTCATTACCTCCTTTGTATTTATTGTGAGAGTTGACTAATGTATCACGTTATTATATTTAAAGTTAACGCTTTTTCAAAATCGAGATACAATTTGTATGAAGGTTTACCACGAAAATTTTAAAGAGGACACGGGATTTTAAATATATGTATTTTATCGGAATCGACCTGGCATGGTCTTATAAAAACTCAAGCGGAATGGCTATAATTAAAGGAAGTGAAAAACAATCTCAGATTCTCTTAGCAAAAACCATTTTTTCCGATAATGAAATCATAAGCACAATAAAACAAAAGGTAGGCGAAAAACCAGCGCTTGTTGCAATAGATGCTCCTTTAATAGTGAGAAACAAAACTGGTACAAGACCCGCGGAAAAAATGCTAAATACACTCTTTAGAAAATACAATGCCTGTGCATATCCTGTTAATAAAAAAATTCTGAACAAGACAGGAAGCAGAGGTGAGAAAATTTCAAGACTTCTCCAAAACCTCGGCTTTGAACACAACCCTCACATAAAAAGATTTGAAAGAAAAAGAAAATTTTTCGAGGTGTTCTCACATTCCTCCATGATTGTTTTGTTCAGGCTTAAGAGTGTATTAAAGTACAAGCCGAAATGCAAAAGAAGTTATGAAACAAGATGGAAGGAATTTGAAAAATATCAAAGATATCTCGAAGCCCTACGAAATTCAAAACCTCCATTAATACTGCCAAAAAGCGTTACCAAGGTAAAAGTATGGGGAATGAAAGGAAAAAAGCTCAAAAACTATGAAAATATACTGGATGCAATCTTGTGTGCATATACTGCATACTATTGTTGGCACCATCCAGAAAGATGTGCAATCTTTGGAAATCCAGAAGAAGGCTGCATACTCTCACCCGTGATTTCAAATAAATAAATTTATGAATTCTGAGCACAATTACCTTCTTATGAAACAATACATTTCCATACTGAGGCCCAGTGTATGCGTTCTCAGTATGCTGGGAATATTTGCAGGAAGCCTGATTACACATGCGCTGTTCGAAGCCCCTCTGCTCGTTTTCTTCGCAATACTTGCAGCATTCTTCATAACGGGTTCCGGAGATATTTTGAATGATTATTTCGATTACGAAATAGACAGAATAAATGCACCGCACAGACCGATACCTTCTGGGAAAATTTCAAGAAAAAGCGCTCTTGTATATGCAATAATAATAAACCTGATAGGCCTTGTGTTTGCTGTTATGGTGTCTCCGGATTTCCTGCTCATAGCTCTGATAAATACCTCAGTGCTTTCCCTCTACGCTTGGAAGCTTAAAAGATATGCGTTTATCGGAAATGTTTCAGTAAGCTATCTCAGCACCTCCACCTTTATTGCTTCAGGTCTCATAACAGGAAATTTTGCAAGTCTCTGGTCTTCCCCGATTTTCATTTTAGCCCTTATCTCATTTTTCGGAACACTCGGAAGGGAAATTTTCAAGGATATAGAAGATGTGAAAGGTGATAAAAAAATTGGTGCAAAAACCCTGCCCATAATCTGGGGAGAAAATCCCTCAAAACTTTTGGGTTATGCATTCCTCTATATTGCGTGTTTGTTACTATTCCTGCCTTTATACCTCAATATTTTCGGGTTTTCATACATGATCGGTATAATACCTGCATTAGTACTGTGTTTATATGCCTGGAAAACACCGCCCGCGAAAACACAGAGGCTTATTAAACTTTCCATGTATCTTGTTCTTGTAGGATTCGTGATGGGAAGCACAGTAAAAATTATATAAACCGCTTGCCTTCCCTTTTTATAGCTTTTATCATCTTTGCCAGAGTCTCTATATTCTTCTCCACAACGGTTCCCGTAACTATTATATCCGCTCCTGATCTAATCTTTTCCCTTGCGGTTCTTTCATCTCTTATACCTCCACCCACAATAAGCATCATACCGTTTCCTGATATTGCAGTCTTTGTTGCCGCTATCATATCATTCGGCACGGGTTTCACCGCACCGGAACCCGCTTCAAGATATACGAATTTCATGCCAAAGTATTTTGCAGCAAGTCCGTATGCCACTGCAAAATCTGGTTTATCCCTTGGCAGCGGCTTCACATCACCAGCCCATGCCACCGAGGTCATGTTTCCAGACTCCACAACAAGATATCCCATGGGAAGGGTCTCTATACCATAATTTTTTATCAAAACAGCTCCTCTCACCTGTTCTTCTATGAGGTACGTGGGAGACCTGGAATTAAGCAAACTCATGAAAAAAACAGCATCCGCAAAGGGTGATATGCCTGAATGCGAGCTTGGAAAAAGTATTACAGGAAGTTCGCATTTATCCTTTATTGCGATTATTGTATCATTGAGGTAAATAGCCTGCGCAGCCTGCGAACCACCGACCATAATAGCATCTGTTCCGAAATTTTCTGCTTTAGCAGCAAGCACTGCCGCCTCAGAAGGTTTCTGTTTATCGGGATCTATAAGTGTGAAGTGAAGAGGACCTGATTTGCGCTTGCTCTGAATGTATTTCATTACCCATTTTTTCTTTCTTTTTTTAAAGAACTTCATGAATATCCCTTTATTAGTAGATTTTAATTTTTTGGATTTTAATCTATCACTCCCGTTGCCTTGAGAGCCTCTACAGCCTTTGCTCTGTTAAACCTTATATGATTGAGAATGGTGTACCTTTTTCTTATCTTTCTTGCTTTAAGAAGGGCTTCTATTGCCATTTCTTTGGTTATGCCCAGTTCTTTTGCGCTTACAGGTGCCCCCACGGATTTCAAGGCATCCCTTATTTTTTCCCAATCATCACCCTGAAGGTATGCCATAACGATAGAACCTACACCGCACTGCTCACCGTGAAGCGCGGGAGAACCAAGCAAATCCAATGCATGAGAAAACATGTGCTCAGCTCCTGAGGCAGGTCTTGAGGAGTGTGCCATTGACATGGATATTCCCGAGGTTATGATGGCTTTAACAAGATTTCTTATACCCTTCTCCTTCCTCTTTCTTATAAGCTCTGCAGACCTTATTACCATTTCAGCTGCATGAAGCGCCAAATCCACAGCAAATTCTGAAAAATATTCGCCTTTGTGCTTCCCAAGCCTCCAGTCATTTACTGCGGTTCTGTTAGATATTATATCTGCACACCCGGAGGCGATAAGTCTATAGGGCGCATTACGAAGAATTTTGATATCAGCTATGATAGCTATTGGCGGCTTTCCTGCAATGGAATGCGGTTTTCCGTTTCCCTCTTTTATACTCACCCTCTCAGATGCTATCCCATCATGGGATGGTGCTGTTGGAATAGAAATGAACGGTATATCGCTCCTGAGCGCAACAAGCTTTCCCGTGTCTATCACCCTGCCTCCTCCAACAGATAGAACGATGTTGAACCTTTTTGCAAGACTTTCCATTCTTTTGATGGTGTGTTTAGACAGGGATTCGATTATCTCTTTATGGTAATCCATTTCTATATGTTTTATCATTTTGTCAGCAAATTTCTGAGTGTGGGGTCCTGTAAGAATGAGCGCACTCCCATCTATTCCCAAATCATCGCATATGCTCTGAACCTTTTTTATAACCCCTTTACCCACAAGAATTTTTCTCGGGAGTTCTATCAAATGCGGGTCCATATTAAAACCTTTTTTACCTTCTGCCTTTAAAAATCTGCTGTATCGAAAATTCAAGTTTTACCATTTTCTGAATTTTTTCTTTACCCTATCTTCCGGTCTCGCAACAAGAAGTTTGCCATTAACCCTTATCCATTCTCCAGAAGGCAATTGAAAAGAAAAGATGCATTGATCCTTTGCAAAACTTTTCACACCCTTATCTGTTTTTATTATTATCATCTGTCTTGTCTCATCAACAACCTTACCTGTTATACCCTTCTGCGAGGGATTTTTGGAATCAACGATTTTCACAGCAGTCCCGATAAATTCTCCTCTTACAAAATCCTTAAGGTCTTTCTTTTTCATATCTCAAATTGAAATCCACCGTACTTAATGCTCAGACTATATCCCCGCTTCTTTACCATTCTCATTATTTCTTTCTTCGTATCTTTTGATTCCTGAATGTCCTTTAATCCCAGTTCTATAACCATAAACGGGTCTTTTATATCTATTGTTATATTAGTTTTCTTGATATCGATATCAATAAACGGTTTCTTATCAATATATACAGAAATTTTAATTCTGCCTTCAATTCTTTTTAAAATCTCTGTGACAATTCCCATGTTTTCCCTGAATTTATTTTTTCTTCTTTTTCGGCATCAGTGTAAACTTCACTTCACCATCGAGCTCTATTGTCATATGACCAAGCTTGAACTTCACATCCGAAAGGTCTATTCTTGCACTGGCCTCCTTTCCTTCAAGAATCTCCAGAAATTTAATAAGAAGTTCTTCTTTATTTTTTAATATTTCTTCCAGCAATCCCATTACCGATCACCTCTAATTTTTTTTACACACTATATAGCATTAGGTTTATTACTATAAAAAATTACTATTAAAATATGCTTGAGAAGATAATAATAGGGAGGGATAGATTCGATATAAAAAAATTTGGAGATAAAGGAACTGTTTTTATTGGTAAACATATAGTAGGCAAGGGTGATGAGGCACACCTTACAAATCCGATTCACATGGATGTAATAAGACCCCATATAGTTCTGGTATGTGGAAAAAGAGGTTCTGGAAAATCATACTCTGCCGGTGTAATCGCAGAGGAAATGACAAGGCTCCCTCACAAGATTAAAGAAAATCTATCGGTTATAATGATAGATACCATGGGGATATACTGGTCCATGAAAAGGCCTAATGAGAAGGAAAGGGACAGGCTTGAAGAGTGGGGTCTTAAACCAGAAGGCATGAAAAACATGAAATTTTTTGTACCGAAGGGACATGCTCAAAAATATCAGGAGGCGGGAATAGAATTCGATGCAACCTTTACACTTCCATGTTCAGAACTGAGCAGTCAGGACTGGATCATAACCTTTGGATTTTCTATGATTGATGAATATGGTTTAGCAATTCACCGCGCTGTTAAATCCCTTCAGGACAGAAGCGGAGAATATTCCATAGATGATATAATGAGAAAAATAGAAGAGGATGAAAAATGCGAGCAAAAGATCAAAGATGCTCTTATCGGAAGATTTCTGGCAGCAAAAGACTGGGGTGTTTTTGAAAAGCACGGAACCCGCATTGAGGAATTCCTGAAACCGGGAAATATATCGGTTATCGATATTTCCCATTATCTCCGTTCATCCGCAGGGTGGTCGGTAAGAACCATGATAGTAAGTCTTTTTGCAAGAAAGATATTTCATGCAAGACTTATGGCAAGAAAGGAAGAGGAAATGGAAGTAATTACAGGCGAGAAAAAGCACAGGATACCAATGGTGTGGATGATGATAGACGAAGCACACCAGTTCATTCCCAGCGAAGGCATAACCGCATCTTCGGAATCCATTCTCACTCTTATAAAGGAAGGAAGAGAACCGGGAATTTCATTATTACTTATAACTCAGATGCCCAACAAGCTTAATCCAGAAGCCCTTGCACAGACTGATATAGTAATAGCTCACAGGCTTACTGCAGAAGCTGATATAAAAGCGTTGAGAAGCATAATGCAAACATACATGACGGAAGATATTCAAACCTATATAAACAGCCTTCCAAAACAGAAAGGTGTAGCAATAATAATGGATGATAATTCTGAAAAGGTCTATACAGTTCAGATCAGGCCAAGGCTCAGCTGGCATGCGGGAGGTTCTCCTCAGGCAATAAGAGAAACAGGCTTATTTGAGGAATATTAATAAATTCGTTATGTCAAAAATCAAATCACGGGTGCATTATAATGGAACAATTCAATCCAAAGGAAGTTGAAAACTGGGTTTTTAATTTCTGGAAGGAAAAGGATATTTACAAAAAGGTTAAAGCCTCCAGAAAGGGAAAGAAACCTTTCTACTTTTCCGACGGTCCTCCTTACGCCACCGGCAGTATACATATGGGCACAGCCCAGAACAAAATAATAAAGGATACATATATCCGCTTCTGGAGAATGAAGGGTTTCGATGTCTGGGATCAACCCGGATATGACACTCACGGTGTACCCATAGAATATCAGGTGGAAAAAGAACTCGGGTTTACATCGAAAAAGGATATAGAATCCTACGGTGTTGCAAGATTCGTAAAGAAATGCAGAGAATTCGCAACCCGATTTATAGAGGTCATGAATAACCAGTTTGCCAACCTCGGAGTATGGATGGACTGGAAAAATCCATACCTCACTTTAAACAATAGATACATAGAAGCTGCATGGTACACCTTTAAACAGGCATTCAATAAAGGCTTTCTTTACAAGGACAAATATCCCGTTCATGTGTGTCCGAGATGTGAAACAGCGGTTTCTTACAATGAAATAGAGTATAAGAATCTTCCCGACCCGTCGGTTTATGTAAAATTTCCCATTTCTGGTAAGGAAAGAGAGTACCTTCTTATATGGACGACCACTCCATGGACTCTGCCTGCAAATACAGGTGTTATGGTAAACCCGGATTTTGAATACTCTTTTGTAAAAACCGAATACGGAGATACACTTGTAATAGCAACGGAGCTCGTTGATAGAGTGATGGAAAAGGCAGGCATTCAGGGATATCATACGATCAAAAGGGTAATGGGAGAAGAGCTTATAGGCCTAAAATACGAACATCCGTTAAAAGATCTTGTCCCCGCGCTTCAAAATCTTGAAAATGCGCACAGGGTTGTTGGAGACAGAAGGTTTGTGAGTCTGGAGGAAGGAACAGGTCTTGTACACACAGCTCCGGGACATGGTTCAGAGGATTATCAGGTAGGCAAGAGAGAAGGTCTGCCTTTACTCTCTCCTGTAAATCCCGATGGTACCTTCTCAAAAGAGGCAGGAACCTGGCTGGAGGGAAGATTCACAAAATCTGCTGATCCGATAATAATAGAAAAGCTCTCTGAGAGAAACTGTATTCTGAAGAGAGAAACAATCACTCACGAATATCCCACATGCTGGAGATGCGGAACACCGCTTCTGCAAATAAGCGTTCCACAATGGTTCTTCAAGGTCACATGCATAAGAGAGAAGATGCTTAAAGAAAATGAAAGAGTGAACTGGATACCGAAATGGGCTGGAGATAGATTCAGAGAATGGTTGAAAAATCTCGGTGACTGGCCTGTTTCAAGACAGAGATATTGGGGGATTCCCTTACCGATATGGGAATGCAAATGTGGACATGTTGAGGTCATAGGTTCCTACAGCGAGCTAAAGAAAAAAGGAGGTCTGGAGAAAGAAATAGATTTTCACAGACCTGAAATAGATAAAGTTGTGATAAAATGTCCTGAATGTGGAGGAGATATGAAAAGAATACCGGATGTTCTCGATGTATGGTTTGATTCCGGTGTTTCAACATGGGCTGCTTTAGAATATCCCAGAAAGAAAGAACTTTTCGAAAAACTCTGGCCTTCTGATTTTCAGGTAGAGGGACCCGATCAGATAAGAGGCTGGTGGAATTCTCAGATGATAACAAGCATGCTTACATTTGAAAGGGCACCCTACAAGAACATACTCTTCCACGGTTTTATTCTCGATGCTAAGGGAGTTAAGATGTCAAAATCCAAAGGCAATATCATCACACCGGAAGAGGTGATAGAAAAATATTCTCGAGATATCCTCAGATTCTATCTTTTGAGAAGTGCTGTGTGGGAAGATTTCTATTTTAGCTGGGATGGAGTTAAGGAAACATACAAACTTTTCAATGTGTTCTGGAATGTCTATCAGTTCATAAAAACCTATGCAAATGTTGATACAAAAGAAAAACCAAGGTCTCTGGGTCCTGAAGATAAATGGATTGTAAGCAGAATCAACTCGATTCTGGAAAAGACAAAGTACATAGAAGAGTTCAGAATACACCACATGCTTCAGGAAATGGAAAATTTCATACTTAACGAATTTTCCCGCTGGTATATAAAAATAATAAGAAACAGGGTTTCTCCTTGGTATGAAGGAAAAGATAAATATTCGGCACAATGGACTTTAAAATACGTTCTGGAAAGGGTTCTGAAAACAATGGCTCCCGCAATACCATTCCTTACGGAATACATTTATCAGAATCTCTTTAAGGATGAACCATCGATTCATATGACATACTGGCCTGAAGTAGATAAAAAGAGAATAGATAGGGAACTTGAAGAATACATGGAAAGGGTAAAAGGAATAATTGAAGCCGTTGCGTTCATGAGGCAGGAAAAGAAGATAAAGCTTAAGTGGCCGGTATCGAAAATTTACATTCATCCCGAGGATGAGAAGACAAGAAAGGCAATAGAAACCCTTGCAGAGGTAATAAAATTCATGGGCAATGCAAAGGAAATCGAAATTCTTGAAAAGGCTTCAGGTAGTATGAAGGAATTTTTCGGTGGAAGGCTTGCTATAGGCGATGTGATAGAAGATGAAATGATAGTGAGAGAGGTTATAAGAAAAGTTCAGGTTTTAAGAAAGAAAGAAGGTCTTAATGTGAAACAGAAAATAAATCTCTGGCTCAAATCCGATAAAGAAACAGAAAGCATACTCAAAAAATGGGAAGAAGAGATTCTGACCGGAACCGGCAGCTCAAAGCTTAATCTTGAAACCATTGAGTTTGAAAAGGGAAGTATAGAGATAAATGGTAGAACTGTAAGAATAGGTTTTAAGGAGGTATAAAATGAGCCTTAAGGAACTTCTGGAGCTTGCAGAATTGATAAAGAACAAGGAGCTTCGGAAAAAGGTAAAAGAAGTTCTTCTCAAACCCGTGCTTTCCAATCCAAACTTCAAGTATCACCCAGCCAATCTTACCGAGGTTCCCGCCTCTATAAACTGGCACCACATAGAAAGGGGAGGTCTGATAAAGCATACTGTTGCGGTTACAAAACTTTGTATAAAATTTGCAGAGATTTATGAAGAGATCTACGGCAAGAAACTGGATAAAGATTCTCTTATAGCCGCAGCTCTTCTTCATGACATAGGCAAGCTTTGGACGTATGAAAAGAAAGGAAAAGCATGGAGGGAAACTAACATAAGCCTCGACCATACAATGCTCGGAACAGCAGAACTGTATGCAAGGGGATTTCCAGAATCGGTTATACATATAGTTGCTTCACACTTCGGTGAGAACGGTCCCACACCGCCACAAACACCAGAGGCGATACTTTTCCATTATATAGATACCATGGATGCTGTAATGGAAAGCAACGCTCTTCAGGAGGCTATTCTCCGAATTTTCTGAGCATTGTTAGCAAGGTTTCTCTAACCTCCTTCGCATCCACCCTGCCTCTGGTCTCTTTCATTACCATTCCCACAAGAAAGTGCAATGCCTTTTCCTCTCCTGCTTTATAATCCTCTACAGCCTTGGGGTTTTTCTCCATAACTCTGGCAACAACCTCTTTCAGATTTATTTCAGCCTTCCACAGATCATACTCCTCTATTATGGTTTTCGGATCCCTTTTCTCCTCAATCATTTTTCTTATAACAAGTTCAGCATTCCTGTCCGTGATTTTGCCTTTTTCAAAGAACTCCAGAAGAGATACAATCCACTCCCCTTTCAATCCAGAATTCCTGAAACTCAATCCATACCAGTTGAGCGTTTTCTTAAGATACCCCGCAATCCAGGAAGCCGCAACTTTCGGAGATATTTTTTCAGCGGTGTATTCAAAAAGCTCCGCAATATCACGTTCAGAAGCAAGAGATTCTGCAAGTTTTTCGGAGAGTCCAAACCTGCTTACGAATTTCTGATACTTTTCATCCGGAAGTTCAGGAAGAGTTTCTTTTATTTTTATTTTTGTTTCCTCCGGTATGGTTATTCTTGTGAGGTCCGGTTCAAATATATATCCATAATCCTCTTCCTTTTCTTTGGTTCTTAACCCCTGAGTCACACCCCTTTCCGGATCCCACATTCTTGTTTGCCCTGTGATTTTCCCTCCTTTCGAAAGGATATTCTTTTGCCTTAAGATTTCATAATTAAGTGCCTGTTCTATCTCTTTGCTTCCTGTTATGTTTTTTACCTCTATTCTTTCCCCTCCCTCAACAGAGATATTCGCATCGGATTTTATCACAGCTCTGGAAGAAGAATCATAGACATCCAGATACTCCAGTATTGCTGTAAGCTTATTTATGAAAGTCCTTGCTTCTTCAGGAGAGGAGAGATCAGGTTCGGTAACTATTTCAAGAAGAGGTATTCCGGACCTGTTGTAATCCACAAGAGTGTATTTCCCCCCAATACCACCAACATGAACTATTCTTGCAGGGTCCTCTTCTATATGCACCCTTTTTATTTTTATTTTTTTCCTCCCAGTTTCGGTGTTTATTTCCACAAAACCGTCACGTGCCACAGGAATCTCATACTGGGTTATCTGAAAGTTCTTTGCCATATCCGGATAGAAATAGGTCTTCCTTGAAAAAAACATTTCCCTCGCAATCTTGCAGTTCAAAGCCAGGGAAACCCTCAGAGCCATGTTTATAACTTCAGCATTAACTCTTGGTTTGGAGCCCGGCATACCCAAGCATGTAACACATGTGAACGTATTCGGTTCCGGTTCTTCTTTAAGCCTTACAGGATTCCTACATCCACAGAAGAGTTTGGATTTCGTGCTCAACTGAACATGTGTTTCCAAACCTATTTTTACCTTCATGATACTCACTTCTTTAAAGAAGTTTAAATTTCATTCGGCATAGTAATATTTTCCTTTTTGTTTCTGTTCAACATCTTTCTGCGATCCCGGTTTGTTTGCTCTCGGTCTTCCTGTAACAGGATCTCTCCTGAATGTAACATCCATGGCTTTTAAAAATGCATTCATACCATCTTCAAGAAAACACGGTGCATGAGCATACCCTCTTATGCCTCTCTCTCCTTCAAAAACAATAATCCTGTCCGATATCGCATCTATAAACTGCAGGTCATGGTCTACCACAAACATGGGTATTTCCCGCGATTCAGCGTGGTTTCTCAAAAGCTTCGCTACACGCAATCTCTGCTCAACATCGAGAAATGCCGAAGGTTCATCCATAAGCAACATCTCATGCTCTTTTATAAGAGAACAGAGAATAAACACGGATTGAAGCTCCCCTCCTGAAAGATTTCTCATCCGCCTGTCCAAAAGCCTTTCTATTCCGAGAAATCTCAAAAGTCTCTTTTCTTCTGTACTCTTCGGCAACCCACCGCTTTTTTCTGTTATATATTCCCTTACCATCATTTCTTCTTCCCCTTCAGAAAGCAAAAGTCTCTGAGGTTTGTAGGATAGTTTTATATCGGTCAGTGCTTCTCCTTTATCCGGTTTTACCTCTCCTGCTATCATTTTTATAAAGGTTGTTTTTCCTGTTCCGTTGGGTCCTAAAATACCTATTATTTCACCTTTGTAGAGGTTTCCGGGTTCTGTGGTCAGGCAAAAGGAAGAAAATCTCTTTTCGAACCACGGGAAAGATGCAAAGAATTTCACCTTTTCAGAGGTTTTTGCTCTCTTGCTAAACACTATCGGTTCTTCCCTGAACCTGATGTTTTCTTCTGGTATATAACCCTCGAGATATATATTTATTCCATTCCGCACAGCATACGGTTTCGAAACTATACCGAAAACCCCGGATTTGCCGTAAAGAATATGAACATAATCCGCAAGATAGTCAGCAATAGCGAGATCATGCTCCACAACCATTACCTTTGCTTTTTTAGAAAGTTTTCTTATAAGTTTTGCAGCTTTCAATCTTTCTGTAACATCCAGATAGCTTGAAGGTTCATCGAAAAAATAAAACTCAGCATCTTTCAGAATCGTTGCTCCGATAGCAAGAAGTTGAAGCTCCCCTCCTGAAAGATTTGCAACCTCGTTTTCCATTATACCCTTTATTCCGAGCTCCGTAGCAATCTCTTCTATTCTTTCAGAATCACTGCATATACTTTCAAGCAGTTCTTTAACTTTGCCCTTCCATACCTTCGGTATTGCATCTACCTGCTGCGGTTTGTATGCGCAGGAGATGCCCTGAGATGCAAGCTTTTCGAGATATCCCTGAAGTTCGCTCCCTCTGAACCTCTTTATTATTTCCTCCCACACAATTTCTTTATCAAACAGACCAGCATTTGGTTTAAGATTTCCGGAAAGAATATTCAGCACCGTGGATTTTCCCATACCATTGGCTCCCACAAGACCCACCACAGCATGATGTTTTGGAACAGGAAGCCTGTAAAGAGAAAACATATTTCTTCCATAGCGATGCACAGGCTCTTCTTTAAGCTCTTTAGGAAGATTCACCACGGTTATGGCGTTTTTGGGACATTTTTTAACACATATACCGCATCCGATGCACAGATTCTCATCTATGAAGATTTTTCCATCTTCTTTTGAGATATAGATGCATTCATCTCCAGAGCGATTGACAGGACAGGCCTTCAGACATGCATACCCGCTTACATTCGGATTGCATAACTCTCTATCCACCACAGCAATTCTCTCTTTCACTCCGCAACACCTTATTTAAAAATGATCTCTGCATCTTTATTGAATACAATTTTCATTATCCTTTTGAACTCTTCCACACTCATAGAGAGCCTGCTCCTCTTTGGCACAAGGACTCTAAGTATTTCCCTTTCCGCAGTATAGAGCGTATTGATCGTTAGAACAGGAACGGGAAAAAGCAGGTTTTGTACAAATTCCTTAAGATTTTCCGATTCCTCCACAACTTTCACATGCTTTCCGAGAACCTCTCCTATTTTCCTCACAGCAATTCCTCCTTTACCCACAAGTTTATCCGCTGTGCCTTTATTTGCAATTATTATAATGGTTTTTTGAGTCTCTATTACCTTTTTTATCTCGGCTTCGCGAAGCACCTTTATTTTTTCAGAAAGTTCATGAATTTTTCTCGAAATTTTTATATCCGCTTCTGATATCAGACCTTCATCTAATTTTTTCTGACATGCGGTACAGAGTATATTCGACTTCAGGCAGACACTGCATATGGGTGCTTTCATGTTTTCTCTCTTTCATTTTTATGATTCAATAAATCTTTATAAATCCAATCATTTAAAATCTAAAGCATGAAACTCAGTCATGTTCCTACTGTTGTAAAATCTCTGAAATTTGCAATTATACCGAAAAGGTGGTTACCCTTTTTTCTTCTGGATTTATGTTTTGGGATATTTACTTTAAGTTTTTTGTTTTCGGTTCTTCCCAGCCTCTCTGGAATTCTTTCTCAAAATAATCCCCTTGCATTCGCATCCCTGCTTACCATCGCCACCCCCGTAATTGTAGGTATGATTGCATGGATTCTTGTAAAACTCTGGATCAGCGGTGCTGTTATTCATCAGAGTTACAGAGAAAAGGAATTCAAAAAAAGCTGGAGGGTTTCTCTTAAGAAATATCCTTATCTGCTTGTTGCAATGATATTGATAACTCTCATAGCAACTGCTGGAGGAATAATACCGTTTATAGGATGGATAATCACAATTATCCTCTCTCTCATATTTTACTTTGTGTATCAGGGAATTCTTATTAACAACCTCGGACCTCTTGAAGCCATAGGCAATTCTTACAAAATTTTCAGAAGAAACATCGCCGAGGTTTTTGTTGTATGGCTCATAATCACAATCATAACCCTGTTTGTGAGTTTTCTCACGACTTTGCCAGCAGATTTTATGTTTTATCATGCTTTCGATATGTTATCCGTAGCATCTGATGCAGAAAATATAACAGCAATATCGGAAGTACTTTCTGTTGTAAAATCCAACACAGCAAACTTCGCGATTGCAGGAATTATAATGCTTTTCGGATTGGCTTTTTCTCAAACATTCTCCTTAAAAGCTCAGACCGAGTTTTATCTTCAGTTAAGAGGGAGAAAAGGAAAATAAATAATTGGGCATCAAAATAATAAAACATGCTTGTAGGGATCGTTGGTGCACCAAATTCCGGAAAATCAACATTTTTTAAAGCATTAACACTGATAGATGTTGAGATAGCGAATTACCCTTTTACCACAATAAAACCCAATCAGGGAATTGCCTATGTAACAACAGAATGCCCCTGCAAAAAGCTCGGTGTAACCTGCAACCCTCAGAACTCTCTGTGCAGGGACGGAATAAGATTCATTCCTGTCAAGCTTTTGGATGTTGCGGGTCTTGTTCCCGGAGCGCATGAAGGAAGAGGGATGGGAAATCAGTTTTTAAACGATCTTGTTCAGGCCTCTGGTTTGATACATGTTCTTGATACTTCTGGTAAGACCGATTCTGAAGGCAAGCCCTGTGAAAACCATGACCCTGCAGACACAATAAAGTTTCTGGAGTATGAAATAGATGAATGGATAAGAGGCATAACAGTGCGGGCATTTGAAAAAATAAAAAAACTCTCCCAAACCCAAAAGATACCCATGGAAAAACTTTTGGCAAAACAACTGTCCGGTTTGGGAATAAAAGAAATCGATATAAAAAACGCAATGAAACGCTTTCCACAAGCACAATTGATGCATTGAAAAACGTTTCCATAATTGTTCAG
>CAZCGK010000015.1:14907-19005 GCA_964498245.1 uncultured archaeon | reverse complement strand
GAACTCGCAGAAATAGCAAAACCGTATTTTTGCAAGGTTGGTGTGAGGGCATGAAGTTTTATAAAGAGAGAATTTAATTTTGCACTATGAAAGAAAAAATAACGAAAGATATGAAACTCGGCGATCTGGTTTCTAAATATCCAGAAGCTGCAATGGTTATGGTAAAGTACGGATTACACTGCATAGGGTGTCATTTGGCTGCATGGGAGACAATAGAAGAGGGTGCAAAATCCCACGGTATATCCGGCAAAAAACTCGAAGAGATGCTTAAGGAAATGAACAAGGCAATAAAGGAAAAAGAATAAATAATATTTCATAATAAAATTATTAATTGTGGTAAAAATGGTCGATGCAGATCACAAAGTTCCCAAGGTGGATAAGGAAAAGTGCATTGGTTGCGGGACATGCGTTTCAGTCTGTCCACAAAACGTTTTTGAAATGAAAGACGGGAAAGCAAATCCAGAAAGGCCGCAGGACTGTGTTGAATGCAGAGCATGTGTTGAAAACTGTCCTGTAGAAGCAATAAAACTTGTAAAGCCTTGATTTATTTTCTTATATACTCACAAACTAACCGTCCTGCAAAGGAGATGAAATTCTAACGTTTGAGGAGATTATGAAGAGAATATATATGGACCATGCCGCCACAACACCCATGGATAGAGAAGTATTGGAAGAGATGAAGCCGTATTTTTGCGAGAAATTCGGGAATGCTTCATCCCTACATTCCTTCGGAAGCGAAGCAAAGCTCGCTTTGGATACAGCAAGAAGGAGAATTGCCAAAGTCATAAATGCTGAAGAAGAAGAAATTATCTTCAATTCAGGTGGAACAGAGGCGGATAACACAGCCCTGATCGGTACCGCTCTTGCAAACAGAAAGAAAGGAAAGCATATCATAACCACAAAAATAGAGCATCATGCAGTCCTTGAACCATGTAAATTTTTAGAAAGATTTGGTTTCAAAATAACATACCTGGATGTTGATAAATACGGCTTAGTAAATCCTCAAGCTCTGGAAGATGCAATCACAGAAGATACAATACTGGTTTCTGTTATGCATGCGAATAATGAGATAGGCACGATAGAACCAATATCCGAAATAGGGAAAATATGCAGGGAAAAGGGTGTATATTTTCACACAGATGCTGTTCAAACATTCGGAAAACTTCCAATAGATGTGAAGAAAATGAATATAGATTTGCTTTCTGTAAGTTCGCACAAGATATACGGTCCTAAAGGGGTTGGTTGTCTGTATATCAGAAAAGGGGTGGAAATCGAACCGCTCATACATGGCGGTTCTCACGAATTCAAAAAGCGCGCCGGGACAGAAAATATATCCGGTATTGTTGGATTCGGAAAGGCTACTGAAATCGCAATGAGGGAGATGGAAAGAGAAAATGAAAGGTTAAAAAAACTTGGAAAAATGCTCATAAAAGGTGTGCTTGAAATACCGAATTCATATCTGAACGGACATCCAGAAAAAAGACTTCCCGGAAACACAAACTTCAGATTCGATTATATAGAGGGAGAATCCATTGTCCTAAGGCTTGATATGGAAGGAATAGCGGCTTCAACAGGTTCTGCATGTTCAAGCAGAAGTCTCAAACCATCTCATGTGCTTCTTGCCATAGGGTTAAGACCTGAACAGGCTCATGGCTCTCTGAGGCTAACACTGGGCAGATACAATACCAAAGAGGATGTAGAGTATGTTTTAGAGGTTCTTCCGGGGATAATCTCGGACCTAAGAAAAATAAGCCCGTTCAAAAAAGGATATGAATAGGGATATTATGTACACAGAAAAGGTTCTCGAACATTTCAGAAATCCGAGAAACATGGGAGAAATCAAAAACCCGGATGGAATAGGTAAAGTTGGAAATCCGGTTTGTGGCGATGTCATGTACCTTTATATAAAAGTGGAAAGAAAAAACAACAAGCTATACATAAAGGATATAAAATTTCTGACATTTGGATGCGCTTCTGCGATAGCAAGCAGCAGCGTTATAACAGAGCTTGCTAAAGGAAAAAGTTTCGATGATGTATTAAAGTTGAGCAAAGACGATGTGATAAAGAAGCTGGGCGAACTACCACCTCACAAGGTCCACTGTTCGATTCTGGCAATAGATGCTCTCAATGAAGCAATCTACGATTATCTTAGCAAACATAAACTGCCCATTCCAGAAAAGGTAAAAAGAAGACATGAAATTTTAATCAAGCAGGTAAGAAAATGAGAGAGAAGAAAGACTTTTTCTGGGCAGATCAGCTGGCAGACATGGTTATAAAGAGGGCAAAGAGAGAAGGAAAAATTGTTTCTATAAGAAGCGGTCAAACACCATCTGGAGGAAAACATATAGGAAATATGAACGATCCGATAAGAGCACATTTTGTATACAGAGCTGTAAAGGAAAAGGGTATGAAAGCAAAATTCATTAACACAAGCGATGACAGAGATCCTTTGAAAGATATCCCGGCAAGACTTGCGGACTTGGATGGAAGATGGTTTCCTTCAAACGAATTTCCTGAACTGAAAAAATACATAGGTTTTCCTTTATGTAATATTCCCGATCCCTTTGGCTGTTGCAAGAGCTATGCACAGCATTTTGATAATCTCTGGATTTCAGGTCTGCATGAACTGGGAATAAAACCGGAGAGATTTTCCAATGATGAACTGTACCGCAAAGGTATATTTGATTCTCACATAGAGATGGTGTTCAGAAAGATAGAAGAAGCAAGAGAAATCATAAGAAAATATCAGAAAACCAAAGGAAAGAACTATATACCCTTTGATGCGATATGTCCCAATTGTGGGATTCTGACCAATGTTTCTGATTTCGATCTGGAAAACAAGACTGTAAGCTTTGTTTGTGGAGGAAAGAGTATAAAGGATAAGAGAAGTGAGGGCTGTGGAGAGAAGGGAGAGGTTTCCTTTAGGGAAGGAAAACTCCAGTGGAGATTTGAATGGCCTGCACAGTGGAAGATATTTGAAACGAATTTTGAACCCTTCGGCAAAGACCATTATGCCGGTTCCTGGCAGAGTGGAAAGGAAATAGCAAAAAGAATATTTGAAATAGAACCACCAATACCTTACGTGTATGAATTCTTTCTTGTTAATGGAGAAAAGATGAGCGCATCTGTAGGCAATGTCTATATCACTCAGGATATTCTGAAGATAATAGAACCTGAAATCTTTCTATATTTTTATACAAAGAAACCAGGGAAGCAAAGAGATCTGGATCTGAAAAGGATAAATCTTCTGGTTGAAGATTTTGAGCATGTGGAAAGGGTTTATTTCGGTGAGGAGGAAGAAAAGAATGAAAAGGAAAAGAAGAATCTGATAAGAATGTACGAAATGTCAAATTCTGCCATACCCAAAACCAGACCTTTAAGAATACCCTATACATTCTCAGCAATGATAGCCCAGGTTGTTTCCAAAGAGAAAATGCTCGAATCAGCACTGGAAATTCTCAAAAGAACAGGTCACATAAAAGGAAAAATTTCAGAGGAAGACAGAAAAAGAATAAAAAAAAGATTAATACTCGCTAAAAACTGGGCAGAGTCTTACGCACCGGAGCAGTACAAAATAAGAATAATGGATGAGCCAGATCCAAGCATTGTAGAAAAACTCTCTTCAGAACAGAAACGCGCTTTAAAATTCCTTGCAGAGGAACTTAAGGACAAAAAAATGAGTGAAGAGGAACTTTATTCCCTTTTCTGGGAGATTTCCAAAAAACACGATCTGAAACCCCAGCAGTTCTTTCAGGCTGTTTATCTTGTTCTATTAGGCAGAGACTCCGGCCCAAGGCTTGCTTCCTTTATAACGGTTATAGGTCAGGAAAGGGTTGCAGCAATTCTGGAAAAAATATGATGGGGCCGCTGGGATTTCCGCAGAGCATCGAACCCAGGTCTGGAGCGCCCCATGCTCCAATGATACCACTACACCACGGCCCCTTAAGTAAAAGGAAAAATCCTTAAAATATAATGCGAGTGTTCTTAAAAACCTTAATTAGAAATTTAAATTGGAGGGTATTTATAAACCATTAGAAATTGGGGAATGGATCCACCAGAAAATAAAATGGTTTCCTGAATGGACTAATCAAATCTCTC
>CAZCGK010000015.1:0-14807 GCA_964498245.1 uncultured archaeon | reverse complement strand
GAATGGATCCACCAGAAAATAAAATGGTTTCCTGAATGGACTAATCAAATCTCTCTCAAACCCTTTTCTCTAAACTTTATTATCGGTCCAAGGCAGGTTGGAAAAACAACAGGAATAAAACTTTTAATCAAACACATCCTCGAAAAAAAAAAACACCGATCCTGAAAAGATAATATACATAGATATAGGCCTGATCTCATCACCCGAGAGATTTAAAAAATCCTCTCCACGCTTAAGGGAATAAAATATGTCTTTCTGGATGAGATCACATCTTTGGATGGGTGGTGGAAGGTTTTGAGGTCATTTATAGATGCCGGGATCCTTAAGAACAAAGCCATTGTGATAACGGGTTCTGAAAGCTTGGAATTGAAAAAGCATGCTGAATTGTTCCCGGGAAGAAGGGGAGAGGGAAAAAAGATAGAGGTTCTGCCCCTACTTTTTCCAGATTATATAAAGATAAAACTCAAAAAAGAAAGGCTCCCCTCAACTGTTTTGGAAAGAGAATTTAAGAATTATTTGCTCACAGGAGGTTTCCGAAATCCATAAACTCTGGAAAAAAATTTCTGGAGGATTTGCTTTCGGGTTTTGAAAGCGAGTCCGTAAAAACAGGGATGGATATGGAAACATGCTATCAGATAATCCACTCTTTAATTAAAAAAATGCCTTCTGCACTTTCTTACCAGAGTATAGGGAATGATATTGGTGTTTCCTATAAAACCGTGGAACACTACATAAAGACAATAAAATACCTGTATTTCCTTAATATAGCTTATTGGAAGCACAACGATCAGATATCCTTCCGAAAGGAAAAGAAGATCTTTTTCAGAGATCCCTTCATTTACCATACCTTCTGGACAGGTGAGAAATTTCTCGAAAGCGCTCTTTACGAGGGGGTAGTCCAGGAGCATCTGTTTCGGAAGTTCGGGGAAATCTTTTATTACAGAAACAGATACGAAATCGATTGCTTAGCTGGAAATTTTAAGATAGAAGTCAAAGCTGGAAAACCCCATCGCAGATATCCCAAAAACGTAAAAATTCTGGATGAAGAGGATTTGCCTGGATTTTTGATGGGATTAGGAAGAGAATAATTTTTTTGGCCACTCACTATAACTAATGTTTAAGTTTATTTATAGTGTACTCTAAATAAAATCTTGAAACAGCTATTTCTGATTCGAATTGAAAAAATTGTTTTCAGCGGAGTAATGCAAGAGTCAAAAAGAGCATAATAGAGATATGCCCCCGGAGGGATTTTCAGAGCTTCGAACCCTCGACCCCCAGCTTTCTTCACCGGCTTTACAGCCTCAAACCTTCTATCCAGCGGATAGAAGGCTGGTGCTCTATCCAGCTGAGCTACGGGGGCAGTATTTTTAGATTAAACTTTCCAAATATTTAAGATTATGGGAAGTCTCAGAGAAGGAGCAAAACAGGTTGTGGAGGTTTGTTTGGGTTTAAGAGAAAACGAAAAAATAACCATAATCACGGACAGAGCAACCCTAAAGATAGGCAAAGCACTGGAAAACGCTGCAAGGAAAATAACCAACAGCACAGAACTTTTTGTTCTCGAGGATTTCGGAAACAGGCCGTTGCAGAAAGTTCCTAAGAAAATCGAAAATTCCATTAAACAAAGCAATACCTCAATACTCGCAATAAAAAAAATCGAAAACGAGGTTCATACCGTAAGAAAGCCCATAAGACTTTTAGGCACAAAATACGGGAGATGTGTTACAATGCCCGGAGTAACAGAAAGGGTTTTCGAAACAGGTCTTTCCGTTAATTACAGAGAGGTCTGGAAGTTCTCGGACAAAATCTTCAATATCGTTAAAACCTGCAGGGAGATAAGAATAAAATCAGAATCAGGAACAGATCTTATCCTGAGATTCTCACCCAAATACCGATGGATAAATTCCAAGGGCGATATGAGAAAGAAGGGACACACAGGCACGAACCTTCCCGGAGCAGAGGTGTATACATATCCGGAAAGGGTTGAAGGCATATTCGTTGCGGATGTAGAAATGGGTGATTATTTTACAGAAAAATACGGCTTTCTCGAAAAAACACCCGTGTTGTTGCACATAAAAAACGGAAGGGTAACCTCAATCACATGCGAGAATTCAGGCCTGCAAAAGGAGCTTGAAGAATACATGCGAAAGGATTCGAATGCCAACAGAATAGGTGAGTTTGCCTTGGGAACAAATCCCTTTCTCAAGGATTATATAGGTGTTTTCCTGCAGGATGAAAAGGTTCCTGGAGTTCACATAGCGCTTGGCAATCCCTATCCAGAGGAGACCGGTGCTCCATACAAATCTCAGGCACACCTGGATTGCATAACCGGAAAAGCATCCGTGTGGGTGGATGGAAAGAAGATAATGGAAAGAGGCTCATATGTGATATAAATAAACGTTCAAGAATTATATAATTTTATGAAGCTCTTGATCGTTACAACACGCAATGATAAATCTTGGAGAAGAATATCAGAGGAGGCTTTGAAGAAAAACCTAAGCGTTTCAACCCTTTTTTACGAAGACTTGAGATTGCATGAACTGAATGAAGAAATGTTTAAGGAGTTCGATTTCTGTATATTGAGAGACCCCTATAATACCGGAAAAGATTTCTCTATATTCCTGAGAACAATTATGAGTTTTTTCCCAAAAAGACATGTTTTGGATTATCAAACATATAAGCACCATCCCTTTTACGAGGACAAACTCTTTCAACACATTCTTTTCTCCAAGTATGTAAAAATGCCAATGTTTCGCTATTTTACCAAGATAGATCAAATAGATATAACCCTTCCCGCTATCGTAAAAAAAAGGATAAGCAGCAGAGGGAAAGAAATATACCTACTGGATTCGGCAAAGGAGGTAGAAGAATTTGCAAGGGAGAGAAATCTTAGTGACTATTTTTTTGAGGAGTATATGAATGTGAAAAAAGATATCCGTATTATTGTAATAAACGGAAATGTTATCGGTGCAGTAGAAAGACGGAGGAGAATAAAAATTTCAGGAAATTACAGAAGTATAGGAGTTAAAGTAGTAAAGGGTTATAATCCACAAGAAGAAATGATAGAGAAAGCCATTCTCGTATCAAGAATCATCAAGAGTGACTTCTGCGGAATAGATTTTGCTATAGATGAAAAGAAAAGACTTTACTTACTTGAATGCAATATTTCTCCACAGTTCGTTTCATTTGAGCGCATTCTCAACCTGAATGTTGCGGAAAAACTTATAGATTTTATTTTAACACTTCACCACCAATGATTTCAATTATATCTATTATCATCTCTGCGGCTTTATGTGGATACCAAAAATTCATAAATGCCATCGATTCTATATTTATGACCTTTCTTTTTTTGGACAGTAATTGTTTTCTTGGTCCTATCGATTTAGAGCCTTTAAAAATATGCTCTACGGTTATTTTCGGTGTTTCTACATTTTCCAGAGCTTTCTTACACGCGTAGAGAAAGTTTCTCGGTGTAAAGTTCTCATGAAGTTTTCTCAGCACATGAGCAGGACAGTATTTTTTCATTACCCTCATATCATTTACAAGATGCTCTTCATATTCATTCTCAATTCTATCTAAATTCGGTGGGAACTCTCCAAATATTCTTATGATATTCTGAACAATTCTCTCCTCCTCAAGCAGTATTACTGCTTTGTATTCCTTCTCTATCTTTTTGAAAAAATCCCTGTTTTTTCTGTTAACCTCCTCAACAGCTTTTTTGAGAACATCCCTTTCCACACCCATTCCATCAAAGGTTGTTATATCCATAATAGTTGGAACATTTTTAAGCCGGGAAAAGCACCGATGAATCAAAACAATAAAATTCCCCTGTTTTACTTCATTCCAGAAACTTCTGTATATTTTCAACCTCCTTTGATAATCCCTCTCATCTTTTGCGGACCATGCATATTTTTTTCGAAATTCAAAGAGCATTTCTGTATTGGCATCTATCATGAAATCCTGAAAAAGCTTTATGGATAGCCTCTTCGGTGGTATACCTCTATTGAAATCTATTCCCAAAGCACGCTTCCTTGGAAGAGAGGAAACGATAATTTTTCCGCCGGTTCTCATCCAGCACAGACTTGCTACGGTTTCAGTATTTTCATCTCTGGATGTGACAGTTTCAAAAGCCGGTCCTGCATGCGGAGCAACATAAGTTACATTCCATCCCTCCTTGAAAAAAACACTGTACCCTCTTCTGAACTCTATCTTCATATAGAAAATATGTTCCTATGAAAATTAATACTTCACTTATCTTTCTGCTCATAAACATCTGTAAAACTCTTTCTCATAGCCCTTATCTCTTCTTTAATATTCATAAGCTCCTTTAGAACTCTTTTGAGTAGAAATACTTCGGAGTTCATATAAGCTAATTGCGGTTTTTACTTAAATAACTTTACATTATGGTTAAAAATAAACCGAAAGGGTTCGAAAAAGGATAATAATAAGTTCATTAATTACTCAACATGACAAGGAGGGACAAAGGGGTTTTTCGAATACTTTCTAAAAAATATGCTTACAACATGCTTAAGAAAATGGAAGAGGGACCAAAGAGATTTAAAGAGTTTTCTGATGTCTGCAGAATAGAAAAAATGAGGAGCCAAAGACTGAAAGAATTTGAAAAACTCAATCTCATAAAGGTCAATATAAAAAGAGAAGGAAGAAGGGTGTTTCCAGTATATGAGCTTTCAGATACTGGTAAGAAGACACTAAAACTTGCAGAGGATATAATGAAACTGTACAAAGTTAAGAAGTAAAAATAATTCAATTCAAAACATTAAATGCTTATATAATTCCCATTTCCCGCATACTTGCATATTTTCCATCACCTATTATAATGTGATCAATAACTTCTATACCCAGAAGCTTTCCTGCATCAATCACGTGCTTTGTGAATTTTATATCTTCTTCAGAAGGTTCCGGATCTCCAGATGGATGATTGTGAACCAGAATAACAGCGGGAGAGGAGTATATAATAGATGCACGAAATACCTCCCGTGGCATTACAGAGTTTGAGGTTATCCCACCCAATGCAAGGATTTCGGTTTTTATCAAACCACATTTGGAATCCAGATATAAGCCTTTAAGGCATTCCCTTTTCATACCCCTCATCTCAGGCATAACTATATTTACGACATCTTTAGGTGAATGAATCCTCATTTTTTTCTCTGCATACGAAGAGATTCTTTTTCCAATTTCCATTGCAGCCATTATTTTACACGCCTTTGCATCTTTTATTCCAGGAATTTTTCGCAATTCTTCCATACTTACACCAGAAAGTTCCTTCAAACTGTACCGAGAAAGAAGACGGGTAGATAACATAAGAACATTTTCATTTTTATTTCCTGTACCCATTATTATCGAGAAAAGCTCCGCATTGCTCAGACTTGAAGGTCCATATTTTATAAGCCTTTCCCTGGGCCTGTCATCCTTCGGAATATCTTTCATTCTTATACTGTAAAATCTTTTCCTTCTCATGATTTGTGTTTTATTCTTTCAACAGGATTCTTGATAAAGTAAGAGGCAGGAACTGTTACAGTCTTTGAGCCATTTTTTATAACCACGGATGTAGGATTAATTCTTTCAACTATACCAGAATATTGCCCAATTTTTATATGTTCACCATACTTTAGTTCCTTTCTTATCTGAAGACCGGCTGTAAAATTAGGCAGAACGTCTCTTATACCTATAATGAAAAGGGAGAGCGCCCCGATAAGAAGAACAAAGAACAGAATTGTAAGGGAGAGTGTATCAAGCCCTATAAGAGAAAGCGACATTATAATGGATATCAAGGCTATTGAATATTTTATAAATGCTCCAGAGAGAAAACCCAAAGATTCATCAACAAAAAACCTTCTTCCTGCCTCTTCGAATACCTTTCCAAGAAAATCAGCAATAAGAAAACCTATAACTATAACAAGTATGGATATGATAAACCTCGGAACAAATATTGCTATCTGGTTGAAGATAATAACAAGACCTGGAAAACCCAATATTTCTATTATCACTCCCAGAAAAACTATATACACGAACCATTTAACAAGGTCACCTATCAAACCAACTATTGTTCCCCTATAACCCACAGCACGAAGTATATCATCGGTCCAGCTTCTTATGGTTATCCTTCTCAGACCCACCATGCTTAGAATCCTTACAGTTATGGCCTTTGCTACCCTTCCAACAACATAAGCCACAATGAAAAGACCTATTATTTGTATAATCAGCTGAAGATTCGGAATAATATATTCTGGAATAAACTTGTTCAAAAATTCAATAATAGTTGCACTCAGAAGTTGAAAAAACTCTTGAACATTCATAAAATACACCTTGATTTTTGAGTTTTAAAATATTTATAAGGATTTTGCAAAAACAATGGTGTGCAATCTTGTCATCTCCCGAAGTGAACATTCCAAGCCCTCTCTTCCCAATCCAGAATCCTTATCACCTCCAAACGGAAAGTTTCCGAGACCGTGTGCCGGAGCACCGTTTATCGTAACACTTCCACATTCCAGCATGTTTGCCACCTTAATAGCTTTATTTATATCCGCAGTGAACACACTTGCATCGAGTCCATAATCTGATTGATTCGATATTCTCACGGCCTCTTCCAATGTTTTGAATTTCATTATCGTAACCACAGGTCCGAATGTTTCCTCCCATGCTATTCTCATTTTCGCATTCACACCCACGAGCACTGTGGGTTGAAAATAAAGACCTTTTCTCTTTCCACCCAAAAGAACCCTTGCTCCTTTATTTACAGCATCCCTCACAAGCTCTTCCACCTTCTTTACCGCTTTTTCATTTATAAGCGGTCCAATTTTCGTATTTCTTTTTCCAGGATCACCTATCTTCCATTTTTTAACCTCTGCAACCATTTTTTTCACAAACTGGTCATGAATCTTTTCGTGAACAAGTATTCTTGAAATAGCATCACACCTCTGTCCGGAAAATTTTAATGCCCCCTTTGCACATTCCTTTACAGCCAGATCCAAATCAGCATCCTCAAAAACTATTCCTGGACACTTTCCACCAAGCTCTAAATGTAATTTCTTCATTCCAGCAACAGATGCTATATGCTTTCCTGCAGCGGAGGAGCCTGTAAACGATATCATTCCAACCTTTGGATGGGAAACCAAATAATCGCCTATTTCAGAACCAGAACCTGTAATAATATTAAGCGCACCTTTCGGCATCCCTCCAAGTTCAGCCATTCTTCCAAACATGAGCATGCATACAGGATCATCACTCGCTGCTTTTAGAACCACGGAGTTTCCTGAAAGAATAGCAGGTACTATTTTTGAAATGGATATGAAGAATGGATAATTAAACGGTGATATAGCAACAACAACGCCGTAAGGTTTTCTTTTAACTATGGCAAATCTATCCACAGCATCTGGAACAAAATCCCCGGGTATGCACTCCCCCTTAAGGCTTCTTACCTCCTCAAGAGCAAATTTCAACCTCTCTATGCCTGCCTGAACTTCACCTTCAGCATAGGAAACGGGCTTTCCAGCTTCTTTTACAAGTATGTTAACAAAATCCTTTTTATGTTCCTCAACAAGCTTTCCTATCCTTTCAAGCATTTCAGCTCTTTTCACCACAGGCATCGAAGATATGATGTCCTTTGCTCTCCACGCGGCTTCTATCGCCTTTTCCACATCTCTTTTCCCCGCTCTTTGGACTTTTCCTATAATTCTCTGAGTAGCAGGATTGATCACATCAAATGTTTTCCTTTCAGAAGACAGAACCCAGTTTCCTCCTATAAATAATTTATAGACCTTTACTCCTCCTGAAAGAGAATATATTTTTGACCAGGGATTGGCAACCCTCCGTGCTTTGCCCATATTAGTTTATATACGGTTTTTGGTATTTATTAAATTATCGAAGAGCTAAAACTTTTTATAATAGAAATTATAAAACCAATACTAAGCATGTTCGAATTCATAACACATAATATGCCTTATGGAGAAGTTGTTGATTTTTTTCTTGTAATAGTTCTGTTCTTGTTCATAGCCAAATCAGCGAGTTTTTTCATGAAAAGAACGGTTTATAGGTTTACCAAAAAAACAAAAACCATTCTTGATGACCTGCTCATAAAGGCTCTGAATCTTCCCCTTCTTGCAGGAATAACGCTTTTAGGTATATACTACGCTGTCATGGACCTTCCGTTTCTCACTACCTACCACCAGTATATTTCCACAGGCTTTATCATCGGATTCATTATTATCGGAACAATCGCTGTAATCAGGGTAATAAATGCCTTTATAGAGTGGTATATGACAGAAATATCAGCAAGAGTTAAAACACAAGCAGATAAGCACTTCATGCCTCTGATAAGAAAGGTTGCTTACGGATTTGTGGGTATTATTGCTCTGCTATGGATTTTAAACCAGCTCGGTGTGGAGATAACAACACTTGTTGCTACCATGGGTATAGGAGGTATTGCCGTCGCCCTGGCCCTCCAGGACACACTTAAAGAATTCTTTGCAGGAACCTATGTGATTCTGGACAAACCTGTGAGAATAGGTGATTACATAGAACTCGAAACAGGAGAAAGGGGATATGTTATCGATATAACATGGAGGTCCACAAAAATAAGAATGCTTGGAGATAACATGGTGATAATACCCAATTCAAAACTGGCATCCAGCAAGATAATAAATTATGACATGCCAAAAAAGGAGATGAGCGTTGTCATACCTGTAGGCGTATCTTATGATTCCGATCTGGACAAAGTTGAAAGGGTCACCGTAAAGGTTGCAAAAGAGGTTTTGAAGAAAACTCCTGGAGCAAAAGAGGATTTCGAACCTTTCATAAGATATAACGAATTCGGTGATTCCAATATAAACTTTTCTGTGATATTAAGGGTAAAAACATTTGTTGACAGATACAGGCTTACTCATGAATTTATAAAGGCGCTTAAGAAAGCGTACGACAAAGAAGGCATAGAAATATCATGGCCTGTTAGAAAGGTTTATAACTATCAGGCCAAAAAATGGTAAAGCTTAAATACATTCCGCCAAATTAATTAATATTGTGTTATAAATAGCACAATGCAAAGGAGTGGTTCACCATGCAAAGACCCCTTGATGTGCTTGGAAGTTCTCAGGATAAAAAAATAATAGTGAAAACAAAATCCGGAGACAACATAACAGGAATCCTTAAAGCATTCGATTCACACATAAATATATGGCTTGATGATGCAAAAATAAGGGGAGAAAAAGAAATCGTGCTGGGAAGGGTACTTATAAGGGGTGACAGCATAATATATATTTCTCCTGAAAGATAAAAGGAGTGTGTTTTATGACAAAGGGAACACCAAGTTTTGGAAAAAGAAACAAAAAGGTTCACATTCATTGCAGAAGGTGCGGCAGAAGAGCATATCATATAAGACACAAAGAATGTTCAGCCTGCGGTTTTGGTAGATCAAAAAGAATCAAAAAATTCTCTTGGCAGTGGAAAAGAGTGCTTGGTTCTGGAAATAGATTAAAATAAAATCATTCAAAATATTCTTTTAATGAAAAAAGTAACTTTCTTAGCAGTATTGATTTTACTGGTGTTAACCAAACATGCCTGTGGGTTCCCGCAGAACTGGTTTTTTTCTGTAGAGGAAGATGGTATAATATGCATTGATCTGGTTCTCCCTGACGATGCCGGATATACAGGAAAGGGCACGTACGAATATAAAATAACCTGTGAGCCTAAACAGGAATGTATACTCTGGGGTTCAACCCTTACGGAACAGAGGGTTTCCGTCGGCGAAAACAATACAGGGATAATTCCAATATGCTTCAATTCTCTGGGAAAATCCATAGGCACTTGCTCCGAACCCATGATAATAACCGTGGAATCCCCACTTATTGGTGTGTATAAAACTTGGGAAGGAGGAATATGCGTCTCTGACTATAGAGATATAGAAACTGTTAACAGACAAAAGAACCAAAAAGTAATGGATGTTTTAAATGAAAATTTTGACCTGTTTGATGCCAAGTTTGAGGAACCCAGAGTGTATTCTAATCCCGGAGAAGAAATTACATACACTCTCCTTCTTTATTCTCAGGCAAACATAACCCTGGACATCACCATTGAAAACCAAGACCTCGAGATTTCCCCAAAAAAAATCACGGTTTCCTTTTCTAAAAGAAAAAACAATCAATCCGTTGAGTTTAAAATAAAAGCTCCTGAAACACAGGGAACTTATACCATAAATGCTGATATTCATGTCAAGGGCTGTACAGAAAACTACTGTAGAAGAGAAGCGAGAGGATTGCTTATTGTTGGTACCAAGACAGACAGTGGATTTTCAGTTTCACTCTTTCCAGAAACCATAAACATAAAGAAACTTGAACCCGTGAGCTTTACATTAACATTGCATAATTACGGTGAAAGACAAACATTCGATATTTCTCTTTCCGTAACCCCGAATTATGCTCTTAAAACAATGAGAAGGGAAACTATAGAACTCGATAAGGATGAAATTTACAGAAAAAACTTTCTTGTAACACCGCTCAACAGAACAGCGTTCTATGAAATCACAGCTTTTGTGAGTTCCGGAAAAAATACAAAAAAGGCATCATCCTACATTTCAACCAATGAGATGCTTACAGATATCGGAAGAATGACAGAAACTGCAGGAGATGCTGAAAACAGAATGATGGAAGAAGCAGAAAAATGGTACAAAAGTGTGTATACCAAATCTGAGTATGGAGATGAGATTAAGGAATATGCATCCCTCAGGGAGGTTCTTGGTAAGATTTCCACTTCTTCTACAAGGGAAAATGAAACCCAAGAAAGACCCCCCAGACCTGCCCAAAGACCTGAAGAAGAAAAACCTCAGCATACAGATTGGATGTTGTGGAGCATTATAGCATTTGCGATACTCATAGTAATAATTGCCTTTTACCTTTCAAGTAAAAGGATTAAAAGTGAAGAAGAACAGTATCTGTTTTATCAGTAAAACCCCTCTTCTTCAAAGGTTTCTTCATACTCCTCCTCTTCTGCTCTCTTGGCTTTCATTTTTTTGAAGTACAGAATTCCACCAATCACAGCAATTCCAAGCACTACTATAACCACCAATATCAAGAATATGTTTCCTGTGGAGGGTGCCGCTACGCATACATTATTTCTGCATACTCTTCCACCACCGCAATCTTCGTCCCTGTAGCACTCCACACACTCCCCATTGTAACACACGCCCCCACTGCACAAATCTCCATCCTCCTTTCCCTCACATTCATTTTCCGGTTGAGAAACCACACACTTGTTGTTTTCGCATATTCCTTCAGAACAATGCTCGTCCCTGTAGCACTCCACACACTCCCCATTGTAACACACGCCCCCACTGCACAAATCTCCATCCTCCTTTCCCTCACATTCATTCTGTTTGACTACCTTGCATACATAATTCACACATAACTCGCCCGGAGGACAATCCTCATCAGAACAGCAGTTGGCCTTTTCTCTGCAAATCCCATTACAGCATATACCACCCAAACAGTATTCACCGTTATCCTTTCCCTCACATGAAAACTCAATAATCTCTTGAGTCTGGTTTATAACAGAAACATAGATTTCTAAGGGAATTTCACCAACCTTTTCTTTACCTGAAAGTATATCTGCACTTGCATGTATCTCCATTCCACTGAATATATTTTTCAGCTTCACTGTATAATACATACTGTCACTTGCATTTAACTCATCTTCAGGCAAAAATATTTCAACATACTGTGAAAGTTCTTCAGGCATACTTATGCTAAGATCGGTCAGAGTGCCTGTTCCGGTGTTTATTATTCTGAATCCGCTCTTTTCCTTTGTTTCACCTTTATTTATAACAGTGCTCCATATTACTGAGTCTGCTTTGAGAATATAACCTGATACACTTTCCCCCACACCAACAGCAACCCTTACAAGCGTTCCACCAAAATCATCAAGTGAGCTTGACTCGGTCTCAAATGCTATATAATACACACCATTTTCAAGTGTGATATTTCCAGAATATGAAAAAACATTTTTCGTAAGACTTCCGCTTTTTTCAGGAATTAAGTCTCCTGATTGAGAATATACCTTATAGCTCACATAATCCACAACCGTGTTCGGATAAACCACCATGGTAATTCTGTTTCCTGATTTTGATATTTCCGGAACCAAGGAAATACCACCCACACGTATTGTTGTTTTTCCCTGAGTTTCATTGGTATAATTCCCATACTGATTCTTTGCAACAGTAACAAGAGTGTATTCCCAGCTCTGCTCAAACAATGACGGCCCGCAGGTTGCGTACGGGTCTGTATTCGAAAAATAGCACATCCACTTATCTCCTATTTTTGGAAAGAGCCCGTAATCGGGTGTCCCCCCCACATACCACATCACTCTCACATTTTCTCCAGGTTCTGGATGAGGATCCGCTATAATAAGAAAACTTGCATTGGCGGAAATTCGGGAAGGTATTATTTTTACATCAGGCGCTTCTATCGCTAATGCTGAAGTAAATAAATTTAGAAATAAATACATGAATACACAAATAAAAATCACACATTTATCACGAGTCATATTTATATTTCTTTCTCACCATCTATAAATAATTCTTCAATGGTGAAAAAATGGTGAGTATAGAGGATTTCAACAAGCTTGATTTGAGAATTGGAAAGATAGTGGCTGTGGAGGATGTGGAAAATGCAGACAGGCTTTATGTGATAAAGGTTGACCTTGGTGGTGAAGTAAAGCAGATGGTTGCAGGAATCAAACCTTGGTATACAAAAGAGGAACTTGAAGGAAAGAAAATAGTTGTCGTGGCAAACCTTGACACAGCAGTTATCCGGGGTATCGAATCCCAGGCCATGCTCTTGGCAGCACAGGATGGAGATAAAATAAGTCTGATAACTGTAGATAGAGATGTTTCCGAAGGCTCTCAAGTGAAATGATATAAATCTTCGAGCATCGAAATTTTCTATATGGTAATTCAGAATGTTCTCCCTTTAGACAGTCTCACGGTTTTTGTAGACCACAGAGAAAATGCATCAAATGTATCGCGATACCTAAAAAATTTTGGTGTGAAAGTGATATCCAAACAGCTTGAAGTTGGAGATTATATTGTATCTGACAGGGTTGGAATAGAAAGAAAACAGGTCAGAGATTTTCTTTCATCCTTAGTAAATCAAAGAATATTCAAACAGGTGGAGAAGCTTTCACAGAGTTTTGAAATTCCCGTCCTTATTATTGAAGGCAACCCAGAGATTCTGTACATAGAAAGAAACATTCACCCAAATGCCATTCGAGGCGTCTTTTCCTCAATAGCAGTAGATTACAGACTGCCCATAATTTATACACAGAACCCAAGAGAAACCGCAGCACAGATATATTCTTTGGCACGGAGAGAACAGATCAAGGAAAAAAGATGTTTGCAAATAAGAGCCTGGAAAAAACCCAAAAGCCTTCAAGAACTGCAGGAATTCGTGGTTTCCGGTCTTCCAAGTGTAAACTCTACTTTGAGCAAAAGACTCCTCCTAACATTCGGAAACCCGAAAAACATATTTACCGCTTCACCAGAAGAGCTCATGAAGGTTGAAGGCATAGGAAAGAAGAAGGCAAAAATGATATGGGATGTAATAAATAAGGAATATAAAATCTAAAATCGAGAGCTGATATATTGAGCTTTCATGCACCGGGCGGGAATCGAACCCGCACCACAGGCTTGGGAAGCCCGTGTCCTGCCATTAGACTACCGGTGCAAACTTAAGAATATATAAACAAGATAGTTATAATGTTTTTTGATCGGGTCCGTGGTCTAGTGGTTATGACGCTGCCCTTACGAGGCAGAGATCCCCGGTTCGAATCCGGGCGGACCCATTCATACAGGATAAGAAATTTGATCAGGTCAATAAAATTTGTAAATTAATAAAAATTTACCTTATTATCTTTAAACCAAAACTGGGCCGGTAGATCAGCGGTATTGTGATTGAGACAACGCTACAGATCGCCACCTTGGCATGGTGGAGGCCGTGGGTTCGAGTCCCACCCGGTCCATAAAAAGGTGATTCAATGAAAGCGGTATTCATAACAGACCTGCACGGAGATGTGAGATCTCTCGAGAAGGTTTTGAAATACGGTGAGGAAAGAGATATAGAAGCGATTATAATAGGCGGTGATATAGGACCGTTTCTCGAAGCTATGAAAAATCCGGACCAATCTATTATTCAGAGCCAGAGAGAGTTTCTCGAAGATTATCTTATTCCAAAAATAAGGAATTTTAAGAGAAAATTCAAAGAGAAGAACGTGTTCATTATAATGGGAAACGATGATTTCGAAGTCAATATGGATGTTCTGAACGAAGCCGAAAAAGAAGGGATGCTTAAAGTTGTGCACAAAAAAGTGGAAAAACTCGGGGATAAGTATATAATAGGATACAGCTATGTCAATCCCATGCCGTTCTTTCTGAAAGACTGGGAAAAGCCAGAAGAGTACATAGAAAAGGACCTTGAATGTCTGGGAAAAATGACCGATCCAAAGAAAACCATATGGCTCTTCCATGACACTCCGTTCGATACCGCTTTGGACATGATACACAACGGACAGCACGTAGGAAGCGTAGCAATAAAGAGATTCATAAATGAAACCCAGCCTATGTTAACACTCCACGGGCACATTCACGAATCCCCTGAGGTTTCCGGCAGGATTTACGAAAGGCTCGGGTCCACCATTTCTGTAAACCCAGGAAACAAGCATTTTGTTATCTTTGATATTGATAACCCAGAGAATATGGTGATTATAAAAAGATAATCCAAGCAAAACCTACACAAAACCAATATAAC
>CAZCGK010000014.1:0-22996 GCA_964498245.1 uncultured archaeon | reverse complement strand
TTATTTACAAAAGTAAATAAATATGGAAAGAGAGCAAATAGCGAGATATCTTCAGGGAGAATTAAGGAGAATGCCTGAGCTAGCTGAAAGAATGACAGAAAGGGATGGGATTTCATTCAATTACAGAAGTCTGTACTTCAGGCTAAAAAACAGAATTAATGATTTCCTAAAAGGAAGCGAGGAAAGGCTTGTAATCATGCCGGGATTAAGAGGTGTGGGAAAGACCACTATATTCTTTCAACTGTACAATTACCTTACAAAACAGAAAAAAATAAATCAAGAAAAAATACTTGTTCTGTTTGCCGATGAACTGAAAAAGTACTTTGGAATAGGAATTTCCGATGCTGTCAGGATTTTTATAGAAGACATTATGAGAACGGATTTGCCATCCTTAAAAGAAAAACTCTTTATTATGATAGATGAAGCTCATTTTGATAAAGAATGGGATTTGGGAGTTAAAATAATCTATGATAAAACCAAAAACATTTTCATACTCGTAACAGGTTCTTCAGCTTTACAGATGGAAATGAGCGCAGATGTGGCAAGAAGGTCTCTCAGAGAACCTCTGTTTCCCCTCAACTTTTCAGAATATATGATATTAAAATATAAGCCCTTCCCGGAAAAAAACACAGCTTCAACAATAAGAAATCTCATCTTTAACTTTTCTGAAACAAATCTGAGCCAGACATCTGAAATATGGCGTAGAATTAATACCAGGTCTATAAGAGAAGGCATTGATCTGCACAAAGAGTTTGAATTCTTTTTATTGAAAGGCGGATTTCCTTTTGGCTTAACAACTGAAGAAAAAATAACCTATGAGAGAATAAACGGAATGATTGATAGAGTTGTTGAAAAGGATATATTAACAATGAAATCTTTTAGCTCTGAGACAAGAAACCTTATTACAAGAATAATATATTTTTTAGCAACACAAAAACCCGGAGGCGTGTCAGATGTGAAACTTTCTAGAAAATTCGAAGTTTCATCCAGACTGATAAGAGATATTCTTGATGTTCTTGAAAAAACCCATCTGATTTTCAGTGTAAAACCTTATGGTGGGGCAGGGAAGATGGTAAGAAAACCTTGGAAATACTATTTTCTTTCACCTTCAATTAATGCTGCGATAAGATACAAGTTAGGAGTGTTGGATATTTTGGATAGAAATATGTTAGGAGCACTTGCAGAAAACCTTGTTGCATCAGTATTTTTCAGAATAAAGGAAACGATATACAAATACGGAATATTCTATGATGCGGAAAAAGAAGGTGTGGATTTTCTCATACAAAAAGGTATTAACGAGATAATACCTGTGGAAGTGAGTATAGGAAAAAAGGGTAAAACCCAAATAAAAAAAGCGATTAATAGATACAAAGCAAAATATGGAATTGTGATTTCAAACATAAGTGATGTTAAAAAAGAAGACAATATAATTCATATACCTTTAACACTTTTTTCGTTCATGTAAAGAGATATACTAATTCAAGTCAATAAAGGTATAAAGTCTGTTCCAGAATTATGAAATCAATCTCTGTAACTCCTTCTTCCCTTATCCTCCTCACAAGCTCTTCAAGCTTCTTGTCATCCACTCTTTTATAATCAAGAAAAAACTTATATCCAACATCCTTTACTCTTTTTGCTCCTTTTTCCTAAATCAAGGTCACATAAAGAAAAATAAATCTATGTTAAATTTTCTTAACATATGTTAAAAAATTTAACAAAAAACCAAAACAGTGAGCTTATAACAAAAAGTAAAGAAGAAAATTATTGAAAAATTTAATTTTTGGTTGTGCATAACTATTATTCATGTCTGATCCTAAAGTGGTTCTTGATTCCTCTATATTTGTGGAGGCTTGGACATTGGGAGAACATACAGATGTGTGTTCTAGTTTTATTAGAAAATATATGAATGATCGAAGAATGATTTGCTATATACCGATAATTGTTCCAGGTGAAGTCATAAAGAATATTCTTCTTAAAATCAAAGATACAGATCGTCTAACAAACATACTTAGAGAATACAAAAACAGTTTTTTGAACAACAATATTCATTTCATAGACATCAATAAAAAAGTGCTTAAAATTAAAGAGAAACTTGATGAAATAAGAGTTCAGGAGCATGATAAATTCATCCTTGCATGTTCAATCGCTTGCGGTTGTACGACTCTGATCACACTGGATGAAGATATGTATGAAGAAAAGGAACAGATAGCAATTATATCAAAACAAATAAATGGCCGAAGAATAAGAATTAGAAATCCAAAATTCAAAAATTAGAAAGAAAAGAAAGTGTGAATTACTTTCCATCCCTTTTCAAATAATTCTCTGTTATTATAATAAGGTTGGTGTTCAATTAACTTTTGGAATATTTCTTCTTTACTTAAACCTCTATATTTGTATTTCAACATAAAATGTAAAGTTGCCAATAGTTCTAACCATTTTGATTCGTTTAAATTTGTTCTAACCATTTCTTTAAATATATGCATTTTTGATTCGAAATCCTCAGAAACCGGTATTTCTTTATCAATTCCTCTTTCAACAAAATCGAAACCAATTCTTGCAACATCTGGTGAGTATGGACCAAAAATATACCATGTAAATGTAAAATTTTCTTTTATCGCACCTAATTCTTTTAAAAGGTACATAGATTTTTGAAATTTAATTCGACCTTCTAAGCTATCAAGATCAATACCATCGATATACTTGCCTATAAGACTGATTTTCATGTTCATATAATTATTAGTTAAACACAATTTTAAATAAATATAAACTTCACACCTCACCCAAACACTCCTTCCAGGCTTTAACCATCTCCGGGTTTATATCTATAAATGTTATTTTGAGTTCGGGATATTTTTTGCTTTCTTCTATCATGATTTTTGCTGCTTTTTTGAAGGAAACGCCTCCAACACCGGTTCCCATTCCGGGTATGACCAGGGAATTCAAACCCTCACTTTTTGCTTTTTTCAGGACAGCTTTTATTGCTTTTTTCACGTTCTCTGCGGTTATCCTTTCCGCTGGTTTCTCCATGGTGGGAGCGTGAATAACATATCTGTATTTTAATTTTCCTGCCTGTGTGATCACGGCTTCTCCAAGGTTTATGGGAGCTTTTTCTTTCGCTTCCCTCTCTATTTCCTCTCCACCTGCTTTCTTTATCGCAAGAGCAACACCACCGCCCATCACACCGAAAGAATTAGCGGGATTCACAACCGCATCTGCACTTTCCTTGGTTATATCTCCCTGCTTTACCTCTATCATATTCATTATCTCTCACTTTCTAAATTAATAAAAATTTTTATGTAGCCGCATGCTATCGGTTTTTGCTACACGGTTTCTCCTGCCTTAAGGAGACCGAGTCTAACCCTCACTCTAAAAACTCTCACTTTTTGGTCAAAATATCCTACAATAAAATATATTTTATAAGAAATGTTTTATAAAATATATTATAAATAAGATTTACAAAAATATATATTTTGAAAAGATTTTATAAAAAAACATTTTTCAAAAAATATATTTTATAAAATATCACATAATCTTTATATAACTTTAAATGCATAATTAAACAGTTTAAAAGAAGGTGAAAAGCTTGGCAAAAAAAGAACCCAAAACCGGCATACTGGAAGAGATTTTTCTCAGAGAAAAGCCTGCAAAGATCCTTCTCGGCATGAAGAGCGCAAAAGACGGTTCTGTATATGCAACCATACTATCAAAAGAAGCAGACTGCACGTATTCTCACACGGTTAAGATACTCAACCTCTTTCAAAAAATGGGTCTTGTGAAATTCGAGAAAAGCGGAAGGATAAAAAAAGTCATGCTCACAGATGATGGCTGGGATATAGCTCACAATCTGGAAGCAATCATCAAGAAGTTCAATCAGATTGAGGCTTCTTTGGAACAGGAACAGCAGAAAAAGAAATAATGCAGGATTTGTGCAGATTTTCTTCAAGGAAGGTATATTCTTGAGGCTAAAAACCACCGAAAAACGCGGTTTGAACTGAAAAATTCCCGGTAATCAGGCATGTATAGGGGGAGAAAAAATACATAAATCTCACTTTTCGCTTTCTCCATATGGCAGGGAATTACAGGGATGGAAAACTGGGTCAAAATTACATGCATGTTATCGATTGTCCGAAAAGATACATTTTCGGACATTTTTAAGGGTCAAGATTCAATTATATAATATGGCCAGAAAACTTCCCAGGTTCCTGACACCCAGAGAGGTCAAGGCAATGCTTGAGGCATCGAAAAGCAATAAGAGAGATAACCTTTTAATAAAATGCATGTTTTATCTCGGTCTGAGAAACTCCGAGGTTATTAATCTGAGGGTTGAGGATGTTGATTTGATAAACAGGCTTGTGAAGGTTGTTCAGGGTAAGGGCAAAAAGGATAGATATGTTCCGATACCCACACAGGAACTTGTAAATGAGCTTAAGGAATGGATAGGAGAAAGAACAGAGGGCAGGGTTTTTCACGTATCTGACAGGCATCTCAGAAGAATAGTTAAGTATTATGCTTTTAAAGCAGGTATAAGAAAGCCTGAAGAAATACATCCGCATACTCTAAGGCATAGCTATGCAACACATCTGCAAAATACAGGTGTTCCTCTCAACGTAATACAGCAGATCCTTGGACATGAAAGGATAGAAACCACAACCATATATGTGCATTTGGGAATGGAGAGAATGCGAGAGCATATAGAGAGAGCCTTTAGAACTGCTATTGAATAATATATATTTTCTAATAAATTGTTTAAATTGAATGAATTAGAATATATTTTTTGTAATTGATTTTATTAAAAATATCTTTTCAAAAATATTTACTAAAATATATATAATAATTTTCCTATAATCCAAAAAGTGAGAGTTTCTGAAATTTGACCTTATGAGAAATTTTAGAAAGATGAAAGTGAGAGAAAGATAGTGTGTGAAAGAGAGAAAAATCTTCGCATGGTAGCGGTAAGACGAACTCTCAAAATATGTATAAAACAGAAATGCGCAAAAATAAACATGCCCTGTTCTGCAATCATCAGGAAAGCAGAGTTAGAGGATATAGATGCCATTGCTGAACTCGCTAAACAGCTTGCGGATTATCATAGAAAACTGGATAGGTATTACAAACCTGGCTCTGAAACAGAATCGGAATTCAAGAAATTCCTAGCTAGAAATATGGGAAGGAGAAATACAAGAGTTCTTGTTGCTGAGATTGACGGTAGAATTATCGGTTATTTCATCGGAAAAATAGAAAGACCTAATCCGTGTTTCGTTCCTGAAAAAATCGGCAAAATCTCGGATGCATTTATCAAAGAAAAATACAGAAAATCTGGAACAGGCAGGGCTATGTTTTCAGAACTCCTAAAATGGTTCAGAAAAAAGGGGATAAAACACATTGAGCTTTCTGTGGATTCGAGAAATAAATTGGGAATAAAGGTGTGGCAAAATCTGGGCTTTAAGGAATTCATGAAAAAGATGCGGCTGGATCTGAAATAATCATATTCAAGAAACCTTTTAATATCTGTTCTTCCAATAGAAAAGCCAATGAGCAAAATCAAAGACCCCGGCCTTGCAGAGAAAGGAAAAATAAGGATTGAATGGGCAGAAAGAAACATGCCTGTTCTGATGAAGATAAAGGAGGAATTCTCCAGAGAAAAACTCTTGGAAGGCCTAAGGATCGGTTGCTGTCTTCATGTTACAAAAGAAACAGCTGTTCTTATGAAGGTTTTGAAGGCGGGTGGAGCTGAGGTTGCTCTCTGCGGTTCGAATCCACTAAGCACACAGGATGATGTTGCAGCTGCTCTTGTGGAGGAGGGTATTAATGTTTTTGCATGGAGAGGTGTGAATAATGAAGAGTATTACTGGTGTGTTGATCAGGTTCTGAACACTAAGCCTAACATAACCATGGATGATGGGGGTGACCTTGTCAGTGTAATACACTCCAAAAGACAGGACCTGCTTGAAAATATATTCGGCGGCACTGAAGAAACAACCACAGGTGTGATAAGGTTCAGAGCAATGGAGAGAGAAGGAGTCTTGAAATATCCTATAATTGCTGTGAATGATGCGTATACAAAGTATCTGTTCGATAACCGTTATGGAACAGGACAGTCCACAATAGATGGTATACTCCGTGCAACATCCATTCTCCTTGCAGGAAAAACCTTTGTTGTGTGCGGATATGGATGGTGCGGTAGAGGAATTGCTTTAAGAGCAAAAGGCATGGGTTCTCATGTTATCGTAACAGAAGTTAATCCTGTACGTGCTCTGGAAGCCCTTATGGATGGTTTCCAGGTTATGCCCATGTCCGAGGCATGCAAAGTAGGAGATATCTTCGTAACGGTCACGGGTAATAAGCATGTAATAAGAAAGGAACACTTTGAAAACATGAAAGATGGTGCGATTGTTGCGAATTCCGGACACTTCAACGTGGAAATTAATATTAATGATCTGGAGAGTTTAGCAGTTTCTAAAAGGAAAATAATGCCGAATGTTGATGAGTTCAGGCTCAAGAACGGAAAGAAGGTTTATTTGCTTGCTGAGGGCAGACTGGTAAACCTTGCTGCAGCTGAAGGACATCCCAGTGAGGTTATGCAGATGTCTTTTGCAAATCAGGCTTTATGTGTTAAATATCTCAATGAAAACAGAAACCTTGAGGCAAGGGTTTACTCTGTGCCTGAAGAAATCGATAGGAAAGTTGCTCTGATGGCTCTGGAAACAAAGAATGTAAAAATAGACAGGCTGACCAAGGAACAGAAAGAGTATTTGAAGAGCTGGGAAGAGGGAACGTGAGTAAATTCATACTTCATCGATTATTTCTCCCAGTATTTTATCTAACTTTCCTTGCAGAGCCAGTTCTTTGATATCCCTGTAATATTTCGGATTACAAAATATATATGCCTGCATATTGTTCCTCAGATATTCATTCAGAGCATTTACTTCTCTGGGGTATGTTTCGAATCTTTCTTTCCTTATATTCCATATCTTGAAACCATCAAGTTTGTAGATTTCACGTTCTGCTTTTATTGGTGTAGTGTCAATAAGGATGTCATGTGGCTCCAATCCCTTGATAAGCCTTTGTAACCTCTCTGCCAGTACATTGCTTATGTCAACCAGACGTTTATAGGAGGATTTTTCGAGAATTTTGATAAAAAATTCTCTTGTATTGTAGGGTTCTTCTGATAAATTGCTTTTGGAAAATATGTACGCCGGCTTGTATAACGAGCGCCCCTTAAAGGCAAAGGATGTAATCAATTTACTAAGTTCATCATATGTTTTGGATTTTTTGAACAATACATTCACAAACTCATCATCAGGATATTCAAAATAACTTTTAATACTTTCAAGATCATCTATTTCTCTCTTCACGTATTCATAAAAAAATCTTTTAAACATGGCAGTGCAAGCCCGCACCGTTTTATGCCAGTACACCTCTTGATACATTATGTTTCTGCATCCAAGAATCGATAGCAGACAGGATCTTCCTTTATCCGTGAGACATATTCTGCTGGTTGAAGGATCTATATAGAGCGAAATCAATAATCTTTCAACATCTATACCCTTTCCGTAATTTACACCGCAGTGAATGCTATCTCTTATCAAATAATCAACCTTGTCAACATCGATTGGTGAGTTAATAATTGAATTAACCAAAAGTTCTATTTTTCTATGAAGAGGCTTACCAGCAATAATATTTGTCAAATCCTCCGGATTCACCTCCCAATGTTTCTCAATCAACCTTCCGATGCATCCGTTCTTGATTATCTGTTTTGCTCTATCTTCGTGTGTTGGAAATTTGATAGCGTTGATTTCACCAATCTCTTCTATCCAGTGGGAGTACGGATAGTGACCGATATCGTGCAACAGCGATGATAGAACAATTAATTTAACTGCTTCATCAAGTGATTCGCATATTTCTCTGAAAAGCGGTACATCCATCAATCTTTCCAAGTATTTCAATGAAAGAAAATAAGTTCCCAGAGAATGTTCAAATCGTGTATGATTGGCTCCGGGAAAAACGAAGATTGTAGGACCAAGCTGTCTGATGCCTCTTAATCGCTGAAACTCAGGAGTATCGATAATATTTCTCACTTCTTCCGGTAATAATATAGATTCTGAAACCGGTATTCTCAATTTAAACGAGAATCTTCCGAATCGATTTGGACACAAGTATTCATTCAATTTAAGCTGAAATCTCCACTCAGACAAGAGTTCCCCCCTGCTATAAATTTTAATGACTGCTAATACCCTTTATTTATTGTACAGAAATTTAATAATTTCAATAAAACCAAAAATTTTTATATTCCCTTTTCAATATATTACATGGCCTGGATATCTCCTCACATTTCGAGAACATTTTCGGAATTCATAATACTTCCAAGAAAAACCAGAAAGAATACCAAAATTACCGATGTTTCTCTCAGGAGCAGGATAACTCAGGATATAGAAATACCGCTTCCATTTTTAAGTGCTGCAATGCAATCCGTAACAGGACATAAACTCGCAATAGCCCTTGCCCAGCATGGTGGTCTGGGAGTTCTTCCCTGCAGTATACCTGTAGAACAGCAGGTGGAAGAAGTAAAAAAGGTAAAAAGATACAAATCAGGTTTTGTTTACAACCCGATAACCGTAAGTCCGAATGATAGAATAAGAAAGCTTGTTGAGATAGAAAAGGAAAAAGGATATTCAACCTTTCCTGTGGTCAAGGACGGTAAGCTTGTAGGACTTATAACTGAAAAGAAATACCATCCGGAAAAGGATCTAAATAGAAAAGTATCGGAAAGAATGATACCTTTGGAGAGACTTATAGTGGGAAAAGAGGGGATAAGTCTTGAAGAGGCGAATGAAATGTTGTGTGAATCAGGGATTGGTGCACTGCCAATAGTGGATGAGCAGATGAATCTTAAATCCGTGGTTTTTTACAAGGATCTGAAAAAACACACGCTTTACCCGGATGCTTTTGTAGATGAGGAAAAAAGACTCAGGGTTGCTGCAGCGGTATCAACGCATCCCGAAGACTTGGAAAGAGCAAAACAGGTTGTGAAGAGTGGTGCGGACTTTCTGCTTATCGATTCCTCTGATCTCTTCTCGGATTTTGCAGAGGATGCCATAAATGAATACAAAAAACTGGGTGTGCCTATCGTAGCTGGAAACGTGGTAGACTCTGATGGTTTCAATTTCCTTGCAGAACTCGGTGTGGATGCTATAAAAATAGGACAGGGATCGGGTTCAATATGCACCACAAGAAGGGTAAAGGCTGTGGGTAGAGGACAGGCAACCGCTGTAATGGTATGTGCAAAGGCAAGGAATGAATTTTATGAAAAGACAGGCAAATACATACCGATAATTTCCGATGGTGGAATCGAATCCACAGGGGACATGGCTATTGCATTTGCTTTAGGAGCGGACATGCTTATGATGGGTAAATATTTTGCCGGTTTTACCGAAAGTCCGACACCCCTTATGACAAAAACCTACAGAATCATAAATCCGGATTCCGGAAAAATGGAACAGTTTACAGCCTATGTTAAACCCTACTGGGGAGAAGCCTCTGAAAAAGCAAGAAGCTTCCGAAGATATGGACATAAGGACCCAAGAACATTTGTGATAGAAGGTGAAGAAGGGTATGTTCTCCATAAGGGAAAACTTTCCGAGCAGTTGCCAAAGGATATTCTGGCTGTTAAAGCCGCTCTGAGTTCCTCTGGCTGCAGAAATCTTGAAGAATTCAGAAATCATGCAAAACTCGAACTCCAGACATCGGAAGCCTATAGAGAAGGTGGAACAAATATCTTAAAATAGATTTAAAATAAATCATCATCAAATTCCTCTTCATCTTCTAATCCTAAATTGTAATTTCTTACATGATTCGATACACGGGGAGTGTGAACCAATACCTCTTCCATTACATATCTTTTTATCCTTTTTATTCCGCCTATGTGATTGATATATTCTTTTGTTTCTGGTGGTAGAAGATTCAGATTTTCACTGTTTAATGCGCTTTTCATAAATTCGGTAGGATCAGGTGCGATTTCAGGGCGGGCGGCATATTTTACATAATATTTTACAATTTTTTTAATAATCTTGTAATCAATTTCTTTTTTACCGTCACAATCTTCTTGGGTTATAATTTCCACCTGCGATTAAGAGTGACGAATATAATTTATATACACGAAGATTTTAAAAATTTTTTATTTGTTCTTTACCAAATATCAAGAGGATTAGTATGGAATGTCCTAAATGTGGAGGAAGTTCGTACCTATCTGAAGAAGAGCTTGTAAAGGTTCTGGAAAACAGAGAACCTGTGATAGTTTTGTTGAAGTCCGTTTATTCCTGCAGAGCATGCGGTGAAAGATTCTCAAGACTGGTTTTTGATGAACTGAGTAACAGAAGAAAACCTGAAGAGAGGTCATCCACTTTTGTTTCGCACCAAACGCAAAATGAAATAAATCCCTATCAGTATCAGAAAAAAGAGGAAAAATCAGAGGAAAAAATAGAAGGTCTTAGATTTTTTTAACCAAAAATCAGCATAAGCAAGAGAACAGGAGGAATGATATACCTTAGAAGGAAATTCAGCAGATTATTAATCCCTTCCTTACCCTTCAAAAAAACAATTCGCGTTTTTGAAAGCCATGTGAGATATACACAAAGAACCACAGCAGAAACCAAAAGCAGCCTGCCGAACAACATATCCATGAAATCAAGAAACGGTACACCCCAGAGGGTTATACCTTTACCATAATACGAAAGAGCAGATGGAGTTCCTGCAAGGAGAATTACGAGTGAGAGAAGAATCACGGATTTTTTTCTGCTCCATTTTTGCGTATCTATCAGTGTTGCTGCTCCCAGTTCAAGCATGGATACAGAAGATGTAATGGCTGCTATGAAGAGAAGAAGGAAAAAAATCATGCCTACTACATGTCCTGCAAGGGTTTTTTGAAATATGGTTGGTAGTGAAACAAAGCTCAATTCAGGTCCTGCTGCAGGGTTGAGACCGAAGGAAAAGACTATGGGAAAAACAATAAGCCCACCGATAAATGCAATAAGTGTATCCGCAGTAGCTATGCTTCCGGCAGAGAGGAAAATTTTACCCTTTTTCTCCATGTAACTTGCATAGGTGAGAAGAATACCGTAGCCTACTGAAAGGGAAAAAAATGCCTGAGCAAAGGCTTTCATCCAGATCTCTACCCGGTAAAGGTATGCAAAATTCGGTGAAAGATAGAATTCAAGACCCTTTAAAGCACCGGGAAGGGTTAAAGAATACAGTGCAAGACCTACAAGAAGTACGAAAAAAATCGGCATAAGAATTGTGCAGGTTTTTTCTATTCCGTGTTTTATACCGGAGGAGACAACAGCTCCGGTAATGAAAAGGGAAACCAAAAAGAACAGTAAAGGCATCGTACTGGAAGAAAATTCTGAAAATTCCATATAGCCTGTAATGGAAAATATGAAGTATGCAAGGGTCCATCCTGTAACAACCAGATAATAGCTCAGTATTCCAAAGGTGATTGCGACAGGAATTGCACCGAGCATATAAAATCTGGGATTTATTTTTTTCAGAACAGGTATTAGAGAGGATCGGTAGTTTTTTCCGGAGTAAAGTTCCAGAAGCATTAGAGGAAGACCAAATAGAAGAACACCAAGAATGTAAGGTATCAGAAACGCACCTCCACCGGATGTTCCCACCATGTAGGGAAATCTCCATATGTTTCCCAAACCCACTGCAGAGCCTATTGCTGCAAGAATAAATCCTTTCTTTGACCAGTGTTCACGCAAAATTGGTCTGGAAGGCATATATATTATTGGGGTTTTTCAGAAATTAAAATTTGTTCATGAATCAGAATTCGGTTTTTCAAGTCGTTTGAGATAGAGTTTTTCTATTCTTTCTGTTCTTACGAACTTTCTGATTTTTTCCAGTACGTGTTCAGGCCATGCTTCAGATTGAATAATTCTGGACAGAGCAGCGGTATCCAGCATCGAAACTTCATCCCATCTGCCTGAATTTTTTATCTCCTCTTCGAGTCTCTTTCTCTCTTCCTCGTTCTTTCCAGGAAACTTTGGAATCTCCGCTTTCCACACTCTTACAGCAACATCAGAACCCGCTATTATCTCACAACCTTCCTTTTCGGAAAATTTAATTATCGCTTCTTTGAGCTTTTCTAACTCTGCATCTATTTTCCGTAAAAACTCCTCTCTTTTAAGCTTCAATTCAGCATATCTGTTTACAAGTTTGACTCCCGGGTCCTTCAGATATTCGTTAGGTTCGAGCTTTTCGGTTTTGCTTATATGGGACCACAAGGGGCATAAACTCCTGAATTCACACCAGTCACAGAGCTTAGAGGCCTTGGGTCTGAAATCCTTTTCATTTTTTATCGTTTCTATAAGCTCTATGGTTTCTTTTTTAAGTTTTTCAAGCTCTTCATCGGTTTTTTCCATCACAACCTCTTTGTCATGCGCAAGAAAATGCCATACAAGTCTTATTTTATCAGCATCCGGATAGCTGTTCTTTACAGCTATTGCATACAGGGCAAGTTGTCTGTCTTCTTTGAGATATTCCTTAAAGGGAAGGGTAAAATTGGTTTTATAATCATGTATCTCATACACACCATCTTCTCTACAGCTTAACCTATCAATCACACCTCTCATTATGTATTTACCTTCCGGATCGAGCCTTATCTTCACCTTCTGTTCCAAGGCTATTGTCTTTCCTTCCTTGAAGGGATAGTATCTCCTGTAATAATCTCTTATGAATCTTTCACCCATTTTTCTGTAGTTCTCTTCTGTATATTCGTTTCTAACTATGATTATCTTTTCATTCCAATTTTTTTTCCATTCTCTGTTATACCACTCAAGAAGCTCTTCAATTGTATTGAGTTTTTCGAATCTCAAATCTTTGTAAAGCTTTTCCAGAGTCGCGTGAACCACTGAACCGAGAAAGGCTTCTATAGTCTGCTGTACAGGAGCTTCCACTTTGTCTATATATTTAAATTTGTATTTCAATTTGCACTGCTCAAATGTGGAGAGACGTGAATGAGAGAACATTGTCATCATTTCTCCTCTGAAAAATTTGAAAAAATTAAAAAATATAAACTTGATGAGAAAGCCATTCCGGCATTCCAGTAAATTACAATCCCGGAATCATGTCTTCTGCAATCTCTCTTATCCATTCCGGTCTTGTTACGCCTCTTTCGGTAATGAGACTTTCTATGAGATGTGAAGGTGTGATATCGAAAGCAGGATTTATTATTTCAACTCCGGGGAGTTTTTTTGGATCTATAACCTCTTTCGGATCTCTCTGCTCGATGGGTTCCTTTTTTCCAAAAGCAGTCTCAGCATCGAATTTGTATGTACCACCTGCAACATAAACTGGAACTCCGAAATCCTTTGCCATAACAGCCATGGGAAACGTTCCGATTTTGTTCACAACAGAACCATCAGCCAGTATGGCATCGCAACCAACAAGAACCTTCTTTACCTTTTTCATTACATAGCCTATGGCTGAATCCACACAGAATATAACATTTATCCCGGCCTGAGAAAGTTCCTTTGCTGTAACAATACCCTGATATTTGGGCCTGGTTTCTGTAACTATAACTTTGAAATCCTTTCCCTGCCTTTTAGCCTTTTTAAGGATTTCCGTTACATTTTTGGAATGGCAATGAGTAAGCACAACATCTCCATCCTCTATCAGATCAGCACCTATTTCGGATATTAGCTTAACAGTATTTCTTAACTGTATGAGATAGTTCCTGCACACCTGCTGTGTGTATTCCTTTATGGTTTCAAAGTCTTCGTGAAGCTTTATCCTTATCAGAACATGCTTTAAGGCATTTCTCAAAGCAGGTTCTGTGATTCTTACCCTCGAAACCTTTTCGGCAACCTCATCAAGCTCGGAAAGAAACTCCTTCAGAGTTTTTGCTTTGCTTTTTTCTGCTGTTAGTTTTATACACTTCACACCAGCAGCAGATATATTTGTGGAACCCTGTATTTTCAGGTCTTTTATATCCTTTATTATCTTTTTGACTTCATTTATCATATTATAATAAATTTTGGAGAATGCGACTATTTATTTTTTGAAAACTAAATTCTCATCTCTTCTACTTTCTCTCTGTTCAAAGCTCTTGTCTTCAACTCTTTTTTTCTTTTACCCTTTATGTAAACCACATTGATTTCTTTGTTTTCTGGTGCATCGGAATAGAAAACTGTCAGGGCAGCGGCTTTCTTGAGAATGTCTCCATCACTTTTTCCATCAATCACTGTTACAGGCCCCGGATATCCCTTAACCTCCATCCAGCCCAAACCGGTTTTTTTTGCAAGCTTAAGCAGTTTCTCGTTTTCCTCCTGATTTCTTCCCACAATAAATTTTGTGTTGCGGTATCTGAAATGCCTTCCTAATTTCAAGAATTCTATATCCTGCAGGTCTATCCGTTTTTTATGATCAAACAAATCTCTCAGCTTTCTCGCAAAATTTTCGTCTGTGAGCAGGCAGCCCCCGGAAGGTGTTGGATATTTTTCTATACCGTATTTTTCTGCAAGCTTCATCTGAGGTGTTCTTCTTTTTCCCCTTATGCCAAAAAGATTTTCTCTTTTTATCAAGCCTCTCTTCTCGGCTTCTGTGGGAGGTAAATTTTTTGCTGAAAGAGGTCTCACGATTTTGTTTTCCAGTTCGGCTTCCTTTTCTATGAGCATCAATTGATCCCGTTGCTGAGACATTGATCTCTCTCCAAGAACATCCCCTGTAGCTATGAAATCCGCGCCGATCTTTTTTGCAAGAGCCTTTGCTTTCTTCAGCATGTAGATTCTGCAATCTATGCACGGGTTCATATGAGAACCATAACCATGTTTGGGGTTCTTTATCAGATTTATATAATCCTTGCCCAGCTTTATTTTGTGAAGCCTGAATCCGAATGTTTTTGCGTATTCATCCACGGGATTTTTTTCAGATGAAAAGGGATTAACAAAATGCACAGCTTCAACATCAATTCCCTCTTCCTGAAGTATTCTTACCGCCAGTATGGAATCCAATCCACCGGAAAATAAAACCAGCGCTTTTGGTTTTTTCATAACAAGAGAATTAGAATCGTGTTTTTAATAAGGTTTGCATATTTCACATTCCCTTTGCGATATTCTCAGCGGGGAAATCTTCATTTCCCTAAGGGATACATGATACAGTATTCCATAGGAAGGATTTGTCTTTGTCATTATTCTTACGGCTTCCACTACCTGCAATGAACCAAGTATATTTGGCAATGGAGAAAAAACGGCTTTGACCCTTTTGGGTTTTTTCCTTTTTTGAGGGAAAATACAGGAAAGACACGGCTTTTTCCCCGAAAACGCGGCAAAGAAACCCTCATCATGCGATAATGCACCAAAAACCCAGGGTTTTTTTCTTTTCAGACAGAAAATATTGATCAAATGCTTGGTTTCCATATTGTCACTGCAATCTATTACTATATCAAAGTCTTCAAGAAGATCAAGATTCTTCTCATCCAATTGTTTTATTACAGATTCAATACCGCATTCAGAATTAATCTTTTTAAGTTTTCTTTGAAGCACCTTCGCTTTGGGTTTTCCGATATCCCTTTCATCAAAAAGCATGCATCTCGGAAGGTTAGATTCTTCAACCCGATCCCTGTCTATAAGTCTTATTCTTTTTACATTCATTCTCACGAGCAGAGATGTGACAGTGTTTGAAAGGGCACCACAGCCAACAACCACAACATTACTTTTTTCTATCAGATTTTGTCTTTTTTTACCGAGAAATTCGATCTGCCTTGCGTACCTTTTCCAAGATTTTACCAGCATAACTCATACCATTTACAAGCAGGGCCTCCCATTTTATTGATGCAGCAGTCTTTACAGATTCTGGCTCCTTTTGGATTGTGAATTTCACAAGCCACTGTTTTTTTCCTTTTCTTACATTCTTCGCATATCACGGAATCAGCACCTTTATTTCATTATTGGAATTATATTATACCCTTCAGGGGGTATATATGGATTTCTATTGTGCAATAGTTATTTTTAGATGTGCAAAAGCAGTTCTTTGGGATTCTTTTTTATTTTTCTCACCACATTAGCAGGACCTATTATGGTTATCCCCCTTTTTTTACCTGTGATTTTTTCTACAAATGCATTTTTTATTTTCGAAACAGTGTTCATGCTTTTTTCAACATCTAAAGAACCAAGCTCTATACCAGAAAATTTATCAGAGACGTTTCTCATGGTTTCTGCTATTATCTGGGCTTCCTCTTTGGCTGTGAGCTTGGCATCTATCAGAACTATGGTATTGTGTCTGAGATCTTTTATTATTCCGTTAAATCGCTGCTTTTTCAGAGTCTCGTAAGGTACGATTTTTATTCTCACATTCATCATTTCACAGCTCCTTTAAAAGTGCTTTGTACAATTCTTTTATATTCTCACCTGTTTTTGCACTTATCCCTATAACCTTGTATTTCGGAAAGGCATTTCTTATTCTGGCTATACTTGAACCTTTAAGGTCTATTTTATTTCCTACAATTATTACGGGTATATTTCTCGCATCAAGGTTTCCAAGTATCGTGATGTTTACCTGATTTATGGGGTCTTTGGTAGAGTCGAGAACCACGAGTACGAGATCCATTTTATCCAACCATTTTATAGCTTCTATCACACCTTTGGTTGCCTCTCTCGCGCGCTTTTTCGCTTCTTTTTTGTTCAAACCCGCCTTAACAAAATCCTCAAAATCAATTTTGGTTGCTATTCCGGGAGTATCAACAAGATTAAAGGTCAGAGATTTTCCATTCTCTTCAATGGTTACCTTTTCCTTTACCTGTATTTCTCTGGTTTCATGCGGTATAACAGAAACCGTTCCCAATTCTTCACCCAACCAATCCATACATATTCTGTTTGCAAGTGTGGTTTTTCCGGAATTCACAGGTCCATAAAGACCGATTTTTATGTCTTTCTTTTTTCTAAAAATTCTCTTCACTATTGAACTGATTCTGTTTTTAACCCTTCTAATATGCCTGATAACCATAAAAGAAACCCCTGTTTTGAATTTGTTTTTGTTATATTATCAAGGATATTTAAAGATTCACGGCCAAAACTCTGCTAATATATTGCGGATAAACAAAGATTTGCGAAACAAACTGAAAACGGAACAAGCGAAAATGAAGTCCTTATCTGCTGTTATATTTTCCGTAAGATCAGGGACAAAATTCAAATACATGAGAATATACCATGTCTTTAGAACATAACAGAAAAGGAGATTACTTTCCTTGAGAAACACCGCTAAGTATTTGGAAATTGGCTCTGTAAAGCCTCTTTTGCAGGATTTGCACCATAAACCGCTTTTCGATATTCTTTCGAGCCACACTCGAGCAATCACTCAATCGCTGATTCGAAGAGCCAGACATTTTATTGCAACTTCTCTCCTTGTATAGATATCATAACCACCTAGAATCGGCTTTAAAACTTCAGGTATCGACCATTTTTCATCAAAAAATGTTTCATGAACATATTCAATTTTCCAATCATCATATAGTTTTCTTAGCAGGTTAACAGCCTCATCACGCGAATATTTAGCTTCTCCCTCATACCAGAAAAATGTACCATCGGGCAGTATTCTCTTGATATCGCTCGGCAATCTAATAAAGTTATATCCACCATTTTTTGTTGCTCTTTTCATTTTTCTAATTACCTCCTCTACACAATTTCTAGGAAGCTGTTGCAAAACTTCACTGCATAATACACAATCATAACTTCTATTTTCAAAATGATAATCTACAATATCGGCATTGATTACATCTACCAAATTACGAATACCCTCTGATTCAATCCTTTTTTCAATCCTTGATTTGGCTGCTCTGGACAGATCAATACCGACTGCATTAAACCCTGCTTTCGCAAATTCTATCAAATACCTACCATCACCGCATCCTAAGTCCAGAACGCTTGTTTTACCGTTTTTTAACAACCGTTTGATTAAATCTTTTATTTCCGGATCAACTTCACCATAATAGGATTCTTTGCCTTGATATTTTGAGTATTTCTCTTCATACCATTTTTCTATAAATTCTCTAGGAATAATTATTTCTGATACGTCCATATTACGTATGGATTATACTTCAAATAAAAATTTAAAAACTTAAAATTTCATTATTAAAATCAATGAAAGAAATTACGGAGTTAGAATCCCGCTCAAAACAATTATACGAACTTGTAGTGACAGAATATTTTACTGTTGATGAAGTTGTTGCGGAATCCTATCCTACCTTAATTATTCCTCATTCAAAAATCCAAATTGGAATAGAACATCCAGGTTATGAAGGAGGTTTTACTTCAAGACTTGTTTTGAAAGTTACACCAGTTAGGCAAGATGTGCCGGTTAGAACCCTTATCTTCGATGGAATTTCCATTGTAAAAGCAGGAGATTATATCGCTGCTAAAATTCCAAAATTCGAAGAAAAAAGGCTGGAGGATGAATTTTATTTCGGACCGTATGAGAGAAGGAAGGTTTTCTATTTTGACAGGGATTTCAATTCAGAAGAACATGCAATTGAATTGAGTATTCTTTCGAAAGATGGAAATATTTTGAGAAAAGATAGAGCCATCAATTACAAAGATTTTGTGAAGGAATAAAACCACAGAGGAATCACACGCAGTTACAGAATTAAATTCATAAGCTCAGCAATATGTTTTTATAATTTTTCTTTTTTGTATTCTGATTATGGTTTATAAAATAAGTTTCGGTTTTGGAATTTATGAAGCAAAGAACGATTTAGATAGGATACTTCGGAGGATTTCTTTGGAAGAAATTAATAACTTCCGAGATTTTGTTATGAGAAACTTCACAGAGTATTACTACAGGTTGAAAAGAGAGAATATAGAATTTGATAAGGAACAATTAAAGATTGATCTAAATCTTGGATTGAAAACTCAGGAGGAATATCTAAAAGCTCTCAAAGAGATCGAGAAAAGAGAAAAAAATCTTGATGATGAAGTAAAAAGATATCTTGATCAAAATTTAAAACTGGATTTTGATTATCCGGACTATCCTGCATTGTTAACATATTCTGTTGAACAAATAACAAGAACAGGATGGTTGATAATTTGGGAGAGATTAATTTTTGAAAATGGAAAAATCAAAAATAAGAAGATAATGTATTACGGAAAAAATTTTAATTGTTATGATAGGGATGCTCCCTTAATCAGACTTTGGAATTCCATTATAGAGGAATATTTTAAGTTGCTAAGTAAGTATGATGTTTAAACGCCGCCGAAGAATTACGACCCGTTAGCAGAAATTCACTCCGCGCACGCATTTAAGAAGTTTATTAATCATACTCAATAACTTGATTATTATGTCATGGATATTATTTTCAATTTTAGCAGCTTTAACTTGGGCAATTGTAAATATTATAGATAAATATGTTCTTACAAAATGGGTTAGAAAACCAATTGTTCCTGTTATGATTCTTGGCATCATTGGTTTGCTTGCAAGTTTTCTTGTGTACCTGTTCCGTGGCTTTTCCGAACTATCACTTCTCAATATTGCTTTATCTTTTATTGCTGGAACTTTCTATATTTTGGCAATTATTTTTTATTTCAAAGCTGTAAAAATAGAGGAAATCTCAAGAGTTATTCCTTTGTTCTATTTAACTCCTTTATTTGTTCTAATCTTTGCAGCAATACTTCTTGGAGAAATTTTTACTCCGATAAAATATCTTGGAATATTTCTTTTGGTAGTTGGTGCAATTCTCATTTCTTCAAAAAATTTCATAAAACTTAGTTTCGGAAAAGCCTTTTGGTTCATGGTGCTCGCTTCTTTGACATTGTCTGTAAATGCGATCATTACAAAATATCTTCTCAATTTTGCTGATTTTTGGACAATATTTTCGTATACAAGAATCGGAACAATTTTTGCTCTGATTCCAATATTCTATTTTAGTTTTTCCGATCTTGTTTCCACTGTAAAAGAACATGGTAAAAAAGTTGTTGGTGTGATATCTTTAAATGAATCATTAAATGCGGGCGGTATATTATTAATTACAATTGCCACAGCGGCTGGACCTGTAACTTTAGTAAATGCTTTATCTTCAATTCAACCATTTTTTGTTCTATTATTCACCGTAATCCTGAGTGTTTTGTATCCTAAAATATTGAAAGAAGAAATTAGCAAATCAACCGTGCTGGTAAAATTGATTGCTATAATTTTAATGTTCATTGGTGCAATTTTAATAACTTAATTTCTGCATAAGAAGAAAAATCTTATATTAAATGGTTCAAAATTAAACTTCATATGACACGAATCTTGATATTTGGAGACAGCATAACTTATGGGGCTTGGGATAGAGAAGGAGGATGGGTTCAGAGATTAAGGAAATTTTTAGATGAGAAGAATTTAACAGAGCCTGATGTTTATTACTTGATTTATAATTTGGGGGTTTCCGGGAATACTTCTGAAGACTTGTTAGAACGATTTGAGTTCGAAACAAAACAGAGATTAAAAGAGCATGAAAGAACGATAATTGTTTTTGCTATAGGGCTGAATGATTCTCAATTCGTTCACAGTAAAAGCAGTCATAGAGTTCCGATAGACAGATTCAAAGACAACATTCAAAAATTAATAAAACTCGCCCGAAAAATTTCCTCAAAAATTATTTTTGTTGGTTTAACTCCAGTTGATGAGGATAAAACAACACCAATTCCTTGGGATGATGATAAATCTTACAAAAACAGGTACATCGAAAAATACAATGAGGTAATTAAAAAAGCCTGTAAAGAAAATAGAATATATTTCATTGAGATTTTCGAAAAGCTGAAATCCTTTGATTATCAAGAATTATTAGAGGACGGATTGCATCCGAATTCAAATGGACACGAAAAAATTTTTGAAATTGTGAAGGATTTTTTAATCGAAAACGGGTTAGTTTAATTGCATATCATCGAATCCTGCATATTTGCACTTGTTCGATTTAGTGTGCTCGTAACCTTTATATAAATCAGTGAGATTAAATTTTCATATGGTTATTAAACCGATCTGTGATAAATGTAAAAAAGAATTGGATAAATTTGGTGCAATTCTTCTTAGCCCACCCAATAAAAATAACGAGGTAAAAAAGTTTCATTTATGTACATCATGCTATGAAGAGATAATTAATTCTTTTAAGTCAACATCCTGAACTCGATTTTCAGTTTCTTCGGTAGTCTTATATTTTTCTATAAAAATTATAGACCGGGAAAAATGGGTCTATTATCGCTAGTATTTGGGCAGATATGCGAATTTGGTTTTATGAAACCTGAATGGGTTCAGAACTTTTATGCTTTAGAAATAAGTGGAAAAACTATTGCTCCCTCATTTCAAAATTTTTCCTGTTTCGATATACCAAAGATATAAATCCAGTTTTGCAAGAACGATATTTAGTTTTTCTGAAAGCTTCTTTAGTGTCTTTTCTATTTCCAAATATTCTTTCTTTCCGAGAGTTTTTGGTTTTTTGATTAATCCAAATTTTGTTAACAGATTAACTATATGAAAATCTATTATTCCGATATTTTCGAAGCCTGTATTTCGAAGGAAATGGCTTGCTTCCTTATAACCAATGCCTTTTATATTTTTCACAAGCCATTCCCTTATTTCCTGTTCAGTTCTCTGATTCAATATTTTTCTAATAAGGTTTTTTCTTTTTCTTGCTTCAACAATATACTTAGCCCTTGTGTTGGGAAATCTGTAACCAAGGTCTTTAAGCTTCTCTGTTATTTGTTTTTCTGTCATTTTCAAAAAACCATTCCCTATCTCTTCTTGAATCTTTATAGTTCTCTCAGCATCGAAGTTCGCAGTAAGTATACAAAAACAAAGCTCCTTAAAGATTTCATCCGCTGATTCTTTTCTTTTTGACTGAAATTCCCGGAGACGCAGATCAACTACTCTTTTAACCTCGGGTTTTTTGCTTATATTTTTGACAAGTTTTATAAGTTCTTCCATTTTAACCTTGATACTTTCAATTTAAAAATACTTTCAAAGCAATTATACGAATCCCATCTCAGTACTCTTCGCATTTAACTTGATAGAAACTTTTAGGGTGACTGCAAGAAGGACAGTTCTCTGGTGGTTCTTTCCCAAAATGAACATAACCGCATTCTCTGCAAACCCACCATACCTCTTTCTCTTTTTTGAATACCGTTCCTGCTTCCACCTCTTTCAAAAGTTTCCTGAATCTTTCTTCATGATGCTCTTCTGCTTTGGCAATGGCTCTTAAACGCTTGGCAATTTCAGGAAAACCTTCTTTTTCAGCAACATCAGCAAACTCCGGATACATTTTTGTGTGCTCGTAGTTTTCGCCGGAAATTGCAGCTTTTAAATTCTCGGCCGTAGTGCCAAGTATTGTTGGTGCTGTTACTTCAACCTTAATTTCATCTAAATTTTCATTGCTTTTCTTTTTCAGTTCATTGATTAATTTAAACAACCAGTTTGCGTGTTCTTTTTCGTTTTCTGCTGTAGTGAGGAAAACCTCGGCAATTTGCTCAAATCCTTCCTTTTTGGCAATTTTTGCGTAAAACGTGTATCTATTCCTTGCATGACTTTCACCGAGAAAAGCTTTTGTTAAATTTTCAATTGTTTTTTTCATAGTTTTTACCTCCTTTCATTCAATTATAAGTTCAAATTTTATATATCATTTTACCGTATTTATACCGTTACATCTAAGTTCATGATTTCATGTAATGGCTGTAGTTGCAATTTTCGGTGGTGCTTTAAAGCGAAAGGTATTTAAATAATTTAACTTTTCATTTTAGTTTATGACTGAAGAAAAACAATTAATTAGTTATTGTGGAATTTGTTGTTCATTATGTCCTGCTTTCAGAGAAAAGGGATGTCCTGGATGCCAAAAACTTTTAGAATTATATGGTAGATGTGAAATTGCTAAATGTGCAAACTCAAAGAATATTGAATGCTGCTTTTTATGTAAAGATTTTCCTTGTAAGTTGTTTGAAAAGGGTTTTGATTGGAATTTGGATGAAATTCCAGAATTCAAGGA
>CAZCGK010000013.1:0-23927 GCA_964498245.1 uncultured archaeon | reverse complement strand
CGCTTTAAGCCCAATAATCGTGGTCACCACTCGGGGCGCGGGTATTACCGCGGCGGCTGGCACCCGTCTTGCCCACCCCTTATTCGCCAAGCTGTTTACACTTGGCAAAAGCCTCCTGCAGGAGCAGAAGGCACTCTGAATCCCTCCGTCACGCTTGCGCGCATTGCGGAAGTTTCGCGCCTGCTGCACCCCGTAGGGCCTGGATTCTTGTCTCAGAATCCATCTCCGGGCTCCCTCTCTCAAGGCCCGTACCGATTATCGCCTTGCCAGGACGTTACCCTGGCAACAAGCTAATCGGCCGCAGTCCCATCCTGGGATTCAGTAAGGATGCATTCCAGCATTCCTTACCTATCCGGTTTTAGCCCCAGTTTCCCGGGATTATACCGGACCCCAGGGCAGGTTGACTACGTGTTACTGAGCTTTGCGCCCTGGTGTGACCCAGGACTTGCATGGCTTAGTCGGATTCAGATAGCAGTGACCTCCGGCGGGATCAACCGGAATTGGGAAATTGGCGGGACCTCCTTAGAAGATCTCAGCACACATTCACAAGAGTCCTTCCTCAAACTTAAGCATAATCTTAAGTTCTCATAAATCGCTCATTGCCGGACTGGCAACTCGTCCAGCTCGATAATCATGCGCTATATTATATTATACTATAACTATATAAACCTTATGGGGGATTTATATAATTTCCCGAATTCTCCAGCGTAATATTTATATATACAGACCATTTTTTTAAAAAACTTAAATAGAATGGCTGTCGTGGTGTAGCGGTTAGCATAAGGGCCTGTGGAGCCCTTGGCCCGAGTTCGAATCTCGGCGACAGCCCTTTTATTTTGAGAAGAATTTTAGCCTTTCTGAGTCTTTATCTTTACACCTATGCTTTCCAGCATTTCCTTTAGTTTTCTCAGTGCTGCATGAATATCCTCTATCTTTCGAGCACCAGTGCATATTATTTTGCCAGAACCAAAAAGAAGAAATGCAACTCTCGGGTCATTTATTCGAAAGACCAAACCTGGAAATGATTCAGGTTCATATTCCGTATTTTCAAGTGAAAATGCAATCTCTTCGAGATTTATTTTGTTTTCCGCTTCTATTTTTGTAGATGCCACTATATTTTCTATTCTTATTTCAAACTCATCTGGAAGCTCTATTCCGAGATTTCTTATATGACCAACAACTGTATGTATGCCTGTTTTTGCTTCTTCTATATCCTTTGCACCCGTGCACACGAGTTTACCAGAAGAAAATACCAAAGTTGCAACTTTTGGGTCATCTATTCTATAGATCATTCCCGGAAACGATTCAGGATTGTATTCTACATTTTCCAACTGCTTGGAGATTATACTTAATGGTATATCATTTCCCAGGGACGCAAAAGCCACCACATTTTCTATATTCACTTTGAATTCTTCCAATAGCACCACCCAATTATTATCCAATTATAAATTATATATTCGTTTCAGTATATATTTATGAGTATGGGATAGTTTTGAACCAAAAATCAAAATTTAAACAAAATTGTTTTTCTTTGGCAGGATTTATTCATTGTTCAATTTTGTTTGCTTTTTCCCACAACTGATTGAAAAATGGTTCTGCTATGCTCTTAACAGCATGCTCAGAATTTGCCCAGAGCGCAATATCCTGCGTCTCATGAACATTTTCATCATCTGTTAGGGCCATGAGAAAGTTATTATCAATCATAAACATCCTTCCTTTAGAGACATCCAGATGCTTGAGCTCTGCTATCTGTGACAATGCATTTCTGGCTTCGTTATCTTTAAGTGGTGCAAGGATTCTTAGTTTTGCACCATTTTTAGCAGCTTTCTTCAAGGCTCTGTAATGTTTTAAATAAAGATCTTTAAAACCCTGCTCTGTTGTCACTATGTTTATGTAGTTCTTTGCATTTTTGAAAACTGATTTGAGGTGCCTGTCTATTACACCTCTTCCTTTTAATGTTCCTGTTATTTCTGTTGGTTGAACGAGGCTGAGTCCTTGGGAATAAATGTTTTCAAGTTCTTTTATTATCTCGGAGTTCTTGATTCTGTCTATTCTTTCAAGCATCTCTTCGTGTTTTTTTCTGAGATTTTCCTTTGTTCTGTCCAGTGCTTCCCTTGGAGGAAGGGCAACATATTTCAGAGGCTTGGAGGGCTGAACCATAACAAAACCCTTCTCAGCAAGACTTTCAAGAACATCATAAGAGCGTGACCTGGGAACCCCTGCTATCTCAGAAACCTCTGCGGCTGTGGCTACACCTTTGGCTAACAAAGCTACGAAAATTTTTCTCTCATAAAGGTTTAAACCTATACTCTTCAACGCATCCAACACCGCTGTTGAGGCAACCATTGGAATCACTTATATATTAAGATATATGCTTAAAAAGTTATTGTTTAGTGGTTAAATTTTTAGGGATAGATGAGTTTGATATAGATAACAAGATATTTAAACGTTTCCAATCTGAGAATATTTCACTCTCCTGTTTGTTGTTGATAAAGCTTTTCTATTCTTTCTAAGGAATCTGCATCTTCCGGTCCTTTATCATATCTTATTCTCACAACCCGAGGAAACCTTAAAGCATATCCAGAATTGTAATGCGGACTCTTTTGTATCTCTTCATATGCAACCTCTACCACAATCATTGGTTTTAGTTTAATTGTGTTTCCCTCTTCTGATTCTATGTAAGGTTTCAGAAGCTCTGTGAGCTTCTGAAATGTAATCTCGCCCCCGCTTTCTTCTTTTTCTTTTATACCCGTTCCTATCATACCGCATTCAAGGAAGTTTCCTTCCTCATCTCTGCACCCCAGAATAAATGAACTCATCCATCCTGCTCGTTTACCAGTACCCCACACTGCACCTATTATAACCAAATCCAGATTTTCCATCGTCGGCTTTACCTTCAACCATCCCCCGGCAACCCTTCTTCCTGGCTGGTAAATTGCATCCAAGTTCTTGACCATCACACCTTCTTGGTTCTGCCTCAGGGCTTCTCTATAAAACTCCTCTGCCTTCTTCAGATCCTTCGTAACTATTTCCTTTGCGAGCTGGAATTTTCCAGGAACCTCCTGAATTATTGATTTTAGAAGCCTTCTTCTCTCCTCCATGATTTTATCAAAAAGGGTCTCTCCCTCCAGATAGACGATATCAAAGAGGTTTATCTGAATCGGTATCTCTTTAACCATTTTCTCGATATCATATTTTCTCTGAATTCTCTGTGAGAGAAACTGAAATGGTAGGGGGTTTCCTGTTTTTTTGTCTATACCAAGGGTTTCACCCTCTATTATGCATTTTTTGGCTTTCACGTTCCTTTTTACCATTTCCACAAGATCAGGAAACTGTTTTGTTACATTTTCCAATCTTCTCGTAAATATCCATATTTTATCTCCATCCTTATGGATCTGAGCCCTCATACCATCGTATTTGAATTCTATCGCTGGCCTTTCAAAAGACTTCAAAGCCTCTTCAAGAGATGGTGCCTTTTCAGCAAGCAGAACCTTGAAAGGCTTTCCAAGTTCTAACTTTATCTCCTTCAAACCCTCAAGTCCTTTTTCTTTTGCGATTTTTGCTATTTCACCGTAATCCGGTCTTACAAACCATGCCCATTCCACTGTTTTTACAGCATCTTCGATATTTTCAAAAAACGCTTTCGCTATAGCATCCCTTATAATGCCTTCTGCAACGCCTATTCTCAGTTCTCCTAAAACTGTACGGACTATATATTTTGCTTCATTCGATTTTGCAGAACTGATGAGTTCAGCAACCAATTGAAATTTTCTGTCCTGAGAACCTTTTCCCTCCACTTCACCGAGCTTCTGAAGGTTTTCAAAAACCTTTTCAACAGTGAGCGGTATTGCAAATAATGTTTTCTGTTTTTTTCTCGATACCAGATTCTCTGCAACAATACCAAGATCCCCGGTTTCCTTAAACAGCTTGGTAATTTCATATTCTGAAAATCCTGTGCAGTAACGCAGTATTTTTATCATAAGAAGCGAAGCGATTCCCAAAACTTTATCGCTCCAAGGGGGAAAGATTCTGCCTTCCAGCAGAGATGTGACCATTGGAAGGAGATCTTTATCGGTTTCCTTCAGAATGTTTGCAACTGCATCTACTTTCTTTAATCTGGCAGGTGTTTTTTCCAGATATTCATAAACCTCAACAAGCTTTGAATATTCCATATGTAAATGGTTTTATCTTGGATGATTTATTATTTTATTCTAAACTGTTATAATCACAGCCTCAGCAATCGTTCAATTATAAGGAAAACCGCTTGGTAAAGATTAAAATTTATTTGAAGCAAATAATTAAAAATGCGCAAGAGAAAGAAAAGATCGGGAAGAAAAAGAGAAGATATTGAAAAGAAAAGCACATTGCTGATAGAAGAGCAGGTTGTTCTTTCACAGGAAAGAACCGCTTTATCTTTCATGAGAACCGGTCTTGGTTTTATCGGAGCCGGTATAATTATACTGAATGTATTCAAAGAAAATCATGTATCAAACATCTTCAGCTGGATGTTGATATCCATTGGAATTGTTCTGCTCATACAGTATGCTATCAGGCTTTCAGAATATCGTAAAAAAATAGAAAAACTCAATCGTGAGTTGGAAAATAAATAGGATATTCATTCACATCTTTCACACAACCATCTTCCTTCTACTTCCTTTAGGAATTCCGAATATTCACCACAACACTCGCAGATGCCTTCATCGAATCTTTCTCTTTCGCTTTGTGTTATCACATTTTCTTTTCGGGTACGTCTTGGAAATGGTATCATCAAGAGAAGCTGTTTCGCAGTCCTTTTATCCACATCACTGAGTGATTCGTAAGCTTCTAAGATATAGCAGAACGGACATATCACTGCGTTTTTCTGCTGCTTACAGCGAATACATGGAAGTGAACTTTCATCCGTTCTGCTCTTGAAATGGAAATTAAGCATTGCGTTAAACTCTTCGAATTTCTCAGAGAGATGCGAAGGTAGCCATTTTTTTATATCGTTTTTCAGACAATCTGTGCAAATAAAGCTCCATATCGGTTCTTTGCATATATTGCAGATTGAAATTTCCATAAAACTTCACCGGCAGATGGCAAGGTTTTCTGAAGAGAAGTTATTTTTAGAATTTAAATGAATTTTCGTGAAAAAATGTATATTTTGTACTTCTTCGATATTTAACGTTATTATATGCTATTGATTTTTTCAGGGAATTTAACTCGAATTTTTGAGTGAAATTTAAAGAAACTTCCATATTCCTTTCAGGCTGTTTATTGTTTTTCCGTAATCATGCGTCTCCCTCCAAGTAAGTTTGTTAAAATTTCTCTTTACAAGAACTGCATTCATGCCGATGGAAATCGCTGGTTTTATATCATCCTGATAATTATCACCGACCATTATCGTTTCTTCAGGCTTCGTTCCAAGCCTTTTAAGAGCTGTCAGAAATATCCTTTTGTCTGGCTTTATTATTCCAAGATCGCATGAAAGGCAAACTGCATCAAAATATCTGAAAAGACTGCTGTGCAGGCATTTTATTCCAAAGGAAGGGGTATTAGAAACAATAGCAAGTTTGTAATTTCGCTCTTTTAATTTTTTCAGAACCGGTATCACATCCGGAAAAATTCTTGGCTTCAGCGCGTTTTTGATCAGAGTTTTTATCTTATTTATAACAAAATGGTTGCTTGTATGAAAATATGCAGCTATATCTGCGACTGCTTCTTCCAGTGTTCTGTAGTGCTTTAACATGAATGCTTTTTCGAGATGCTTCCAGTTTTCCCTGATAGGAGGAATGTTCATGAGAGAGGATAAAGTCAGCATTATGTTTTCGTTTTTATCATTGTAAATCAAAGTATCCCACATATCAAAAATTACCGCTTTAATTTTACTCATTAATAATCTATAGTTCGAAGTTTCTGATTAATTTAAGCCTTTGAATTGAAAATAAAATTATGATTGCATTCACACATCTGTTTTTTGCTCTGTGTATAGCATATATTTTAAGGCTTCCAAGAACCCCTGTACTAATTGCTTCGATACTTCCGGATATTGATATTCTTCTGAATCAGGAATTTCCCCTTTCTCATAGAGGGATTGTACACACTCCTGTTTTTATGTTTGCATCTATGTTTGTAATCTATTTCATGTATAGAAACAGTAATGCTTCTCTGGGGTTTGGTGCGGGGTTTCTTTCCCATCTGTTTCTTGACACGATAAACCCTACGGGCATTGCCTGGTTTTATCCGATTTCATCAGTTTTTATCAGCCTTAATCTGGCTCATTATGGCAATGTGTTTGCAAATACCGGAATAATTCTTCTCTCTGGAGCTGTTATTGTTCTCTCAGAACATCGCAGAAAATTTCACCTCTCTAAATTTCTTCTCTTAACTGTTCTCATTGCAGGTACAATTTTCATCTCCTCGCTTTCCGGAATTCTCGCAGACGGTGCTTCAGCAGTTTGGAAAGAAGAAAAATATGAAAATTACACAGTTTCCGAGCTTATGAAGGAACTGCCGGTAAACAAATACGTTTCGGTCTCAGGAAGGGTTTCAAGAATTCTCAATGATTATGTCTCAAAAAAGGGATATGAATATCAGCAGTTTTACATCACGGATGGAGAACAGGAAATAATGGTGTTCTGTTCTAAATATAAAGGTTCAATTGAGATTTCGAAAGGTGATGAAGTATTTGTAAACGGAAGATTTCAGAAGTATTATAACAAATATGAGATTTATACAGAATGCAAAAACATTAAGGTTCTCTCGGGAACAAAATGATTCCGTAGTTTTATAAAAATATATTACAATTAATTTGGTATGAAAAGAGGAGATTTTGTTGAAATAGATTTTGTTGGAAGGATTGCATCCACAGGAGAAATATTCGATCTTACAGATGAGGAGGTTGCAAAATCCTCGGGTATATACGAGCCGAAAAGAAAATACAAACCCGTTCTTGTGATAATTGGTGCAGGAATGGTTATTCCTGGTGTTGAAAAGGAGCTTATGAAAATGAAACCAGGAGAGGAAAGAGAATTTACCGTAAAACCTGAAGATGCATTCGGATTGAGAAGGATCGATCTGATAAAGGTTATATCCCTTTCCAATTTTCTCAAAAATAATATAAAGCCTGTACCAGGAGATGTTGTTGAAATAGACGGACGTAGAGCAAGGGTGCAGTCCGTTTCTGGAGGAAGGGTAAGGGTTGATTTTAATCATCCTCTTGCTGGAAAGGAACTGAAATACAAACTCAGAATAGTGAGAGAGATAAAAACACCGGAAGAAAAGGTAAAAGCTCTCATGGATTATTATAAAATAAAGTGCGAAACGAAACTTGAAGGGGATAAGGTAATAATAAAACCAGAAAAACCGCTTCACAAAATCATGAGCGATGTGGTGAAAAACACAATCAAAAAATGGATCAAGGAGATAAAATCCGTTGAATTTAAAAATCAAACCTCCAAAGAAAAAATAGACACTGCCAAGAAAGAGAATTTCCCAAAGACTTAAAAAACTTTCTCTTATATAATTCATAGACTTCTCACATTTGGAGGGGTAGAATGATTGATGAACAGAGGGAAATTGAAAGATACTCGGAAACTGATGAGGAGTTGAGAAAAATCCTGGAATCAAGAAAGGCTGAAATAAAGGTTATTGGTGTTGGAGGAGCTGGAAACAATACAATATCTCGTCTCATGCAGGTTGGTATTGTTGGTGCTGAAACCATAGCTATAAATACTGATGCTCAAGACCTTCTCTACACAGATGCAGATAGAAAAGTCCTTATAGGAAGAGAAATAACCAATGGTTTGGGTGCGGGTGCTGATCCCAAGATTGGTTGTGAATCTGCTAAGGAGTCAAAGGATGAGATAAAAAAATGCCTTGAAGGAGCAGATATGGTTTTCATTACATGTGGACTTGGGGGTGGAACAGGAACCGGAGGGAGTCCTATAATAGCGGATATAGCGAAAAAGCTCGGAGCTCTTACCGTGGGGATAGTTACCATTCCCTTCACCATGGAGGGAAAGCAGAGAATGAAAAATGCTCAAGAAGGTCTGGAGAATTTAGAGTCAGTTGTGGATACACTTATAGTTATACCGAATGATAAGCTTCTTGAGATCGTTCCTGATGTCTCCATAACAACTGCTTTCAAGGTTGCTGATGAGATTCTTGTTAATGCTGTTAAGGGAATAGCTGAGCTTATAACAAAGCCCGGACTTGTTAATTTGGATTTTGCCGATATAAGGGCTGTTATGGGTTCTGGAGGCCTTGCCATGATAGGAATGGGAGAGTCGGATACAGAAAACAGGGCGATGGAATCCGTGGAGAAAGCTTTGAACAATCCTCTGCTCGATGTTGATATAGAAGGTGCAACAGGAGCTTTGATCAATGTTTTCGGCGGTGAGGATATTACAATCAGAGAATGTCAGGAAATAGTTGAGGGTGTTTCCAGCAGGATAAGTCCTGATGCAAAGATAATCTGGGGTGCGCAGATAATAAAAGAGCTGGGAGAAACAATAAGAACTATGCTTATAGTCACCGGAGTGAAATCCTCACAGATATACGGGCCTGAGAAGACCGTTTCGCAGGAAAGACAAAGAGAAATAGAGCAGGTTCTTGGAATAGATTTCATTAAATAATCTTTTTACAAATTTTATTTATGATAATTACAATTTCTGGAAAGCCCGGTTCAGGAAAAACGGCACTTGCAAGAGCTCTTGCAAAGGTTTTACACTACAAACACTACTCAATAGGTGAGATCAGAAGAAAAATGGCAAAAGATATGGGCATGTCTCTCCAGGAATTCAATAAACTCGGAGAGAAGAAAGATTTTACGGATAAGAAGGTTGATGAGTACCAGATAAAACTCGGAAAAGAAAAGGATAACTTCGTTATAGATGGAAGGCTTTCCTACTATTTTATACCGCATGCTTTCAAAATTTTGCTTGTTGCTGATGAGCATGTGAGAGCAGAAAGAGTATACCGGGATATTAAGAAAAGAACCGGGGAGAGATACGCAAGTTTCCAGGAGGCCCTTGGAAAAATCAGGGAGAGAGATGAAAGTGATAGGAAAAGATATCTCAAATATTACGGCCTTAAGGATTTTGAAGATCCTAAAAGGTTCGATCTGGTTCTGGATACAACCCACACAACGGTTGAAGAAGCGGTGGAAAAGGTTTTAGAAGTACTCAAAACAAAGAAAAAATTATCCTGAGGATTGTGCAAGATTTCTCATTATTTTTCCTGCTTCTCTTATGAATTTTCTTACATATTCTCTGTTCATTAATATTTCATATTTTGAAAGTTCCATTATTTTGCCTTCTTTGACAAGCTTTTTCATTCTTTCCAAATCATTAAACACATCAAGGTATTTTTTAGATATGATTCTTGGTTTTATCAGATATTTTTCAAAGGCATCAGATAGACTTTCCTTCTTTTTTACAGGTACTTTCATCGCTCTTAAAAGTGTGAGAATGGTTTCGCTCATTATGCTATATGACTTTTCTATTATACCCTCTCTTTTTAGAATCTCTATTTTGGCTATCAACTTTTGCATTGTTCTAACAAATCTTTTTGCTCTTTTGATCCATTCATCTAAATCTTTTCCTGAAATTTTTCTTATTCTTTTATGTTCAACCTTCTTTCTTAGATTAATTATTTCTTCCAGATCCTTTGCATAACTTTCATCGAGAAAATCCGTTTCCACAAGATATTTTCTGAGAGCTTCTGGTGCATCTGGTGGTCTTGGTGGGGCTTTTCCAAGAAACATGAGAACCGCCTGAGTGCTTTCAAGCATTGCATAATAGAGGTCTTCAACAACCATATATATTTTTGCGTTTTCTACTCTCTGAATTCTCTTTGGACCCCTTTCTATGTATTTTTCCACAGCTTCTTTGGAAGGTCTTATCTCACCCATTTGTAAAAGCCTCTTTATCGGAAGGAAAATGTCCCTGTCAAAGACAGGTATACCCTCTCTTATAAAATTGAATATAATCGGGTGACCATCTCTTACCATTGCCCAGAACTCCGTAAGGAGGTAGGGTTGTTGAACTGAAAGGTGCTTGCTGCATTTTTTTGCTATCTCATCAAGTTCGTTCTCCATTTTTTCCTTCATAGGAGGTGTTATTTTATGTTTGGTATCGTCAACTATCACAAAAACGTCTATATCCGATTCCTCTTTGGATTCGCCTCTTGCTGTGGATCCGAAAAGCACCACCGATCTTATAAGATTTCCGTATTTTTCCAGAACAAGTTTTGTGAATTTTTTGAGTATTTCTATTCTTTCCTTTCTATCAGGACCTTTCTTTTTGCTTGATTTCTTTTTTGCCATTTTATCACTTTTTTGTGGTTACATTAAATTGAATTAATTGATATTTAAATGTTTCGTTTACCTGAACTCTGCTTTTTTCCACTGCTCGGGTCTTTTACCTTTTCTTATTACGGATGATGAGAGAAACGTCCACTCTTCTTCCGGCATTTCTAAAAGGTCTTTTATAGGATCGAACATGTGGTCCCTGATAATCTGTATCTGCCTGATGATATCTCCAGCAGTATATTTTTTAAAGCCGTAAAATTCTTCTGGAAGCTCTTCGGGTGGTATGTCTTTTTCTAAATATTTCACACATAGCCTCAACACATCTATACTTTGTTTGAAGGGGTCATCACCGCCACCTCTTTCATATATTATATAAACATCTCTTTTCTTCCCAAGACCCGTTTTTCTCAAAAACCACAGAAGTCTGTATATTCTTTCATCTCCAAGCTCTAAAGGCAGATGGGCATGTGCTGGATTTGGTGCGTTAGAATGAACAGCAAGTGTTATTTCTCCCATATCCGGACACATTTTTATTATATTCTCCATCTCTCTGACAGGATCCAATCCCTGAGTGGCCATGTGCTCGAAATCTATGAGCATTTCTACTTTATCTGTTTTTAACTCTTCTCTTATAACCTTTATGGCAGCGTATATCTGCTTTGGATGCCAAAGAAGATGAAGCCCGGCATGCATGGGGTCTCTTGCATCAGGATTTTCTATTGCTATTTTCAGTTTCTTTGTATTTTCTATCAAAATTTTCTTCTCACTTTCCGGAATATTCATTGAAGGTATTTCTTCTTTTATAAGCTCGTTATTCATCCATTCCAATAGTTTTTTCATATGACCCTCCAGGAATTTTGCTCCCACCACTGCATAATAAAACTCCTTGAATCCCCTGTCGTTCTTTTCCTCTGCCTCTTCCCACGCATTTTCAAGTGAGTTGATATCAGAAGGGTCAAGTTTATAATTCTTAAGTTCGTTCTTGTAAAGTTTTACCATCTCCCTCCATATTTTGTCCTGAGTGAAAAACAAATAATGTGCCATGATATGATATCCATCTATTATTCCCACCACAGCTCTGAGCTCTTCACTGTCCCATTTTCCTCCCTTCGCAAGCTTTTCCTCTATGTGTTTGTTACGTATTTTTTTGGAAATGTCTGCTTGATGCTGTACTCTTGCAAGTCTTATTTCCTCAAGGACATCGGTTATTTTTTTCTCTAAATCTTTATTAGGAAGTACAGGCACGCTACCCATCATCACCCTTTCTATTATCTCTGATGGTATCCTTACTGCTGTTAATTTCTTTTTCACCTCCTCTTTAAACCATTTATCATCCTCTTCGCTGATTTCTGCGTTTATCTTTACATGTTCTTCTCTTGTAAGTATGTCTCCTGCATAGAGATCCCCTCTTCTTTCCACAAACCATTTTCTGAGTTTTTCATTTTCTTTAAGAATTTTTGATATAAAATGACCTTCGTGGTCGCAAAAGGACATTGTAAGTTTTCTGCCTGCATAGGTCATTAACTCCAGCCAGATGTTTAGACTTGCGTGAAAATTAACATATTTTGCACCGCAGTATATTGCTGAACGTACGGATTTTCTCATGTGATCCTGTGCATCTCTGTAATCGCTTCTTTCCGGAATGCACATGGGTATTGTGAGAGAACCGTGGAGAAGGAGGTCAACTTCCTGTTTTTTTGCAATCTCTCTCATAACCTTCCCATCAGTATATGTGATTTCATGGGGTACATCCATTGCAATCTCTATACTGCTTGCACCCCTGGTTAGAGCGTAGCCTAATTTTCTTATGGCTTCTGCAAGTTCATCACTTCTTGCAGCAGCGTATATACCTGTGGTCACACCTATTTTGAATCCCATTTTATGCACCTTACTCGGGTTTATATACATCTGCGATGGTTATACCAACTCCCATTAAATCTTTTATAAAACCTATCACTTCTATGTACATATATCCGCTGGCAACAAGAAAGAATTTTGTTATTCTCTCTTTGAAATTATTTTCATAGGGACCCGGACGTATGAGATATCGAGAAATTGGTTTTACAACTTTTTTCAGGTTTATTTTCGAACTTACAACCGGTTTCCTGAAGGATTTCCTTTCCCCTTCTTTACCGGCTTTTTCATATTCTCTTTCAAGCTTCTCTATTTCCTTTTTCTCATCTGTTAATCCTATGAGTTCATCGACCTCTCTTTCAAATTGCCTTTCTCTTGCCCATAATTCCATGAGGTGAATAAGTAAGGCATTTTGAGAAAGAACTAATGTACTCAAGGGGTTAAACACCAAATCTTCTATTTCACCTCCTCCAGGAACTCTTATTACAAATCTTTCTATCTTCATGTCAAAGAAAATAAAATAGTAATCTTCCATCTGGACATTCCTTTCACCGTGAGGACCTCCAAATTTTAAACCTTCATTAATGAGCTTTTTTATTACGCTTTCGGTAAATTGAACGTTGTATTCTTTCTCTATTTTTTCTTGATACTCCTTTACCACATCATCATAGGGGTCTATTTCAGGTATTCCGCTTTCTCTTATGCTTTCATATTTATGAGTTTCTAATTTTATTAGCGGTTTCCATGCCCACAGTCTTACACCAGTAGACATAACAGCTTGACCGAAAGCCGGGAGCATGTATGGGTTTGTTAACGATGCTGAAGGGCTTCTCTCAAGAGCCTCTTCCATCATTTTGTGTCTTGCAACATAAGGTCTTAACCACCTCTTGTACTGATCAATCGATTTCTTTCTTGCGTCCATCAATACCTTTATTCTTATTATTCTTTCCTTCAGTTCAGGGATGAAAAGTTTGAGCCATTCTTTATAGAGCTCGTTTTTCGTTTTGAGTACCGTGGCCTCTGCTTTGGGCACATCAAGAGCCTTTCTTATTTCATCGATGCTTTCCCATTTCTTATCTTTAAATTCCGGGGATCCCATACGTATAAAATCTGTTATTATGGTTGGCCATCTTTTTGCCATGGAGATAAGAGAATATCCCTCTCCTGTATGAACATCTATTCTGTCTACAAAAAGTGACCTAAGCACGTGACTGTCACTTTTTCCCCTTTTTATGTATTCCCATATCTCTATATACCTCCTGTAATCGTGATTCAAAAGCTCATAATCCACCACTGCTTGTGCAGCAGATGCTAATCCGGATTTTATCTGACTTTCTATTCTTTCGCGCTGACCAACCAGAAGGTTGTATATATCAGTGTGAACGGGTGAAACTTCCATAAACTCGTCAACCTTTTTGACTTTGTAGTCCTGCTTGGGAAGCCAGAAAACAAGAGACCAGTAGAGATTTGTACAGCCACCCATGGGCGCGGTATAATCTATTATTATCTTTTGATTTTCTGGTGCTATTACAACCCATCTTCCTAAATCATTCGGGCCTCCAACCTTACCGCTCCATATCTCTCTCTCTACTACAAGTGGTGAGAAAGTCATGTTTTCACCTTAAGGAATGAATATAAGAATAACTCCAGTTATTATAAGAATCAAACCCAACAGTATAGCTACAATGCTGAATTTTTCGGGTTGATAGCTGGACGCTCCGGGAAAAATGAACACGAAAAATATTCCTATTATTATAAGGACTATTCCTCCGATGATTCCCTTCATTCCAAACATATTAATAAATATATTGTTTTTAAACAAATTAATTAAATAACTGTTATTTTTAGGTGGTTCCATGGTTTTTGCAAGAACTAAACTTTTACTGCAGGATAATTGCTTTGAGAAGGACCCCGGAGATGTTGAGTTAAAATATGTGGGACCCCATGTCTCCAAACTTTATGATTTCATTCATCATATACTGAAATCCGTATTTAACATACCCTCTAGTGCGATACAAGAAGAGAAGTACAGCTGGGGAAAGGGAGAAATAGAGAAGTTTAAGGTGACATTGTATGCACATAAAGATATGGATATGTTCACTTACATTTACCTTAAAATTTCGCTTAAAGCGGAGGGAAATGAAAAAACAGGAAATGCTTCGATAACCATAAAACCGTATCTCAGAACCGAATATCCTCAGGATACTATATGGCAACGATCTTTAATTTATGAAATGTTAAGAACATTGTGGCATAGAATTTTTTATGCAAAAAAGAGAGATGAATATATGGAAGAGTGCAGGCATCTTGCTTACATGATGCAGGAAAAGCTTAGAGAATATTTCAAAAAGCTAAGAGAAATGAAATATTAAATAGTGGATTATTATGGGAAGGTATGAAATAGTCGATGATTGTCTGTCACCGTCTCCATTTGTTTACCTTACATATTCTGGGCCAAATCCCATCAGGGTGTATACCAAAATCACGGGAATGATGCAAGAGTTTTTTGAAGTAAGTTCCTCGGGTATTTTTGAGGATAAATTTTATTGGGATGTATCCGGTTCCTCGGTGGAATTTTTCATAAGAATGAAAGTAAGGAGAACGCTGAGTAGATTCACTAAAATGTATGTTGAAATGCATGTAATGGGCAAAAGAAAAAAGGAGGTTAATAAGGGTAAATTCACATTAAGAGTTAACTCTTACATCGAAACAAAGTTCAAATATTCTAATATCTTTTTAAGGTCTCTCTGGTGGATTTACAATTACATTTTTTATTACAATGTAAGAAGGAAGTACTTGGATTTTTGCAGAAATATAACAAATGAATTTATAGAGGAGATAAAGGAATACTTCAACTTAAAGATACCCGAAAAAGTTGAATGGAGGGAGTAGCGGGTGGTTATTATTGAGAGAGACACAACTTACCAATCTTAAATGCATGGTAAAGGGATTTGCTTCTGGTTCTTTTATTATGTTTGCAATCCTTTTTGACCACTTCTGGATTCAATTGTTATTTTTCATCTTCGGTATTACAGTATTTGTAGACTCTATAACCGTTTTTGGTGCAAATGTCCACATATTTAGCACAATCATCTTCAGCGGAGCTGGTATGGTGGTAACATTCATTTTTTGGATTTATAGCTTGTATTGGGTACATCTCCTTGGAGTAATTGCTCTTACGGTTCTTGTTTATATGCCTTATATCAAGAGGTTTTATAACCAGGTGGTTTAGCAATTCCTAAGGTACCTGCTACGGCACCTGTTATACCCCCTATGAGAAAACCGTTGCCTGTAAGTATTGCCAGTGCTGATAACGCAAGAATGAGAAGTGAAGTAATTCTGGTTCTTTCCGGTCTTATCATTAAAAGAATTGCTCCTGTTATTATTCCAATCCCGATAACGATTCCTATGAGGGGTATATCAGTTTCTAAAATCATTCCGGATTGCAAAAAAATTGAAAAGTTCATATTCAGTATATCCGTTATTTGTACCATCCTGATTATGGTGTTTATGATCACAAGTATTCCTGAAAGAAGAGACAAAATTAATAGAGGTTTAAAAAGTACGGGTTTCTTTATTTCTTCTTTCGGTGTTTGCAGAACGGTTTCAGGTGGAGAAATCTCAGCAGGTGGTTTTTCTTCTTTGGAACGATTCTCTGACTTAACTGTGAAAAATGCTTCATTTATTTCATCCTCAAACCATCCGGCTTCTATAAGAACTCTTCTTATTTCATCTTCGGAAAATCCTGCTTGAAGTTGTTTTCTCACGTATTCTACAAGTTGCAGATTCACCATATTTAATTTATTATATTCATCTAAAAAATAAGTATTACTCTTCTTTTATTTTCAAAGTTCTCAATTCATTCACGGTTTTCACGCCCAACTCTGCCATGATGTTAATCATGTCTGTTACAATGGCTTCCAGTACATTTACAACCCTTTGCCATGATTCCATCGCAGGTTTAAGAAGAGGCAATGCAAATCCGGTAAGGGATGCGCCCAGGGCCAATGCCTTGATACAGTCTTCTCCTGTTCTTATTCCACCTGAAGCTATTACCGGTATATTTACATTTTTCACACAACCTCTTACCGCGTGGGCAGTGGGAAGACCTATTTCAAGGAATTCTTCAGGAAACTTATCTTTTGGATACCTGCCTCTATAGGCCTCTATCCTTAACCAGTTCGTGCCTCCTGCTCCAGCAACATCTATAGCTGATACACCGATATTTTCAAGTTTTTTTGCTATTTTCTCGCATATACCGCAACCCACTTCCTTTACCACAACGGGAAAACTCACATTTCTGCAAAGGTAATGTATTCTTTCAAACACACCGTTCCAGTATCTATCGCCTTCTGGTTGCACTATTTCCTGAAGAGCATTAATATGTATTGCTATACCGTCTGCCTCTATCACATCAACAAGGCTTTCTATTTGATGGATATCATAGTTGAGAAGCTGCGCGCCCCCTATATTGCCTAAGAGAAATATGCTGGGTGCAACATCTCTTATCATATATGTATAACTAACACTCGGATTCTCAAGCATTGCTCTCTGCGAACCCACACCCATTCCTATTCCCATCTTTTCTGCTGCTTTTGCGAGATTCTTATTGATTTTTTCGGTTCCCGGGTATCCGCCTGTCATGGCTTCTATAAAAACAGGGAAGGAGAACTTCTTTCCCAGAAAATCAACAGAAAGATCAATGTCATCTGGATGAAGTTTTTCCTCCTTGCCTATTATTTTTATTTTTTCGAACCCGTTATACTTTCTGAATTCTACATTTTTCTCTAGACATATCTTTATATGCTCAAGTTTTCTCTCTTCCGTGGTCATGATATGAGATTGGAATATTTACTTATAAATCAAAACCTCAACCTAACAAAATTTAAATATCTTAATATTACTATTTCAATCGTTCAGTAACAAAAGTGATTTGAAATGAAAAGTGTGATGTTTTTATTGACGGTTGCTGTAGGGATTTTGATTCTGTATACACCTTTAGCAGCGGCGTTTCTGGATGTGAAATTTGATGAATATGAGAAAAGCACATACCTTAACAAGCCTGTTAATTTTCAAATGGAAATATTCAATTCACGATACTCTACAGAAAACGTAGTTCTTTCCGTTGATGGAGAACATATGGAATGGTACCATGGAGTATATATCATGATACCCATCCCTCCGGTATCATCCAGAACCGTAAATCTTACATTTTTTCCCAGAGGTTTTGATTCAGGTGAATTCGTATATAATATAACTGTTACACCCTTATCCACACCTGAATTTTCTGTAATAAAATCGATAAAACTGAACGTTTTCAAACCCATAGAAATAAGACAAATCACTGCGAGAGAGAGTTCAGGTAAGGTTTATGTTGAAATCAGACTCTATTCAACAAAGGAGTTCGAGGCTGATATTGCATACAAAATATCCAATACTGCAGGAGATGTTATATTTACGCAGCATCGAAACATTTCCATTTCATTGGGTGAAAAAACTGTATCAACTGTTATAGAGCTTCCACAGAAACTGCTTGCAGGTTCGTATGTTCTTGGAGTTCATATAGAGCCCTTCAATGTTGCTTCCTCCACAGAGTTTCGGGTCAAACCCGTTCATGATATAATCACTACAAAAATTAGAAAAGCAACACCACTTTACGAGAAGGTTGTTATATCGGTATACAACAATGGAAATGTTCCTGAAAATCACACCGTTGAAGAAGTGCTTCCTAATAATGACTGGATAACCGGACTGATTACAGAGCCCGAAAAGTGCATACCGGAGCTTGATAAGAAAAGATGCAGCTATACTTTTTATAATCTTGAACCTGGAAAGACTGCACACATTGTATACAAGCTTGAGTTCTGGCCTGTATATGCTCAAGGTGCTCTCATCGCTGCCGTAATTCTTTTAACACTTTATCTTTCCGTGATTCATGCAGCAAAACCCAAAATAGTAAAGAGATATGTACGCAAGGGTTCAGGGAAGCACAGCATAATAATAGAGATAAAGAATCCGTTCTTCCATCATCTCAAAAATGTAATAATCAGGGACTGGGTCACTCCTTTAGCCCATGTTTTACATGAAGAAATAGAATCTGTAAAACCCGTGCTTCGAAGAAGGTCCGATGCAGGGACCGAACTCATATGGAAGCTCGGGGATATAAAACCGAAAGAAACGAGAATTCTCACGTATAAGATAAAAACCCTGGTGGAAGGCAGTCTGAAAATGCCCGGGGCTTACATGAGATATCATACAGAAGGAGGAAGGAGATTCAGAGTTTTCTCAAAACCATTAATAGTTGAGTAAATTTTAAACAGTCCCGGGAGTGGGACTCGAACCCACGACCTCACGGTCTCTGTTTTTTCATGGGGATTTAATCCCTCAAAAGACCGTTCTACAGCCGTGCGCTCTAGCCAGCTGAGCTACCCCGGGATTATGCAATAAAAATTATCTTTGTTCTAAAAATATTTATATTGATTGCTTAGATTGCTTATCCTCTCATTCTTTCCAGATTTTTTATCTTAACCTCGATCTCTGTAAGCTGTTTTTCATATTCCTGTATCATTCTATCGTATGTTTCCCTGTCTATTTTTTTCTTAAAGAATTTTTTCTCTATTTCCCTCTTTATCTGCTCTATTTCCCTTTTTTTCATTTTGAGATTGTCTAATGTGCTTTCATTAACAGTGTTAAGACTTTTGTAAACTATCATAAATGCGATGGAGAGACCAACATAAAGAATTATATATCCCAGAGCAAAAAGTCCTACCATTGGTGTCATGTATATTGCAAAAGCAAAGATAATACCGGAAACTACAAAGCTTGTTGCCCACAGAAGCTGGAGTTTTTCTTCGTGATTCATATTTTATTTTTCTTTAAGGAGATTTAAATTCTTGAATTAAAGCTTAAATTATTTCCCATTATAAACTTGTTAAGTGAAAAGCTATGTTCAAGCCGATTTATAAGGCAAGCCGGCTTGTAATAGGAAATCCGGAAAGCCATGTAGGAATAGTTTCTCTATGGACAAAAAACAGAAAGCTTGCCGAAAAGCTGGATCCTTCCTGCTATGGGGTGATAGGTCAGCTTTTCAGTGCGGAAAGGGGCCTTGATATATTTGTAAGAAACATGCTTGCAAATCCTCAGATAACCAACATAATAATCACAGGTTCGGATCTTTCAAAGTCTGGCGTGGTTCTGAAGGATTTTTTTGAGAGGGGATTTGAAAAAGGCAAAACAGAAGTAACAGGCAAAGATGTATGGAGAGTGAAGAGTGAATATCCAGGATATATCGGTCTGGATATACCTAAAGAGGTTCTGGAGGAGCTCAGGGAGAGCGTAAAGGTTGACTGGGTAGAGGATATAGAAAGTTTTGATTTTTCCAAACTGGAAAAACCCAGAAAAAAGAGAAAGAAATACATATTTCTGAAGCCAGAAGAAAGGATAAAAACCTATGTGGGTGAGGAAGAGGTTTATGTTGTGAGGCATGAAAAGGTAGCGGGAGCCTGGCTTCAAATTCTTGATCTCATTCTCAAATTCGGTAAAAAATGCGACACGCACTACGATGACTATCAAAAGGAGATTCTGAATCTGATCTCTGTGATAACAGGGGAAGATCCTTATAACCTTCACATACCGGAGTTTTTGCCATGTGACAGAAAGCAGGTTGAAGAGTACATACCAAAAGTCACAACAGATTTCAAAGAAGAAGGGACAACTTACACTTATGGTTCAAGAATGAGAAGCTGGTTCGGTATCGATCAGGTTGAAGAAGCTGTTGCAAAGCTTGTGAGGGAAAGAAATTCCCGTGCTGTGGTTATAAATCTCTGGGATTCCAGAAGGGATTTAACCATAGGAGGAAGTCCATGTATCAATCACATATGGTTAAGGGTCAGGGAAGGGAAACTCTACATGACCGTGACTATAAGAAGTAACGATATGTTTGAGGGGTATCCGGAAAATGCATTTGGTCTTCGGTGTTTGCAGGAGGTTATAAGAAAGGATCTGATTAACAAATTAAAGGAAAAGGGTGTTAAAGAGGAGATAAAACTTGGAGACCTTATAATAAACTCACAGTCTGCGCATATTTACGATGATTGTTTCGAGACTGCACAGAAAATAGTAGAGAAATACTATGACAAATATATTAAAAAACCCAATCAGCAGCTAGATCCTAGAGGAAACTTTGTGATCTCGCTGGAAAACGGAAAAATAAAAGCAGAACATATTTCTCCCAAAGGAGATGTTATAGGAGTGTACTATGCATCTTCTGCATTGGAAATGAGAGATATTCTAATTCGTGAGTGTGTGGTGGGCACGCCTGCTCATGGTATTTACTTGGGAACAGAACTCATGAAAGCGGAACTTGCATTAAAACACGGATTTTCCTATGAGCAGGATTCTCCTCTGGAGATTTTAAAGAAAAGTGATGGAAGTGAGAAAGATCACACTATTATCCCGGAAAAAGCAAAACTTGTTTCTGTTAAAAGGATAGAAGAGAGAAAAGAAATAGTGCTTACATATGTGGTAAATGATATAGAATATCCGATGCCGAGTGAAAGCACAAAAAGTGATGAAAAATTCAAGGAATTTCTTAGGGAGAGGGGTCTGTGTCGGGTCTTTTAATTCAAAAGCTTTTAATTATATCTTTCAAATTTTACACAGAGGTTGATGGAATGATTTTACCTGATCATGAGATAAAAAGGCTTCTCAGAGAAGGAAAAATAGTGATAAAGCCTTTAGATGATCCTGAAAATCAGATACAGCCTGCATGGGTTGATTTAAGACTTGGGAATGAGTTTTTGATATTTAGGGTCACTGGAACACCTTATATAGATACAAAAAAATCCACAGAAAACTATACCGAAAAGATTGTGGTTGAGAAAGGCAAGCCTTTTATAATTCATCCCGGAGAGTTTGTTTTGGGAAAAGTTATGGAATATATAAAAGTTCCAGAAGATCTTGTTGGCTCTGTTGATGGAAGATCAAGTTTGGGCAGGCTTGGTATAGTTGTACATACAACATCTTCTTCGGTAAATCCCGGCTGGGAGGGACATCTGGTTCTGGAAATGGCCAATGTCGGAAAGATGCCTGTGGCTCTTTACCCAGGTATGAGAATATGTAAAATCACATTCCATAAAATGACCTCACCTGCTGAAATACCGTATAATATGAGAAAAAATGCAAAATATCATGAACAGAAGGATATAGAAAGAAGCAAAATGTACGAGGAATTTAGTGAGGATTTGGAAGTTTGATTTATAGGGAAATTTTTTAAATATTTACAGCTCCTAAAGAAATACAGTAAAACACAGATTTTTATGTGAATTTTGAAAGACCTGACCTTGGAACAATAACCGATAAAGATCTTTATTCTATGCTCAAAGTTTTTACGAGGTGTGGCTTTTTCTGGACGAGATAGAAAATGGGAAAATTGGTTGCTGAGTGGTGAAGCTTTTTAAATTCTTGCAGTCTTAATAAGAGTTAATTCGTGAAGGGGTGTTTAAAATGGCTCTGAGACCTGCAAAGTGTTACAGAAAGCTGGAAAGACCTTATACACGGATTTCAAAGAAAAAACCCAGAAAAAGCTATGTAAAGGGTGTTCCTGATAAGAAGATTCACAAGTTTGAGGTAGGGGATCCGAAAAGGGATTTTTCTCTTAAAGCCTATCTTGTTGCAAAAAATGCTGTGCAGATCAGGCACAACGCTTTAGAGGCTGCAAGAATCGCTGCAAACAAATATTTAGAGAAAACCGTGGGTAAAGGTAATTTTTTCCTCAAGATTCTTGTTTACCCGCATCATGTTCTCAGGGAAAACGCCATGGCTACAGGGGCCGGAGCTGACAGGTTTCAGACCGGAATGCGTCTAGCGTTTGGAAAACCCATAGGCGTTGCTGCCCAGGTCAGAGAAAATCAGAATCTTATAGAGGTCAGGGTTGATGCATCCAGGCAGGATGTGGCAAAAGAAGCTTTGAGAAGGGCTTCAGCAAAATTCCCAACACCATGCAGGATTATTTTTGAGAATGCATAATATGCTTCCAATAAAAGATATTGAGAATCTTGTAAAAAAGGAGAAAGAAAATACAGAGTCTATAATTCATGATTTTGGTCATCTAAAAAGAACCGCTCTCGGTGCGAAATGGTTTGTGAGAGTTTTGGGAGGGAGTAAAGAAGAGGAAGATCTTGCATACATAGCAGGTCTGCTCCATGATATCGTTAGACCGAATACAGAGAAAATATGCCATGCTGAAGCAAGTGCGAAGAGATCAAGGGAAATTCTCGAATATTTCAGGATTGATCCGGAAATTATAGAAAGGATAGTGCTTGCTGTGAAGGATCACAGAAAGCCTGTAGAGTGGAGGGATCCTCTTCACCAATCGGTTTTTCTTGCGGACAAGATTTTCGAGCAGATGGGAGCTTACGTTATATTCCGTCGGGCCTATTATATAGGAGAGTGTGTGGATTTTGCGGAAAAACCGTTCAGGGAATCCATTATAGAGCATTTCAGGAAAAGGCTTGAAAAATTCAGACCTGAAGTTTTTCCAGAAAGGTTCAGAAAACTTGTGGATTATCAGTATAACTGGGTGACAGGGTTCTTTGATTCTTTCCAGAATGGAAAGGAGTGGTCGATAAGGCTTGCAAGATTCTGTTTCGATGTAGGAAGAACACACAGTATGCTTCTGGAGGAATGCATAAAGCGGTATGAGCCTTATGAACAACATGGAGAAAAAATAAAGGAGGAGACTGTGAAATACCTAGAGGGAAAGAAATTCAGGGAGTTTGAGGAGATGGTGTGAAACCTTGGTTCGTTTATCGATCGGAATAACGGGAAACTGAGAAACGGTATACAAAGTAGAAGCCCAGAATTCCGAGAGAAATGAGAAAGTCAATTGCAGCTTTTTCCCCATAGTTCTTTTCTATATTTTTAGCCATCTCTTCTAAACATGGACGTTCGTGACCCTCGATAGGTTCGCTCAGCCTCTCTATTCTTTCCCACCATTCAGTAGAATATTTTAGTGAAGGATCGGTGTGATTTATTTCCTCTAACTCGCTTATTGCACTTAGTATGAATCTCTCAGCAACGCCCTGAGTGGTTGTTAGAATGGGCATTTCATCCGGGTAACGTTCAATAGCATCATATGCTTTTTGGAAACTTTCTATTGCTTTATCCAACTCTCCTATATCAGCATAGATCAGCCCAATTTTTAGGTAATCGGCTGCCCTTTTATAATCGCTTGCTGCCTCATAATCATTCACATGATTGCTCATTTCCTCTAAAATGGAAATAAGTGAGTCATCTGCATTGTTCCAAGTTTCCTCTGCGATTGCATTATATAAAGCTTCGTAAGCGTATGGGATTGACTGTATCTTCGAAGTAGGTGAATGAGGGTTTTTGATAGAATCTTCAATTTTGTGTGATAGTTCGAGCGTTTCTTCTACAAGATCTGCAAATACATTCGCATCGCTGTATGGTGTTTCTTGTTTTCTCTGCGATTCTGCTATCCTTTTTGCATTTTTATATGCTGTCTCTAAGGCTTCATTTATAGAACTGACATCTATACTCTTGCCTGCAATCTCGATATAATCTGTAACACCTTCGTTCCAATTATACCATGTGCGAGCATCCTGAATACCTTTCGATCCAAAATAGAGACTGCTACCTATAATTGCCGCTCCTGTGACGAGTTTTTTAAATCGTTTCATGTTACTAACTAATGGTAGTAAAATTTTTAAACTTTACGGTTGATTCTCAACTTCTACGCCTTTATAATCGATTCTTGCATCTA
>CAZCGK010000012.1:0-24543 GCA_964498245.1 uncultured archaeon | reverse complement strand
CACCTATCAATAACTAAAAATTCTTTTATTTAAAAACCTTTCGTAGACGATTGACGAAAAATCTGGTTTTAGCAGAAAGCTTATAAAAGGGCAAAAGCAAATTTAGTAGTATCAACTATGGATATAATAGTAACCTACGGGCTTGGTGAATCGGAAACGGAAATAGCAGCTTTCGATAAAGCACTTCTTGATGCTGGAATAGGAAATTATAATTTGATTTTTCTCAGTTCTGTTATTCCTGAAGGTGCAAGGGTTTTGGTGAAGAAATACGAAGGAAAACAAGAAGAGTACGGACACAGACTATATGTTGTAATGAGCAAATACATTCAGACCGTGCCTGGAAAAGAAGCATGGGCAGGTTTGGGATGGGTACAGAAGGAAGATGGAAGGGGATTATTTATCGAGCACTATGGTGATTCACAGGAAGAGGTAGAAAGACTTATAAAAAAATCACTTGAAAGCATGGTAAAAAACAGAAATGAAGATTTCGAAAAAATCAGATACAAGATAACAGGTACAAAATGCAGGGATAAACCTGTGTGTGCTTTAGTATGTGCTGTATATAAAAGCACCGGATGGTAAGGGCTTTTCATAATGAAAATAGTTAACCTCACAAAGAAGACTATGATTGCAGAGGAGGTTGAAAAGGCTGAAAGTTTCTGGAAAAAAGCGAAAGGTCTGATGTTTCGAAAATCGCTTCCAGAAGGAAAGGCAATACTTCTGATATTTGAGAAAGAAGGTAATCATGGAATATGGATGCCGTTTATGAGGTTCCCCATAGATGCTATCTTTCTTGATTCGAGAAAAAGAGTTGTTAAAATCCACGAAAATATTCAACCCATGAGTTTGAACCCGAAAACATGGAAAATCTATCATTCAAAACCTGTAAAATACATCATTGAAATGAATGCATTCTCTGTAAAAACCACTAAAACGGAAACAGGAGATATCATAGAGTTCAGAAATTAAACCGTTACTGCCTTCCCACCGGCTTTTTCTATTTTTTCTTTAGCTTTTTCCGAAAAACTCTTTGCGGTTATTACAAGAGGAGTTTTTAGCTCTCCTGCACCAAGAACCTTTTCGTATCCAAAAGCGGTCAGGTCTATTTCTTTTTTACCCCTTGCAATCTTTTCTATATCCCTCAGATTTATGCTTTTGGTCTCAATACCACGCTTTTTCTTCAAAGACACAAATCCATGTGTACCAACGGTTATACCCATTTTGAGAAACATAAGTTTTCGATGATCCATTATTCCTGCTCTTCCTCTTCCTCCTCGGGAACCAGCACCCCTTCGTTTTTTCTTTGAACCGTGGCCATGGGTTTTCTGTCCCCTCATTTTCACTCTCTTTTTTCTCCTTTTGGTTGTCATCACATCCACCTTACATCATTCTTCTGAGCAAAGAGTTTATTTTTTCACCTCTGTATCCCAGATCACCCTTGGGATAGGGAAGTTTTATTGATTTGTAACCTTTAGATGGGGGAGAAAGTCTGAAGACCTGCTTCAGATTTTCTATGTTTTTCGTTGTCTGGTCTTTATAAATCCTTTCTGCAATGGATTTTGCTTCCTTCGGGTTCAGCCTTTTGTCCCCTTTAAGCCTTCCTCTTTTTTCAACAAGCATTTCAAGGGTTTCCTTATCTATCTCACCCCAGGTGATGCACCTCTTGGCTTTCTTAAGCATACCTTCATAAGTTTTAGTTTTCGGAACAAGTACACAGTGATTTACCCTTGTGAGTCTGAGCATTTTCAATGTATCTTCTATTTCCCTTGGCGTGTCTACCAAGCCTCTAATTCTTATCACAGCATACATGATATCACCTTGTTCTGATAAGAATTCAGAGGTCCCCCTTTGTTTTGTTAAGGTTTCTCAATGCTTCAAATGTGGCATATACAAGGTTCATTCTGGTTCCTGTCTGCCCCCTTGTTTTTACCCACACATCACTTATACCTGCAAGACTTAACATTTTTCTGATAGGAGGACAGGCAACAATTCCGAGACCCTTTGGACCCGGTATGAGTGTAACACTGATAGAACCATAATGAGCAGTGGTTTTGAATGGTATAGAATGATCCCCTCCACATCTACATTCCCAGGAGCCACAACCCTTTCTAACTCTTATCACATTCATCTTCGCCTGTTCCAAGGCTTTTTCCAAAGCGGTTCTGTGCTCTCTGGATGAACCCTTTCCTATACCTATAATACCCTTTCCATCTCCAACAATGATAACCGATGTCAATTTATACCTTCTTCCGGATTTGTGCATTCTTACCGTTCTTTTGGTTGCAGTTCTTCTGATACCACCACCCTTTCCAGGAGAACCTCCTATATATACGATTTCACTTTTCAGATCAGGAACAAGATAATCTGTAATCTCCGGTTCAAGGATCATATGTCCTGCTTTAAGAACATCTTCCATGCTCGTATATTTACCCTTTAGAACATCCTGACCAAGCTTTGTTTTAGGTATCCATTCTCTTGTTTTTTCTTTTGATTCTTCAAGAATTATATCCTTTTCTTCTTTTATTTTCTTTTTGGCTCTTCTTTCTTCTAATTTTTTTATCTCCTTTTTATGAAGATCTTTTTCCTCTGTTTGCTCCTTTTCCTCCTCTATTATAACTGTGGTTTCCTCTTCCTTCATTTGTATCTTCTCCTTTTCCCTATCTCTTTAAATCTTGCGATTACCATGGAAGCATTTGTATATTTATGCTTATAAACCTTTAAAATGTTTTTCCATGCTTCTTCAAGATATTTAAAATGCGCTGCCTTCAGCGCCTCATAAAGAAGATAAAGATCAACAGCCTGATCTTCTATTCTTTTTGAGAACTTACCCAGACCAAAATCAATAACATAAAGCTTTTCATTTTTTAAAATCATGTTTGATGTGGTAAAGTCCCCGTGCATTATATTTGCAGAATGGAGATTTGCCAAAGACTCACCAATCATAGTGTAAATTTTCATTCTCCTATCCTTAGGTAAATCATTGAGACTGTCCTTTACTGTTGGTCCCTCTATATATTCCATGATTATTACCGAATCTTCCACCTTCCAGACCTTTGGCACATTAACACCTGCACGTGAAGCTCTTATTAATAAATTTTCCTCCCTTTTTGTTCTTTTTCTGCGCAAAGGAACATCCATTTCAGGTATTCGATACCCCTTCTTAATTCTTTCCTTCACCACCGCCTTTTCACCTTCGAATTCGCTTAAATAAAGCACTGCTTCTGCACCTCTGTTTATTATGTTTTTGTTTACTTCGCCCATGCAAATCACCTTTTCTTTAGACAAATTTATTTTAATTTACCGAATTTAAATACAGGTAAAATATGCTTGAAATCGTTTTCCTTGGAACAGGCTCAGGAATACCATCCAAATACAGGAATCCTCCAGCAATATGGCTTCATTATGAAGGAAATGCGTTTTTATGGGACTGTGGTGAAGGTACACAAAAGCAACTCATGATTGCAAAACTGAGCTTTATGAAAATCTCCAGGATTTTCATAACCCACTGGCATGCAGACCACTGGGCAGGTCTTATAGGCCTCATGCAAACCATGAATTTAGAAAAAAGAAAGAAACCTCTCTATATTTATGGACCCGAAGCTGAAAGATTTGTGGGAGATATTCTCGATCTGGACTATTGGGGACCGCGTTTCAAAATCATTCCTCAAAATGTTCCCTCTGAGGGTAATGAACTCCTTAAAATTGTAAATTCGAAAAACTTTGAGATTTACTCTATTCCTGTTGAACACACAGTTCCGGCTGTTGCATATGCATTTAAGGAAAAAGACAGATGGAATGTGGATATAAAGAAGGCAGAAAGGCTTTACGGTCTGAAGGAAGGTCCACTTGTAGGGAAATTAAAGAAAAAGGGCAAAATTGTTTTCAAAGGAAAGGAAATAAAACTGGAAGATGTTGGATATCTGAAAAAAGGGTTAAAGGTAGTGTATACAGGAGATACCCGTATGTGCAAAAATCTTTACAAAATATCAGAGGATGCTGATGTAATAATTCACGACGCTACATTTTTAGAAGAACACAAGGATAAAATGCACAGCGGAGTCAGGGATGCCGCAACCTTGGCAAAAAATGTGAACACAAACATGCTTGTGCTTACACATATTTCACGCCGATATCAGGACACAGAGCCCTTGCTGAGAGAAGCACAGAAGATTTTTAAAAATACGATAATTGCCGAGGATTTTCTGGAACTCAGGCTCAAAAGAAAGATGAATAAATTCATTGCAACGAAAAATATGCGTGTAAAACCCTCTAAGAGATGGGGATGATAGATCCGATAAAGCTCGCAGAGGAGATGAAAAAAGTTGTGTTAAGAGGGGAGAAGAGAAAATACTATAGATTCAGGGCTGCTGGGTTCTACGGAGGCATCGCAACAGCGGACTGTGTCGGTTGCAATCTCAGATGTGTATTTTGTTGGGCATGGAATATAGTTACGAGACCGCAGCATGCAGGCAGTTTCTACTCACCAGAGGAGGTAACAAAAAAGCTCATCAGCATTGCAAAAAACATGGGTTACAGAAAAATAAGAATAAGCGGGAACGAACCAACACTGTGCAGAGAACATCTTCTTTCTGTTCTGGAAGGAATTCCGAAGGACTATCTCTTTATCCTGGAAACAAACGGTATGCTGATTGATAATGGTTACGCGAGAGACCTCTCCGGTTTCGAAAACCTTCATGTAAGGGTATCTCTCAAGGGAAGCAACAAGGAAGAATTCAGCAAATTGACAGGAGCAAAACCCGAGTTTTTTAACTATCAGATAAATGCACTTAAAAACCTTGAAAAGCACGGAGTAGACTATCATCCTGCTGTTATCAGTCTGGCAAAGAATATCGAGAATCTTGCAGAAATCCTCAGAGATATAAATCCAAAACTACCTGAAAAACTTGAGATGGAGCCCCTAATAACATATCCCGCAGTGATGAAAAGATTAAAAAAGATCGGTTTTGAGTTAAATACACTATAGAAATGAAAGATATGTAAAGCAATATTTATTTATAAGGGGTTAACCTAATAATTAAAGAGGTGAACACCCATGGTTAGTCAAACAATAGGAAGCTGGGCATTTATACTGGGTGTGCTTATAGCAGTAGTAGGAGGAGCAGTAGGCGGATATGCAGTAGCTTATGCACCATGGATAACATTGGTACTGGTGATACTGGGATTGGTTGTGGGATTCCTCAACATTTCCCAAAAAGAAGCCAATGATTTTCTCATAGCTGCCATTGCACTCTCATTGGTTGGTGTGGGGGCAAATGCAGCACAGTTATCCACCATACCTGCAATTGGCAGTGTGGTTCAAGCAATAGTAGTGAACATTGCAGTTTTCGTTGCTCCTGCAGCACTGGTAGTAGCGCTTAAAGCTGTGTGGAACCTAGCAAAAAGCCCAGTTTAGAAAACAAAATTCGTTTATTAACTCGATTTTTTCCTTTTTTTATTTTTTTAAAGATACGGCGCTCAAATATTCACAATCTTTTTCACAAATTCAGATACTGTTTTTTTAAGATACTCCTTTTCCCTTTCCAATTTTCTATAAGAATACATTAATTTAGAGGGATACACACGAACAAAAGAGTAAAGGGTTTCTATAGTCCTCTTCTTATACTCCTCAGGTATTTTCCTGTAGTCAAAAAGTTCCCTAAGCATCCATGCCAGTTTTTTTCTTTTAGCAGCGGGTTTGATCTGAAGGAGATATGCTCTTTTTTCATCTATCTTTAAACCCATGTATTCCATATGCTGAACACATGCTTTAAATGTTTCAGGAGAGAATCCCAAAAGCGATGGTCTTTTTGTAAATATATTTCTCCCTGAATCTCTATTTTGAGTACCGTCTCTAATCATTGAAATGTGAGATCTGTAGTTTCTTTGAAGTGTTTTTGAATTAAGATTCAAAAGAAAGAGATGTTTTCTAATTGTTTTATCATCGAATCCTATTTTTTCAAGGAAACAATAGTTATTATAAATATTATCGGGGTCTGTATGAAAAATTGAAAGATGAGCAAAAATCTCATCATCTTCAACACCAAGTTTTTTCAAACATTTATATACCTTTTCTATATTCTCAATTGGAAATGCTTTGCGAAATCTTTTAGTGATCCGAGTTATTATCTTTTCTTCCCCAAAAAGTTCATAAAGCCGTTCCCACCTTCTCCTGTATACATATTCTTTCAATTTTTTTAGATTTTCTGAAACGTTTCTCTTAGGAAATCTGTTGAGTTTCCCCCTTTCCCATTCCTCTATTTTTTTCTCCAGCTCTTCTGGTGTGAACTTTCTGCATATCTCTTCCAACGAAGGATACATCCTTAGCAGATTTCTTATAAATCTCCTTCTTGTATCATTTTTTATGCTTTCGAACTCTATGGTATTTTCCTCTATCGATGCAGGTTCGATTAACAAATTATCATCATAAGACACGGTATCAAAATCTTCGGGATTGGTTTGTAACTCTTTGTGAAGAGATGAAATCTCATGTTCATAGTACTTGCTTAGATTTCTAAGTGAAGAATACTTTCGTTTCATATTGTGTAAATATTAGACAGTACTTAATTTTTTAAACCTTACTTTTTGATTTACTCTGTCTCAAAAAATGCAATATCTAGAAATACTAAAGAAATCAAAAAGAATAAGGCTATGGCCATTACCGAGAGTATGAGTACAGACACATTCATGGTTAAAAGCGAATAGAAAAAAACTGCTGCAAGAATGAGCAGGATGATAAAAAAATATGTAAACGTTGCTATCTTAAGTCTTCGTGGAGCTCTCCTGACCCTGGTATATGCTATCCTTTCTTTTTTCGTCCATAACTTTCCCCTGGCAGGATGCTTGACCTCTCCAGAATAGTGTATTATTTCTTTCCCGGTTTTTCTATCTATAGATGTTATCCGATACCTGCCAGGTCCGTATATTCTGAGAAGCTCATTTTCAATAAATTCTATATCATTCAGATCAAAAGGAATTTGATTTTTTTCATACAGTTTTATGTACTCTGGATTTTCTCCCTCCTTTTCTATAACCCTCTGAATTATATATTTTCTTTTCATTCTGATTAAGGTTTTGGGTTATCATTTTTATATAGTTAAGCAGCAGTATTGCTTCCGCATTTCACACAAAACCTCCAAGGTTTCTTACCCTTTCTTTTTACCGAGATTATTTTAAGACCGCAATTGCAAGTTTTTGAGAGTATGGTTATAGAGCCGTGCTGAGGCAGCGGATAGGATACTTTGCATTCTGGATATCTTGAACATCCTACAAATCTTTTCTTGGTTTTTCCTGAATGAACTATTCTCAGTTCACCTCCGCATTCGCATGCTCCTATAACATTCTTGTTTTTTTCAAAGCGTTTCAAAGCTTCAAGTATCTCCTCACCGATTTTCCTTTCATGTTTCTTGAAGTTCTGAAGGATTCTTTCAAGATTTCTGCGTGCCTCAAGAAGAATATCACCCCTTTTCTTATTCCCTCTTTCTATTTCTTCCATTTCATTTTCCAACTTCCGTGTTAAATCCACGGAAATTATCTCAGGACAGTGGTGCTCCAGAGCTTTCACCACAGCCTCTCCAAGCTCCGTAACCACTATGGATTTTTCCTTTATATACCCACGATCATAAAGGGTTTGAAGTATCTGTGCTCTTGTTGCTTTGGTTCCCAGACCCAGCTTTTCCATCTCTTTGAGAATCGATGCCTGGGTGTATCTGTTGGGTGGCTGTGTTTTTTTATCCAAAAGCTCTATCTTTTCATTTTTGATTTTTTCCCCTGTGTTCACTTCTGGCAGGGACTGTTCCTTAAGCCTCACGTACGGCTTATAGAACTCCATCCAGTTCTCTTCAAGAGTGGTTATACCGCTCGCGGAAAATCTCTCTCCTTCTATCTCTATCGTAAGCTTTACCTGTTTTCTGACAGCAGGCTCGGCAAATACCGAAAGAAACCTTCTTACCACCAAATCATAGATTTTTCTCTCCTGAGGTTTAAGCTTCTCAGGTTTGTTACCTGTGGGAAATATAGAAGGATGTGCAGGGTCTTCCTTTTTTCCTTCTCTGGGCTTTAAGACAGGTTTTCGAAGAAGTTTCTGGCAAAGGTTTGAATAGTCTTCCTGCTCCTTTAACTTTTCTAGTATATTCTTATAGCCTATTTTCGAGGGAAGTTTCTGGCTGCTTGTTCTGGGATATGAAATAAGTGCCTGTTCGTAAAGAGACTGTGCTATATCCAGCGTGAGTTTCGGCGAATATCCGAAAAGATTATAGGCTTCTCTCTGCAGACTTGTGAGATCAAAAGGCAGAGGCGGGTTCTGTTTAACCTCTTTCTTTTCCACATGGATTACACATCCATCCTTTCCCCTGCATTTATTAACCACTTCTTCCGCTTTTTCTTTTTCCCAGAATTTTCCCTGAACATGCAGGGCTGTTATTCTATCGTTTCCGACTGTGCAATGAAGTTCCACTTCCCAGAAAGGAATGGGTTTGAATTTTTCTATTTCCTTCTGCCTATCCTGCAGAATTTTCAGTGTTGGTCCCTGTACCCTTCCTGTGGATAACGTCCAGAAACCTCCTGCACTTTTCAGTGCAAGGGTTAGAGCCCTGGAAAGATTTATTCCGAAATACCAATCCATTTCATGCCTTGCGAGACCGGCCTCTATCTGCGGAAAATCCAGGGTTTCCATTGCATTCTCATAAGCCTCTATCAGGTCAGGCTTTGTCAGTGTTGAGAACTTCATTCTTTTTGCTTTTTCTGTTTTGCATATGAATCTCAGTATATTGTATGCAATAACACTGCCTTCAATATCATAATCACACGCTGATATGAATTCCTCTGCATTCTTGGCAAGCTCTGCTATATTCTGAAAATACTTTTTCGACCATTCGTTTCCCTTCTCTGCAAAGGAAGGTTTCCATTTCACAGAGAAAACAGGATATGTCCATTCCCTGCCCGGATTCTCCTGATCCAGAACAAACAGGTGCCCAACAGCCGGAACAACAACTATATCCTTTCCCTTCCTTTTTATTCTGTAATAATTCACACCTCTGTTTGCATACCTCTTTACCTCACCTTCTGCAAGTGCGGAGGCTATTCTTTTAGCTGCAGAAGGTTTTTCCGTAATTATAAGTGTGTATCCCATATGTTAATTGAGGATGGTTTTAATAATTAATTGTTTTCGGTTTTCTAATCTTTCTTGCAAATGATAGTTTTATAAGAAAAGTTTGATGATTCATTTCTATGATAAAAATAGTAGCTTTTGATTTAATGGGTGTTATATTTGATGAATCGCATATCATTTCAAATTTACTTTTTCCAATGTTACCTGAACCAAAAGATTATAACTTTGTTAAAGAGAAATATAATCTGTATACCGAAGGCAAAATATCGAATGAAGAATTTTGGACAAATATTCTCAAAAATGACTATAAGAAATTTGAAAAGTACTATTTAGATTCTCTAAAACTGGATGTGAATTATGATAAGATAATTTCATATCTAAAACGAAAATATAAGTTAGGAATAATTTCAGACCTTCCAAAAGAATGGGGAGATTATTTAATCAAAAAATTTGAACTGGATAAAATATTTGATCCAATCACAATTAGCGGTAAAGTCAAAGTGGCTAAGCCCAATTTAAAAATCTATAAAATCTTTCAAAAAGAAGCAGGCGTGTCCTTTAATGAAACAATTTTCGTAGATGACAGAAAATCGTGCTTGAAATCTGCTAAACTTCTTGGAATGAAAACGGTTTGGCTCAATAGAGAAGAGGACAAACTTGATTTTACACCTGATTACACAATAAAGTCTTTATTGGAATTAAAAGGGATATTATGAGCAACGTTTTTCAACCATTTCGATTCTTTTCATAAAAATCCCCAACTGCTATTATTCTTCCTTCTTGGAAATGATCTCCTATTATGTGCATACCCACAGGCATTCCTTGGATTTTTCCGCAGGGTACGGAAAGACTCGGAATTCCGGCAAGATTATGCGGAACCGTGAGCGTATCCATCATATAAACCTTCAGAGGATCCATTTTCTCTATTTCGGAAAACTTCGGCGCTATACAGGGCATTGTTGGAGCTATGATAACATCGTGTTTTTTGAAAACAGCTTTGAATTCCATTATTATTTTTGTTCTGACTTTCAGAGCTTTAAGGTAATACTGATCTCTGTATCCCGCCATCCTTGCATATGTACCGAGCAGAATTCTCCTTTTTGCCTCTTCTCCGAAATATTTTGTTCTTATACGGGAGAAATAGCGATTGAAATCCTCTTCGTGTATTTCCTCTTCAGCTCCATATCTCATTCCGCAGAACTTGGCTAAATTTGTTGAAGCCTCGGATGTTGCGATTATGTAATATGTTGCAATACCTTTGGCTGTCAAGGGAAGTGAAACCTCCTCATATCTCGCGCCGTAAGATTCCAGAAGTTTTACAGCATTCCATACTTTTTCCTTAACCCCTTCATTCACACCCTCTCCGAAATATTCTTTCGGAACCGCAATTTTCATACCTTTGATATCCTGGTTTAGATATTTAGTATAATCTTCTTTAGGCCTTTCCGAGGTTGTGAAATCTCTCTCATCATATCCCGATATCACAGAAAGCATGAGTGCAACATCCTCCACGGTCTTTGCTATCGGTCCTATTTTATCCATTGAATTCGCATAATCTATAAGACCGTATCGAGAAACCCTTCCGTATGTGGGAGTAAGGCCAACAACCCCGCAAAAGCTGGAAGGACATGAAATACTTCCTCCCGTAGATTGTCCCAAAGCGATATGAGGATAATTCAGTGCTGCAACCAAACCGGCCGCTCCTCCTGAAGAACCCCCACAGGCTCTGGAAGGATCATGAGGATTTTTGGGCGGACCGTGGGCAGAATTCGTGGAAAACGTCCCGAATCCGAATTCATCCATGTTGGTTTTTCCGATGATAAAGCCTCCCTGAGATTTTACTCTGGAGACAGCGGTTGCATCAAACAAAGGCCTGTAATTCTCCAGTATTTTGCTTCCAGCGGTTGTGCGCATACCCTTAGTGCAGATATTATCCTTTACAGAAACAGGAAGGCCTGCAAGCTTCCCCTTTACTTCTTTGCAAACCTCAGAAGTTCCTAAAGTGATCAAGAGATTGAACCTTTCATTTATTTTTTTCAGCTCATCAAAAAGCTTACTGTAAAAATCCTCGAGATCCACCTCTCCAAGCTTTACCTTCTCTATAAAGTCTCTCACAGAGTATAAAGAGGACATATTCATCATCTTGATTTCGAGTATTTTAATTTATTCGGTTAAAATATTTAACTAATGAAACTAACAAATCCACCTACACTGAGAAACAAGAAAAGGTATATAGTGATTAAAATATATTCAAAAAAACCACTGAACTTTTTCAGTGTGAAAAATGCAATATGGAAATCGGTTCTGGATTTAATCGGAGAAATAAATGCAGGAAAGTCTCATTTAAAAATCTATAAAAACCTTTATTCTGCAAAAAACCAGACCTGCTTTGTAAGATGTACACCAAAGTTTGTTGATTATGTAAAAACTGCTTTAAGCCTTATCCATCAAATTGGAGACCAAAGAGTGGTTTTCAGATCAGTGCACACATCCGGAACAATAAAATCAGGAAAGAAAATACTCTCGAAATTTCTTAAAAAGTCTTCTGTAACTGAAACATTTTTATAGCACCTGCTACAAAAATATAGCATATGCTACAAAAATATAGCAGATACAGAATTCTCCAAGAATTTTTCGATTTTCCTACAAAGGGTTTCCTAATGCGGGAGCTATCCAGAAGAACAAAGATAGCACAACCATCGGTTATCAATCACCTTAAAGCATTAATAAAAGAAGATTTGATAATCAGGGAGAAAAATGGACTTTACGCGGTATATAAAGCAAACAGAGAAAACGAAATCTTTAAAACACTCAAAACATCTGATGTTATCCTAAGAATGAAGATTTCGGGTTTGATTGATTATATTTATGACATTGTTTTTCCGGATGTTATAATTCTGTTCGGATCTGCCGCAAAGGGTGAAGATGTGGAAACAAGCGATATAGATTTATTCGTTCAAGCAAAGGAAAAGAAACTTGATCTTGTAAGATACGAAAAAATATTGAATAGAAAACTTTCTCTACTCTTTCAAGAGGATTTTTCAAAATTGAGTAATGAACTCAAAAACAACATTCTGAATGGTATAGTAGTAAGGGGTTATATAAAGGTGTTTTAATGGACTTGATTAAAATCACACCAGATAAAGAAAGAGCAAAAAGTATACTAAAAATGGTGAACTTAATAGAGGAAAGAATAGGTCTGCAAGATAGGGAAAGAATGTGCGCATTAATTGTTTCGGACTATTATGAAATAATAAAAGAATTGCTCACTGCACTGCTTCTGGTTGATGGTTACAAAACCCTGAGCCACAAAGATCTTATCGAGTATGTTGAAAAAAATTATAAACAATTTACAGGGCATGAGATTTCTCTTATGAATAACTTAAGGATTTTGAGGAACAGGGTGGTTTATGAAGGTTTATTTATAGATAGTTCATATCTTGAGAGAAATGAAAGTTCGGTAAAGAAAATAATTGAAAAACTGAAGAAGCAGGTGAGAGAGAAGATTATGAATTAAAACATTTGGAACAATAAAATCAGGAAAGAAAATACTCTCGAAATTTCTTAAAAAGTCTTCTGTAACCACCAAAAATACTTGATTTATTTTCATATTATCAAAAACGAGACGTGTATCGCTTTATTTCTGGTTTTTCGAACGAAAATGCTTTTATCTGCATTTTTGGCATTTCATACCCATCTAATAAATTTTAAAAAGTTAAATCGAATACCTACTTCTATGATAGGAAAAGTTCAATCATATACATATGAAGATCTATTAAAAGAGATTCCTGATTTAGAAACTAAAAAGTTTTTAGATGTAGGTAGTGGTAGATATTCTCCATTTTCTCTCGCATATTTTTCGTATTTACATAAAAAAGCAACAAATCAAAATAAGAAAACATTCGTGATGGAAGAATTTAAGAAAAATATTGTGGCAGTGGATTTAAAATATGAAGATAAATTGGACTGTATATTACCTGAAGTATCAGTTTGCGCAGATGTAAGAGATTTGCCATTCGGTAATGAAACATTTGATATAGTTACAGCAGGTTGGTTGTTAGATTATTTTAATGATTTTGAGCTTGAAAGGGTAATAGACGAAGTGGTGAGGGTATTAAAACCAGAAGGATATTTCATAGGTGATGTCCCATTACATCCCATGAGATCTATATATGAAAGTCTTAGAATTCCAAAATTAATAATTGACATACCAAGATATTGGAAGCAAATGAAAAAATACAAAGAAGTAATGAAAAGAAACAACCTTGAATTTTTAAAGGAAGGTATAGGTTTTAATTCCACCGAAATTGATAAATATTTAACCTTCTTTTTTATAACGCGAAAAAGGAAGGTTAAAAACAATGAAATGTGAACATACTCCACGAAATGCAAAGAATGGAGAATTCAAAAGATTTCTTAAAAAACAAAAAAACAGGGAGGAAAAAAATCTCTCCCTAATTACTGAACTCACTTAGACATTTTTATGTTAATCGTTGAAACGTTTATCTTTGAACCCCTCTCGTCATCTATCGTCTCTGTTCCTATTTCTATGTCGCATTTGACATTCTGCATAAACCTGTTTTTGAGAACCTCTGCAACGTCAACTGCTCTGGAGATGGCTCTACCTCTTGCTTTTATGTTGATCTCCTTTGCACCTTCGGAAAACTGTGTCATTGCTGCCAGCACATAGCTCATTGTTGGTTTCTTTCCAACCAGTATTACATTATCCTCTGTTTTTTGTTTTTCTTCTTGCTTTTTCTCTTCTGTTTTCTTTGCCTCTTCTGTCATGTTGAACACCTCCGTTTTATTTTTAACTGGGTATCGATTTTCTTATATTTTCATAAATCCTCTTTTTAAATGTTTACAAAAACAAACTATAAAATTTTATATATAAGTCAAACCAAAAAATAAGATTGTATTAAAAATTACCATCGGATTGGGACTGTGTCAAATGATTCCGATACCGAGCCATGGAAGGAAAGATTCTTTTCGTGGAACTCAGAGGATGTGATTTCGAACAGTTAAATTCAGAGAAAAAAATAAGGGAAGCTCTTTCTGAAATAGCAAAAGAATGCAAGGTTAGGGTTTTGAGAACGATTTCCCACAGGTTTGTTCCTTATGGAATAAGCGCGATCTGCATAATAGCGGAATCCCACATAGCAATCCATTCATGGCCAGAAGATGGATATGTTTCAATTCTCATATATACCTGCGGTAAAACCGATCCAAAAGAAGCACTGCCTGCAATAAAAAGGATATTCAAACACTCCGAAATCAGTTATAAAACCATTCTATAATCGATTTTTCAAAACATAGCTTATAATATTGTACAACCCCACGATACTTTCTGTATCCAAAGGTGCAAACATAAGCTTTTCCGAATTTTCCACAGTCAATATATAATTCTTCAATTCTCTATCTGAAAGGTAATTCTTCATTTTGCTATGCAGTTTTTCGGTGGTTGTTTCATCCAGAAGCATAAAGATTAAGCTTCTTTCATTCTCTACAGCAAGCATGTACTTATTATCATGTTTTTTGTAAAAGGAAATGTACTCGCCTCTTTCAATATTTTTCTTTTTTCCGGTCATCGTAACATAACTTTCACCCTCTTCTTCCGGGAAAAAATAAATCCTTTCACCTGCTCCCATATCCTTCTCTTCTAACAACGGAATGCGCTCGAATTGCATAGGACTCTTCACAATATCACTTCAGGTTTTTTCCAATCCCCTGATTTAATTTAAAATAAATAAGATTTAAATCCGTTTTTCGATCTCTTCTCTGAGAACCTGTATGACCCGGTTTCCTGGAACCTTTCCTCTCACAATCTTCATGATTTCTCCCATGAGGATTTTTTCCGGATTATGTCTTTTAAGAACATTTTTGTTTCTTTCAATAACCTCTATAACTATCTTTCTCAATCCCTCTTCTGATATTCTACCTCCGAGTTCCTGAACAATCTCTTCAATCCTCTTGTTTGGATTCTCTAAAGCCTTCTTCACAGCATCCGGAAGAGTTTCTTTCGTTATTCTTCCCTTTCCGAAAAGAATCAGAATTTCCAGAATTCTTTCCTCCGAAAGCCTGTTAACATCTATCCCGTCCCTCTTCATAGCCTTAAGACCAGAGGTCAGAAAGCTTGCGGCCTGAACGGGTTTCACACCTTGCTTAACGGCCTTTTCAAACGTCTTCCACATATCCAATCTAACAACCTGTTTTGCAAGTTCCTCATTCAATCCGTAATCCTCCATGAACCTCTTTATTTTATCCTCCAGAGGTTCAGGGAGGTTTTTATCTATTTCAGATATTTTTTCCCTGCTTATTCTTATCGGAAGAATATCTGTTTCAGGATAAAGCCTTGCAGCTCCCGGAAGGGGTCTCATGTATTCGGTATCTCCATTATCCAGAGCCCTTCTGGTTTCCTCCGGAACCCCCTCAACAAGCATGTTTACCCTTTCTATCAGACATTCCAGAGTTTTTCTGGAAAGAGTTTCCTCTCCAGCAACAATAACAATGCAGTCTCTTTCTTCTGCTTTGAGAGTTTTTCTCAGTCTTTCAAATTCCTTTTCAAGCTTGTATTTGCTTAAATCCTCATCACTGTGTATAAAGCCTGGAGAGCCCGTTTTAACCTTAACATAATTCGCAAGCTCGTTTCCCAGGGTTCTTGTAGGTGTTAACTTCCTTTTCAGCATTCCTCCAAAACCTGGAAGTTTTAGAGCAAAAACCTTTTTGCCTTTCACTATTCGCGATTCGGAATTGCTGAAAATTTCAGTAACCTCTATTATTTCCGGTTCTATTCCGGTGAAACCCTTCTTTTTCAGTTCCTGCTTTATCTCTATGAGATTCTTTTGTCTCAAAACCTCATGCTCAACATACTTCGGTATCAACCTTAGCTCCTGAGCACCCTTGATCTCAATCCTCGCACCACCCCTGATAGAGATGTTTATATCCTGCCTTATTGTACCTATACCTCGCTTTACCCTGCCTGTAGATCGTAAAATCATGCCTATCATGTAAGCAACTTCTTTAGCGTGTTCAGGAGACTTTATATCAGGGGTTGTCCCTATCTCGACCAAGGGTATACCCAACCTGTTCAGACCATAGAAAACCTTTCTATCTTCCTTTTTCAGAATCTGTGACGCATCCTCTTCCAAAGCAACACCGGTTATTCCGACCCTGCCAGATTGTGTTTCGAGAAAACCGTTAAGTCCGATCATGGCAGTTCTCTGGAAACCCGAAGTATTAGAACCATCTATTACCTGCTTTCGCATGACGTGAATCTCATCCGGAATTTCACAGTTAAGCATTCGAGCAATAGTTAAACCTGTATCCAGAGCTTCCCTATTCATATCATGCGGTGGTTCTTCATCAGCTTCAACCAAACAGCTTTCCTCCGGATATGTCCTGTAATGAAATTCTTGGCCTTTAAGAAACTCGTGCATTGCAGCAGCATCTATTTCTCCGGTCTCTCCTGCAACAGCCCTGAGCTTTCTGATAATCTCCATTTCTGCCTTATCCTGCATTGAACTTTTACATTCACAGAAAAGTTTTTTTGTGTCAAGCTGCTGGTGAATTTCTATTCCGCACTTCAAACCGAGTTTCTCATAATCCATGAATAAAGATTTTCCATGCAAGATTAATAAATTTCACAGTCAAAGAAAAACTCAAGCCGATATGTCTTTTCTGTAATCAAAAACCATATGTTCCTGTTTTATACCCTTTTCCTTGCAGAAATCCAAGAAGATCTTTTTATATGTATCGGTTATACCTTTGGAAATATCAAGACCGAGTTTTTTAGCTGTTTCCTCTATTTCTTTTTCATTTCCCTCTATCTCCATCCACCATCCAATAAAAGGCAAGAGATCTATCACTATTTCCACATTTCCGAGCTTCCATGTTTCCCTTTCCTTTTCATACCTCCATACTTCTTGAAAACCGAGTTCTTTAAGAAGCCTCACGGATTTTTCGAAATCATCCGAGACTATTTCAATTTCAAGCCTCTTCTTGAATTTGCTGTTCTCTTCCGGTTTTCCCTTAAATGTGATGGTAACCCTTCCGTTATCTCTTATCCTGAGCAGTTTTCCACCCCTTCCAAAATCCCTTTCCGGATCATCGAAGGTCACATTTCTTTCAAAAACCTTTCCATGAAAAACAGCACCGAGAGATTTCAGTTTTTCCCGAATTTCTTCGGGATTATCTATTTTGAATTTTATCTCAATTTCGTGTTTCATGGAAATTGATTGGGAATTGGATTTTTTATATTTGATTGAGTGATGTTAGATTTTATTATATCAATACAAAAACCCTTCAGGCAAACTCCTGTCCGTAATCTCCCCAGCATAATCCGTGAGCATCATTTTCCTGATTTCATCCATATCCTGCGTGTGACCCAAAACCCAGCCGAGTTTCACATAAGCTGTTTCAGGAAGCATATCCTCTCCCGGAATCGCTTTTGCTTCCTTGAAAAGAATCCTAAGGTTTGTATACACATGCGGATTTACCCTTCCATAAAGGGTCTGGGATGTCACAACAAAGGGAATTCCATCCTTCACGTGCTTTTTTATCGGTTCTATCCAGGATTTTTCTGCAAAGGTTGGAACATGCCCGAGACCTGTTCCCTCTATCACAAATCCTTTACAGCCTTTGGAAACCAAAAAGTCTATAACCTCCGGGTCCGACCCGGGATATACCTTAAGCATTGCTATTCTCTCCTCGAACTTCGCATCAAGCTCAACTTCACCTTCCTTTCTTTTTTTCCTTTTTTGATTTATCCATTCGATCTTACCTGAGGGCCAGACCCTTGCTAAAGGCTTCTCGTTTATTGGTCTGAACGCATCCCTTCGGGAGGTATGCATCTTTCTGACCTTTGTACCCCGAATAAACAGGCAAAAACTATCCGACATCTCCCCGTGCATGCATATTCCAACCTCTGCCACATCGCTCACCGAGACATGCGCAGCACATATCAGATTCATTCCCGCATCCGATGAACCCCTGTCACTTGACCTCTGCGCTCCCACGAGGATTACGGGTTTTGTAAGGTTTCTAAGAAAAAACGATAAAGCTGCAGAAGTGAAATGCATGGTATCTGTTCCGTGAGTGATTATCACTCCCCTGTCTTCAGAGTTTAATCTCTTTGCAACCACCCTTGCAGTCTCAATCCAGTCCTTAGGCGAGAAATCCTCACTCATCTTATTCACAGGAGAGAGCATTTCATGAATATTCACTATATCTGCAAGTTCCGGTACATTGTGAAGTATCTCTTCAGGCGAGCTCGCTGCATGCACACCCCCTGTTCTGTAATCCACTCTCGATGCTATCGTACCACCGGTAGAGATCAAAGAAATCTTAGGCTTCTCAGGATTGAATTTTATCCTTAGCAAACTTTCATCAATTCTTCCAAGCTTTTTCTTTTCTGCTGATTTCAGTTTTTCAATTTTCATGTTCTTCTCCCAGGCAATACCAATGTTATATCCAGAATCGAGCTTTATTACCACACAATCAGGATCAGAAAACTCGGTTTTAGGCATGAGTAGACCCTCATAAACCCTGCCTGCTTTCTCTATCCTTATCCTGTCTCCGATCTCTATTCCTTTTTCCGAAAAAATCTTTCTGAGCCTTGAGGAATACATATGAGAAATAATTTGAAATGTTATTTATTAAAATCTGCTGTATTAAATTCTTGGTTGAAAGGTTTATTTTAAAATTAAACCAAAAATTAAAACATGAAGGGTCTTTTGCCGGGAATTTGTATAACTCTTTTACTTTTTCTTGCACCTTTTCAGGTTTGTGCTGAGGAGTTTAATCCTCTTGTTTCAGGAAATCCGGTAAAGATCTCAGAAACAGAAGATTACTATATAATTGGAACATCCTCTTCCTTAAGGGTTCTCTGGAAAAACGGAAGCATTGCTGCGTTCAGATTCATTCCATCTCTGTCGGATTTTGCGCTTTCCGGAGACAGGATTTACATTACATTACTTGCACAGGATTGTCCAAATGTTATGGTTCTATCCTTCCCGGACCTGAAAAAAATATGGGAGTTCAGACCCGAAATGCTCGTGTTTGATGACAGAATGGTATGGCAAAAAAAGGAAACAAAGAGCTGGAGAGTAAAACTCTCGGGAAAAAATATACTCGTTGCCTCTGGTTATACGCTTTATCTTCTCAATCCCGAAGGAAAGCCTATTAAAAATCTCACCATTGAAAGTGATATCTGGGATTTTCTCGAAAAGAACGGAAAGATATACATCGCTTCACAAAACGGATACATCTACACAGCAGATAAAAATTTGAGTTTACAGGACAAAGTAAAGATATGCAATGGGTATGTTCTTATAAATCCCGTGACAAACGAGACCGTAATGGAAATCACCAGATCCGTATGGCAGGTCTCTCAGGAGCTATATGCGGCATGCGAAGACGGAAGCGTGTACCACATACCCACAGGAAAAAGAATTCAAATAATGGAATATTCTCAAAGCTATCTAAACACATACTATTCAGGTATCAGAAGGGAAACCTCTCTCACAGACAAACTTTACAAAAATATAAAACTCCTTAATACACCGAATGGAACGCTCGCATATTCCTCCTCCGTTCTGAGCATGCTAAAGGAAGGAGAGTCCAAATGGAAAATAAGCACAAGGATAGAGGCGCTGGACTTTTATTCCGGAAAAATATACATTCATCACGGTATTCGGTATAACAGAGAAATTATAAGTATTGTTAACCTTGATGGGGAGGAGGAAAAAACCCTGAGCACATCTACACTTTCTGCTTGTACTCCCTCTCAGTATCTTCTCCATGTTTCTGATAAAGGAATTGTCATAGTGAGCAACTGTGAAATAAAACTCGTCTCCGATAATGGAGAGATTGTGTGGTATATTCCCACTGAGGGAAGGCTTTCGTACATAAGCTCGGAGAACATAACAGTTGCATTTCCTGATACAAGATACAGATACTTTGAAAATCTGATTTTTTATTCCATTATTCTGCCAGAAAGCGGTCATGTTTTTATCCTGCCAAAAGAAATGAGAGAAAACGGATATCTTCAGGATGTAAAAATTCTTTACGGAAATGTGGTTCTTCTTTACATCAATTCTACAACCGGTGAGGGAGAAATTCTAATAGTTGATGCAAAAACAGGCAGACTCAAAAAAAGATTGAAAGCAAGCGATAAGACCTATGCCGGAGCTCTGGATAAATATCTCCTTGATCCGCAAACAATCAGGATGCTGCAGGATTTTGATTTTTCCCTTTTGGATGAAATACCTTCTGAAGTTCTTGAAGGAAGAATAGGAGAAGCTATCGCAAACCACGGTCTGGAAAATGTTCAGAGGTGGCTGAAAGTTTTGGAAAATCTCCCATTTCCACCAGAGGTTATGCATTCCCTGAAGGATGTGATGGATCATGTTCAGGACTTCAGACTGAATTCAAGGATAAGGAGAATAGATATATGTGACATAAACGGTGACGGCATAAAGGATTTGCTTATATCCTCAGAAAACCTGATTACTGCAAGGGATGGAAAAACCCTGAAAGAGATATGGCTTGTTGACAGAGAAAAATGGAGATACGAACTTCCTGTAAACGAAGAGTATATGAAAAATTCAACCCAGCCGTGGATGAATGAGGATATCATTCTTCTGTGCGCAGGTGATGTTAACATAGATGGAAGGGATGATGTTTTCGCTGTATCGCATAGATTCATAGGTTTTCTTGAAAGTGTGGGAGAAGGAAACTATAAATTCAGATGGAACAGAAGCCTTAAAGATGTAGGATGGGAAGATGCTTTCACCGTTCCTGATGTGGACGGAAACCATGCCAGGGAACTTGTTATTCCGATATGGAGAAGGGATGTACGGAGTGTTGCAGAGATTATAGACAGCAGGACAGGCAGAATTATTTTTACAATACCAGGAGATACCTTCTGGATAATGCCGGAAGCAGGAGACCTTAATGGTGATGGGACCAATGAAAGCATAATCCTTTTCGAGGATTATGGAGCAAAACTAACAGTTTTTTCCCCTGGTTTTGAATGGAAATATGAAAAAATCACGAGATTTCATGATTTGTGGAACAAATACGGGATCCATGCACCAGCTGTGGTAATGGATGTTACAGATGATGGTGTTAAGGACCTTGTTTTTGCTGTGACAGAGGAAGACGGAGGGATAAAGATTGTAGAGTTCGATGTAAAGGATGATATACCTGTGAAAACCGTTACTGTGGAAAAAAGTCGATGGAAAAAGCGTGAAGAGGATTGGATGTATGTTAATGCAATGGCCCAGAGTGAAAACTTTGTAGCATTCTCTGCACCCGTTCCAGAATGGAGGAATGATAGGAGAGGAACAGTTTATTTATGGGATATTGAAAGAGAAAAACCTCTGATGATTATCCACCTCGATGCAAAGAGCATGATTCTCAATGATAAGAACCTCATGATTTTTGGAATGGACGGGAGAATTGCAAAGATTAACCTTAAGGGGAAAGAAGAAAAACCTTATGAGCTTTCTTTGAAAGGGGGTAAAATAAAGATATTTTCTCCAGAGAAGTATATAACGGTGTACATAAACGGAAAACTCTCCGCTTCTGGATACGAAATAACGAATTTCATGCTCTCCCCAGGAAAGAAAAATCTTCAGATACGTGTAAGGGACGCTTCCGGAATTGAAAAAATATTCTTCGAGTCTGTGAATCTGGAAGGAATAAACATTATACCCCTGCTTAACACAGGTTTTGCGGTGATGTTTGCATCCGCTTTAATCCTGAGGTTGATAAGATGGAAAAGGCAATAAAAATAACGAATATAACCAAAACATTTGGCAGGTTAAGAAACAGAATAACAGCTGTGAATAATTTGAACATGGAAATAGAGAAAGGAACTGTCCACGGTTTTATAGGACCGAACGGTGCGGGAAAAACCACAACCATAAAAATGATTATAGGTGCGATTAAACCAACAAGAGGAGAAATCTTTGTGTTCGGAGAGCCTGCTGGAAGCGTTGAGGCAAAAAAATTTATAGGTTATTCTCCGGAACACCCTCAGTTTTACTCCATGAATGCATTGGAGTTTCTTGTATATACCGGGGAGATATGTGGTATGCGCAGAGAGGAAGCAAGAAAGAGAGCGAAGGAGCTCCTTGAATGGATAGGACTCTACGACTTCAGAAACAGAAATGCAAAGAACTTCAGTGCAGGAATGAAGCAAAAATTAAGCTTTATTCAGGCTTTGATACATGATCCAGAGATTCTTATCCTGGATGAACCTACTGCAAACCTTGACCCAATAGGAAGGTTCGAAATACTGGAAAAGATAAAAACCCTCAGAAAGAAGGAAAACAAAACAGTCTTTGTGAGCAGTCACATACTTCACGAACTTGAAAGGGTTGTGGATCATGTAACCATAATCCGCAGGGGTGCAACAATCCTACAGACAAGTATGGAAGAACTAAGGAAAAAATTCTCTTCAAATCATTTCGTGATAGGCACTTCAAGGAACCAATACTATCTGGAGAAATTCAAATGCCTGAAAAGTGTAAGGGAGGTGTGGCTGAACCATGAAGGTAAAATAGAAACTGTGGTTTCGGATGATGATAGATTCAAAAAGGAGCTTATAGGCATATTTAAAGGCAGGGAAGCAGAGCTCCAGGAGTTTTATCCTTTCAGAATATCTCTTGAAAACATATTCCTTAAAATAATGGGTAGGGAGAATGAGAATTATCAATAAAGCAATATTTGTGAAAGTGTTCAAGGACAATCTGAGTTTCAGGAACATTCTGATATACCTGCTTATCGTATCGGTTCCCTCCCTGTTCTTCGCCTCACTTTCACAGGAAGCTAAGATGTTTTCTGATCTAAGTCTTGAACTAAAAACAGAGTATCTTTCCGGAATGTTCCTAATATTCTCCTTTTTCTGGTTATGCGGTATTGCCCTGATAATGCTTTCTTCTTTCATATGTTCGGGATTTGTTGCTGAGGAGGTCTCAGAAGGAACCATGCCTGCACTTATTGCAAAACCGGTGAGCAGAATGAGCATACTGATATCCAAGTTTACAGCTTTTGCTGCAGCGATATCCATATTTTCTTTTGTCTCCCTGATATTCTCTGCATATCTCTGGATATCCCTTTTTGACTTGGGAATATATTCCATAGGTAAATTTGTTTCCTTCATACCGATGCTTTTCGGGTATTCTGTTTTCATTTCACTGCTTTTCGGATCAATAGCAACCGCCTTTTCTGTGATTTCATCCTCAAGAATGAAGGCCTTATTGCCTGTTATAGGTATACTTATGCTCACATTTTTTGCCCTGCTTCCTGTAAGAACCGCATTGATAAACATGAAGGTTTATCAAAATCATGCTGTTAGCCTGATAGATCTTGGATACGATCTGGGTAATCTCTACATCGGTTTACTTGAAGGTCTTGGCGTAAGACTTATCCCACCGGTACAGAATGCTGTTGGAAGCTTTACAGGTGTGTATAAAATACCCCCGGAGGGTGTAAGAATAGATTATGACCATGGCTTTATTCTACCAAACCTTGAAAAAACAGCTTTTCGATCTCCTGCAGAATCTTTGAGCAAATGGATGTTAATATCTCTTGCAGTGCTGTGTTCGTCTTTCCTAATTTTTCAGAGAAGAGATATAAACTGATAAATTCAGAAATAATAAAAATTCATAAATCTTTATTATATATTTTTCGTAAATATAACGGAGTGATAGCATGGAAGTAGAATTGTGGAGAATCGAGGCATATAAAGATGCTTTCAAAAAATGTGAAAACTGTGGTTATTTTAATTGTTATGAAAGAAAAGAATGTCACGTTTGCTTTTCAAAAAGGTTGAGAGAGATTACACAGAAAGACATAGAAGATGAAATAGGTTTTTGGACGAAGTACGGATACGCAGAGGAAGAGATAAAGAACATGCTTTATAAAGTTTGAGATAAATAGAAATTTTTCAGGAATGGAGATTTTCTACTTAATCAAAGAAGCGAAGAAATGGTCAGTCCTGAGCTTTGATGAGTATGAAAAAATTTATATAAAATGATGAGAAAGATTAAAGCAAGATAGTTATGTTAAAGAAAATTGTATATCCGCTTCCGCCATTTGGACGGGGATGGGGCAGAGGATGGAGACGATACATTGAGAGATACATAGACGAAGATTCAGATGTTTACAGATTTGGATTCGGCTTCGGAAGAAGGAGAAGATTAAGGAGAAGGCTGAGACTCTGTCCAAGACCGCTTTTCTGGGAAATGGATGATGTAAGATACAAGGTTTTGGAAAATTTCAGAATAGAAGATGACAAGGAAGAATACAAGGTATATTATAAAAACACTCTTATTGACAGATTTCCGAAAACAAGATAGGAGAGCATGAATTTGTGCGAAATTTTTTATCAGTTCAAGTTGCCATATCCTCCTTTCCTGTTTTCGATTTCT
>CAZCGK010000011.1:0-28151 GCA_964498245.1 uncultured archaeon | reverse complement strand
AATCGTTTACATCTATGAAATTTTCCTTTTCAAACAGTTCGAGCCAATATTCTTTGTTTGTATATTTGCTCATTTTTTCACCTCCACAATTTTTATCAAATATTCGCTTATAAACAACTTCAATAGTTCTGGTTTTTGGGTCATAACCTCTCTCGGTTTTCTCAGTACCGTTACAGATTATCAATTCAAATGTCATGTTCTATCCTCTCTAAACTACATGCAGGACAATTTCCATGGAATAATCCATGTTTACATCTTTCTCTCCAATCATCTGTTTCATCGAAATCGTCTTCATCTATACTCGACAGACCGTCTTCGCTGCTTTCGTGGTGGCCTGAGTGAGAAGCAGCAAGTTGATCGGAAGCTGGGCTGGACGGCCTGTCTTTGAGCGAGTTTCTAATATCCCTTAACGTGTTCTTCATATCCTCGAGAACCTGTTTGTGTGTGATTATGTTTTCTGCCAACCAATTGATCGCTGGTGTTAGCTTCTTATCCAGAGCGAAAACGAATTCTGGCATCAACAAGAGCTTCTCCTCATAAAGAAGATCGTTTGTTTCCCATTCCGGAAGTCCTGTCTCCCTGAATTTTGAATAGTCTATCTCTGCATAGGCCTCTTGATCTATCTCTCCCGTTATGGTTTTGGCGTTCCTTCCGAGATAAACGGTGATTCTTGACTGTTTTGTTGTGGTTTTATCGGCTAATTCTGTTAAGACAGGTATATAGTTAGCAAGGTGTTGTGAAATTACCTGAGCTTTACCTATGTCTATTAAAATTCTGTATCTTTGCCATAGGATCTCTTTCAAAGCATTGAAATATCGTGCAAAATATAGCGTAAGGTTGGCAAAAAATCGTGAATCTGCAGGTATTTTAATCTCGTGGAAGTATGCGATTATATGTTTTGTTGTCTTCTTTAAAGTAACCTTAAGGCCATGTATTTTGAAATATCTCTCATTCCAATTCTTTAATTCGTTCTCTCTTCCGGCTTTTAGTCTTTCATTATCTATTTCTATAGGGAATTTCACGGTAAAATGGTGAATCCTTACGTTTTTGATAAATTTTCTGTCAAAATCGTGAGAGTGAGAGGTTTTTTTATCGTCCTCGTAGGTAACGAGAGATTTTTTACTGTTTTTCAATAAATCAATACCATGCGGCGTTAACTTATAAAAAGTGACAATACCAGCCTTTTTCTTCTCTAAAAGACCCATTTCATACGCTTTTTTGAGATAATAATGTAGTCTCTGCTTACTGATTCCTAATGTTTTTGCTACTATGGTTGGGGGATGTGGTTCGGTAAAAAAAGACAGTAGTTTAGTAAAAATTGACGGTAAAAATTTTTTACCGTTTTTTACTCTATTTTTACTCTTCATTTTTCAATCACCATAAAAACTTTCTCTATACCGATTTCTCTCCAGAATTGAAGGCCTTCATTCAATTTTTTGGCCTTTTCTTGTGTCCAGACATCTATACCGAGAAAGTTGTCCTTTTCAAATGCAGAATCTTCATTAAGGATCACAATTAAGCGATCACCATAATTCTTGAACGGTCTACCATTGAGCGTTTTCACAAATTCTCTAAGTGGGGTTGAGGGGTTTATGATCTTATGAGATTCGAGAAGAAGAGGGGATCGGAACCCCTGTTCAAAGCCCCCGGTGGGACTTGAACCCACGACCTGCTGGTCTCATGTCGCATGGCACAATCATCATTTTGATACGGGAAAGTTTCATGTGACCGTCTTTATATCACAACCCCATCGATTTACTCGATGGCAGGTTCAATAGACCAGCGAATACAAGCCAGCCGCTCTAGCCAACTGAGCTACGGAGGCTTTGAGATATTATTTTTCAGATATATTTTTTGATTGTATAGTAATTTAAAATTTTTATATTCAAATAATTCTACATGGATCTGTTGCCTTTTCCTGATATCTCATTCATAAAAACCACAGGAAGTTTTATTATAGATATTGCACAAAACAATCCCCCTCTGCTTTTTCTTTTCTTCTTTTTGTTCGTCATGATCGCCTACAAAACGTTCCAAATCTTTTTTAAAGCATTTATTATAGGTGTAATATCCGCAGCCTTTCCGATAATAGCAAATCTTCTGGGTTTTTCGATTCCTTTGACAATCGAGTCCCTGATAAGTTTTGGTATGCTTGGTGCACTTTCTTACATAGTGTACAGCCTTCTGACAAGCGGTGGAAAAGTAGCAAAGATTATAAGCTTTCCGTTCAGATTGATTTTCCGAAAAAGAAAATCAAAACAATAGTTATGCTTCTATCTCTTTCACGGCCACATCCGTATTTCTGCTGAGTTCTGCATATAAATACAGATTTGTCTTATCCCTGAGCCATTCTATTTCTTTTTCCTTTCCTTTAAACTCTAGGCTTGCATAAAATTTTTCTGGTAAGGAGGGAAAAGTCTCGGAAAACACCTCCCCATCGCTCAAAACCGTGTTTCTGGAAACACCTTCCACCACAAGGTTTACTTCACAGTCCTCATCAAGAAAATTCCCCACATAAATCTTCACACTGCCGTCAGGCTGCATCAGGGAAACCATCCATAAAAATCTTGCATGCAGAAATTTTTCTTTTAAAGCACCCCTCACAAACAGGGTAAAGTTGGAAAGTGTCTCTATAGGCATGTCTCTTTCAAGCCCAAGGTTAAGGGAATGCGGAAATTCACTCTCAATATTATGAAGGATGTATTTAAAATCAGAAGATATGTACTGCGTGCTCTTATAGAATGCAGGCAGGGATAGAAAAACAAGCGAACAAAGAATTATCGATGCCATGATAAAATACTGTCCTTTCATTCTTCCCTCCATATGTATAGCTTTATAACTTTAGGTTCATAATCCCCATCTCCAGCAATTATATAACTCGATAACCACACATTTTTACCTACAGGCCTGTTACCGTTGCATGTTCCCTGAGAATCGCATATTTCTATGCTGTACGCATAACCCGGAATATTTATTTCGGATTGTAAACCAGTGAAATTCTCCGAAGAAACATAATCCCTGAGTTTACCCGTATTTTCAAGTTCCTTAAGGATTGCATAACCCTTTTCCGATAGGTTAGGTGCCGGTTCCTGGAAAAAAACCAAATTGCTCAGAGCTATAACAAATCCGATGATTATTATACCAGAGATAACAGCCTCAAGCATATACCAGAATCCTTTCATAAAAATCTTTTATTTTCTTTCAATTAAAAAGTTCAGAGTTCCAATTTTCATTACCTTCTGAAAACCATGATATACATACACCCGTAATCCTTAAAAGGAAGCACTCTCTCAAGCAAAAGCTTTATTTTTTCTTTTAAAGAAAATTCCTGAAAATTTCCCCATCTCGGGTTTATCAGAAAAAAAAGCGATTCAAAGTGCTCTAATCCAAAGCTGTATTTGGAAAAAAGAGAAACAAGTTCATCCTTTGTGAAAAGGTGTAACCACACGGTTTTCTTTTCTATTTGAAGCCTCTTTCTCTGAGCATGAGGAGTAACTCTGAGTTTTTGCCTTTCCCTTAAGGCCAGATGAAACTTATCATAGACACTTGCCACGGAAATTATTATTCTTCCAGGAACTCTGCACACTCTGGCCATCTCTCTCACGGCTCTGCGATAATTGCATACATTCAAAACCGAAAACATGCTTATCACCGTATCGAATGTCCCATTCTTGAAGGGGATGTTTTCTATATCGCATTGAATAACAGGTTTCCACCCGGCCCGGATTCTCTTCAACATCTCTTCACTTATATCCCCTCCTATAACATTATCCAGAAACCGAAGGTGATATCCTGTTCCGCATCCGATATCCAGAATTTTTCCGCAGGCATATTTTTGAAGAACGGACAGCTCTCTGTCTCTGAGGTAAAGTGTCGTAGGATTGCTGTGTCTGAAATCGTATTTATCTGCCAGAGAATTGTACAATTTTCTTATTCTTTTCATGAATAAGATTATTTATCGAAGGAATTAAACTTTTTATCTTTTATTGTATCGAATCCGATGTATATCACCATGGTTATGGTCATGGCTAAAGCCATAAGTATTATATAAATCCCTGCAGAAGTGCTTGCAATGGTCTTTGCTGCTGAATATTGATACGGCTGTGCAACAAACACATGCACATTCGATCTGAACTCTCTGTTTTCCGAGATTGCTTTTACAGTTACCGTTAAGGTGTGCGTGCCTGTGGTTTTCGGTGTGATGTAGATATAGGTTTTTTTGTTCCCTTCCACGAATATTTCGGGATTGTAACTCAGCCATTCCGAAGGCATGCCCTGGGTGCTTATCAGGAACTTCTGCTTTTTTGCAGAGAACACCTCGATGGTTATAACCTTGGATGCATGCTGTGATATATCCAAAGAGAGGGGATAGATTTTTACATAAGTTTCCTTTTCCGGTTGTGCAATCCCACAATCATGCGGACATGTACTGCTATCCTCTCCTGGTTCGCATATACCGTTATAATTGCATACCCTGCGCTCTGAAACACTTTTTACCTCTATCTCGATTGTTTCCTTATCACTATACCCGCATGCATTTTCAACTATAATTTCAACGGTATGCTTTCCTGCACCTGAAGGATAAAATGTAAACACGAACATTTCCACTTTATGTGCATCTATATATTCTGTTTTTGAGTCCATGAGCACACCATCCAGGTAAAGCTCAACTCTGCTCAATTCTCTTTTCTCACCGGAGTTCTCCACCGTGACCTTTACATATTCCATGTTTCCTTCAATAATCCAGTCCATGTAATCGATTCCCTTTATTTGTATGGGAGAGCAGGGATAGGAAGGAAAATACCCTATCCACAGAGTACACTCATCTGTATCAAATCTTCCCGTAAGATCGTACACATTTACCCTGCACGTTACCCTGTCACCACCCTGTATGTAAAATGAAGAAAGTTTGTCGGAAATGGTAGAGTCACTTCCTTGAAGCATGAACCTTTTGCTTCTTTTCAAATAACCGTTAACATACCAGAGGATTTCAGCATAATTCAGATTTCCATCATAATCAAACACTCCGACATAACATGTAAGATCACTGTACTCTCCGGGATTCACAGGAGAGATATAAACAAATTCTACCTCCGGAGGGAAACCCTCATGAAGAATATAGGATCGGATGGATTCCTCATCATAATAACCGCAGTTCGTTTCAGCCCTTATGCTTATTTTGTGTTCTCCGATGGTCAGAGTATACCCATAAGAAACCTTTACGGTCTGTTCTGGATGGAGGAATACGGTTTCTGTCTTATGTACAACATTATCTATAGTTATAACATAAGTAACATTTTCATCAAACATTCCTGTATTTTTTATGTAGGCTCTTATCACACCATTATCGTATTCCAGACCGTAAACATCTACAGCACACTGTTGTTGATAGATTATCCGTGTTGACACGGCAGAATTAAAACTCAAACCTTCAGTATCGTAAACCGTTACATCACAGAGAATTTCATCACCCTCATGTGTTTCCTCCCAGAAGAGAACACTTTCGCCTGTAGAAAAATTACCCGATACCGGAACAATTTCGGTTTTGAACAAGTAATTATTTACATACCATCTAAATCTCACATGATCAAGATTTCCATTCTCATCCGAAACGTTCACACTGCATACAATATCATCGTATGTTGTAGGTATTTCAGGCTGAAGTGAAACGGACTGAATAACAGGCACGTCTGAAATAGAAAATCCTTCAGGTAATAAAAAAAACCACACAACAAGGGTAAGCATAATCAGAAAATCTATTCTCATAATTTTCACCTTTCAGTAATAACAAATTAGGGTTAAAATTTAAATACTTTTTGTTCGTTCTCTCCAATTTTTTCAAGAAGCAGTTTTCGTTCTATTCTGTAAATGAGATTTTTTGTTTCATTAATACCTTCTTCGGTTATGCAGAAGGAATCAGCACCAGAACGAATCATGTTTTCAAGAGCCTCCGCGCTCCGGATGACATCACCGTAAACTATGGTTTTGATTCTGTACGATTTGCATGTTTTTATCACATGCTTTATGAGATTTAATACAGCAGAATTCGATTCTGAATACATTTTGGATACATTTGCATTGTCTCTATCAACTCCGAGAACGAGCTGGGCAAGAATATCATAATTTATCAATACAAAATCCATACCTTCTCTGCAAAATTCTTCAATTGCTATTGCAGAAGCCGGTGTCTCTACCGTTATTCCAGTTTTAAGAGGAAAATCTATACTGTTTTTTACCCTTTTTAACTCCTCCACAGAGGAAATGAAAGGTATGGCAAAACCTACATTATTTATCCCTTCTGAATACAGTTTTCTCAGCATTCTGATTTCGAAAAGAAGAATCTCCCCATCATCAATACTCCTTCTTATTCCATGCCAACCCAAGAGCGGGTTCTGTTCTTTAGGCTCTTCATCCCCACCTTCCAGATACATGAATTCATCAGTTCTTATATCCATACCTCTGTAGATAAGGGGTTTTGGGTAAATCGCATTTGCAATTTTTTTCAAGCTCTCTATGAGCCTGTTTTCAAATTCTTCAGGTATGTTTTTAAGAAGGAAGAATGGATGTTTATTTATACCAGAAAGCATATATTCAGGTTTTATCACAACCGCACCATCCACATCTTTGAGACTGCTTTCATGTATCTCTGGTGAAGCTATCGCAATTTTTACATTTGTCGCTGTAACAGTATCATTATTAGAGAGGTTTGAAACAGCATGTACAGGATTCAGAGATGTCAGGGGTTCTGCAACAACAGGCTCTGAATGTATATAAATATTACCGTTAACAGCATTCAGCACAACATTCTGATCGTTTTTTAAAGTTGATGTTGCGGTTTCCGTTCCCACAATGCACGGCACACCAAACTCCCTGCTTATAACAGCAGCATGACACATTCTGCCTCCATCATCCGTGATGATACCCGCTATTTTTTCCATAAAAGGCAGGATGGCGTCATGGGTCATTTTCAAAACAGTTATATCACCTGCTTCGATTTTATAAAGATCTTCAGGAGATAATACTAACTTTATTTTACCCTTAACAACTCCCAAAGAAACCGGTATGCCTCCTGCAGCAATTTCACCTTCATTAAAACTTTCAAAAGCTACCGGAGAGCCGAAGGTCGGAATCGATGATGAGGACAGAATAAATATCCTGTTTCTTTCTACACTCCACTGTAAAATCTGGGACTGCCCGTTAAAATGTCTTTCAGCTTTAATAGCAAACTCGCACAATTTTTTTATCTCGCTTTCATTAAGTGTATTTCTTTCCATATTTTCTCTGGAAACGGGCTCTTTTATAATTTTGCCAGAAATCTCATCTCTTTTTTTCATCCACATCTTCTTTCTTATTTTTTGCTCTATAATTCTGCCGGTTTCTCTATCTATTATATATTCATCCGGTGTCACGATACCCGAGGTCAGCGATTCAGCAAAGCCCCATGAAGCTTCTATCACTATTTTCGATCTATCGTTTTTCTCGGGCTGGGAGGTGAAAATGAATCCGGATTTCTCAGCTTCCAGCATTTTCTGAACTATGATTCCTACTGTCGGTATTTTTGTGATTCTTTTTTTCTTTCGGTAGATGAGTGCCCGGGGGCTGAACACAGAAGCCCAGCATTCCTTTATTGCATTTAGAAGCTGATGATTACCCCGAATGTTCAGGAATGTTGCGGTCTGGCCTTCAAAATTTGCGTACGGAAGCTCCTGAGAGCTCAAAGATGCTCTAACAGCCACACAAATTTCCGTCCTTCCTGCTTTTATAAGATCAAATGCTATACCACCCAACTCCTTTGCTTCTCTGCCTATGGAGAGTTCTTCATATTCTTCTTTTATGGGTTTTTCAATATAATCCGGAAAACTTCCTGAAAGAATGAGTTCATGTATTTCCTGAGAAGCCTGAAAAACAGATTGATAATCGCTAAAATTTATATTCGAAAGTATCTCTGCAATCTTGTTTCCTATTTTATTGGCTCTGAGAAATTTTTCAAAGGCATCACTTGTTATCACAAAGCCTGGTGGAACAGGTAAACCAGAATTCATCAGCTCTCCAAGCGCTATAGCTTTATTGCCTACATTCTTTCTGTTTCTATCCACATTTTCAAGTTTTATTGTATACAAGGAGATCACCAGATGATTTATTAATTCTCAAAATATTTAAAGAATTTAATGCATGAAAAAATATCCGGTAAACTCCGAAAGGAAACCGAAAAGTGGCTGAAGAGACTGGAAGAAAAATCAGAAAAAATCAAAAAGATAAAATATGTGAAGGGAATTGATGAATGTACAGAAAATATCCGTGCTTACATCTCTGATTGCAAATATTTTCTTGAAAAAAACGATCTTATCAATGCATTTGAAGCGATTGTATACGCCTGGGGAATTTATGAAACGCTGGAAAGGTTGGGATTAATAGAGTGAAAACCTCTTTAGGCTTTTTTCCAGCCTCTCAACTACTTTATCAAACTCCCGATAGCTGAATTTTTCCGGATAATAAACCTCTGTGTAACCCTTCGGAACATTGGATAACCGTGCACCAGGACCTATACCTTCATTCGGATTGTAGATCAGTGCCAGGTCCACCCTGTTGGGTCTGTATTTCTCAATCTCTTTCAGTACTCTTTGTGCCGTTTTTCCGGTTACCACATCTTTGTCGAAAACTATAACATTTTTTCCTCTTAGCTCCTGAGGATCTGGTTCACAAACCCAGTTAAATTCCGTTTCTCTGCCTTTTTTGTGACAGTGAACAACCTTTACCGGTAGTTCAAAAAGATGGGAAAGATAGGTAAGAAACAATCCACCTTTGGCTATTCCTATACCAACATCATAATCATTATCAACTACATGGTGCATCATATTAGCTGTGGGAATCACATCAAACAGACAGGCGCTTTCTATTCCCATTTCAGAAATCCATTTCTTAAATCCCCTATTCACCGATTTTATAGTTCGCTCTTCCAGATACTCCTTCATAGAAATCTCCAGATCCAATCCATAATCTTTACTTTCCAATTCACGAATGATTTTCGTTACACCCTTTTTATCACCAAGAAACTTAAACGCACGAACCGCATCAAAATACCATCCCTCTTCCAAACATTTTTGCCCTATATCTCTAACCTTCTTCCTATCATTGATTTCCATATAGGCATTCAAGGCACGGTTCAGAATTCCCAGCTCTAATGCGAGCTCTCCAATTCTGTACAATTTTTCATACAGCTCTTCTGGAGAGAGATTCAATCTTTCTCTTTCTAACTCATCCAATCGATTAAAAAGTTCCAGACGCTTGAGAAAATCTTCTAAATCTAAACCTGTTATTTTTTTTCAGGTATTCCCGATCCCTTTCATTCTTTCGGAGCATATTCATTATATGCCGTATAAAGTATTATGCATTCGAAACTACTATTTAGTGAATGCATTAATTTATATTTTTAAATATTTTCAATAGTTTGTATGATAGTTCACGACGTCTCCTACGGCAGAATCGAGATAACAGATCCTCTTGTGATAGAGCTTCTAAAAACAAAGCCGATGCAGAGATTGAAAAGAATTTCCCAGCACGGAGCATGGAAGTTCATCAAACCTTCAATAAAACTGAGCAGATTCGATCACAGCATCGGTGTATATCACCTTCTCGGATTTTTCGGTGCTTCAAGAAAGGAGAGATTAGCAGGTCTTCTTCACGATATTGCACACACAGCTTTCTCCCATGTAGGAGACTATGTTTTCGGTCGGTGCGAAGATCAGGAATATCATGAAGAGATTGTTGAAAAAATTATGATACATTCCGAAATTCCGGAAATACTGGAGAATGCAGGATTCGATGCCATCGAGCTTCTCGATACCCGGAGATTTTCCCTTCTTGAAAGACCGATACCGGATCTGTGCGCTGACAGGCTGGATTATTTCTTTAAAGATGCAGTGCTTTTCGGAATATGCACTCCAGAAGATATACGGTTTTTTCTCGGAAACCTGAAGGTCTGGAGTAATGAAATAGTTGTTAACGACCCGGAAGCAGCAAGAAAAATGGCACTGTGCTTTCTTGAATGCGCGGAAAAATACTGGGCAAGCCCTGTTCAGGCAGTATCATATCAATTGCTTGCAGATTCCATAAGAATAGCTATGAAGAAAAATCTTATGCGGATTGATGACCTTTTGAAAACGGATGATGAAGTTTGGGAGATTCTGAAAAACTCCGGAGACCCGGAAATACACAATAAAATATCCCTTTTGAGCCCTGATATAAATGCAGTGATTGATGAAAAGAATTATGAATATTATGTAAAAACCAAAGCGAGATTTATAGACCCCAAAATTCTGGTAAATGGAAAGATCATGAGAGTATCAGATATGTTTGAGGAAATAAAACACAGGATAGAGAATTTCAGAACAAGAGTTTCACAGGGCTATTATGTAAGGCTGATTTAATCGAGGATAAAAAATTTGAATTTAACGGTTAATTATTCAGTACTAATTTTGAAGAAGGGAAAAAATGAGGAATAAATGGCTGAGAGATACACTATATACAGAAAAACTCGTATTGGAATCTTTGCTAGAAGGTAAAAAAAGGCTAGAAGAAATTGAAAGATACGTAAAACAAAACTTCGATTTTGAGAATTACACTCCAACGTTCCCCGAAGGGTCTCTGCAAGATGAAATAAAAAGGTATGAAAGCTTAGGAATTGTTGAGAAAATGGAAAATGGATATAGTCTAACCCAGCTCGGGAAAAAATTATTGCAATATTTTAAAATAAAAAGAGAATATTAAATTCAGTTTTTATTCTCAAATTTACAGTAATCAGAGATCGGACATTTCTCACAAAAAGGCTTTTTCTTACAGAATCTCTTCGCCAGCTCCACTATCAGAGCATGATACTCCTTATAAATCTGGATGTCTCTCGGAAGGTTTTTCTCGAAAAAATGCCTTAGCTCCTCATAACTCGAAGTCTCTTTAACCAATCCAAGTCTGGAAAAAACCCTTCTTGTATACGCATCTATAACGAAATAGGGCTTTCCATAAGCATAGAGAAGTATCGAATCCGCTGTTTCAGGACCCACACCCCAAACAGAAAGAAGCTTTTCTCTGGTGATTTTACCTTCAAGAGATGCGAGAGCCTTGAGCTTTTTTGCTTTCTGATTGTAATATCCTGCAGGTTTTATTATCTCTGCCAGTTTTTCTGTATCGATTCTGATGATATCCTCTCTGGAAACAATACCGTGTTTTTTCATGTTTTCCAGCGCCTTTTCCACATTCTTCCAGTTGGTATTCTGAGTGAGAACCGCTCCTACACATATCTCCCATTCCTTGGGTCTGAAACCGTTTTTTACTGGCCACCAGTTCTGCGGACCGAATGCATGAAGAAGTCTCCGATATATCTTCATCAGCATATTAATTTTTTATCTCGCTAAAATTTTTGTTTTATTTTATTGGCAATGTTTTTGTATATCAGATAAATTATAACCAGAAACGGAAATATCTCAAGCCTTCCCAAAAGCATATCTATCATAAGAATAAATTTCCCCAGAGGATGCATATCCTTGAGTGATATAACAGAAAGCCCGACTGTCCCTTCTGCAGATGCTGATTCAAAAAACGCATGGGAAAGAGGATATCCCAAAAAAACCAGAACCATCGTGCTCAATCCCAGCACAAGAAAATAAATACACACGAAAATCGATATAACAGCCATTTCTGAGAGTTTGATAATCCTTTCACCTATCTTCAAGGGAACCACCGCCTCTTCAGGAAGGCTCATTTTCTTTCCCAACCAAGGAATGGCTTTTCCTATGGCTAAGGCTCTTACAATTTTTATACCTCCAGCAGTAGAACCCGCATAACCACCTATAATCATTAGAATGGCAAGTAAAAATAGTGGAAGACCCTCGGGAAACATATTCAGAGTTGTGAAACCTGTGGTTGTTAATGCAGAAAATGCATGAAATATGCCATGTCTCACTGAATCAGGCATGTGCAGAAATGCAAAGGAAAGAAATATCGAAAATGTAACCGCCAGAAACCAGAACACCTTAGTTTCAGGATTGCTTGCATATTTCCGGATTTCCAGTTTGAATATTCTGTTATGAAGAAGAAACGAAGTGCTTCCAGCAACCATCAGAAAAATTATTACAACCTCTATTGCAGGATTGGTGTAAAAGCCTATGGATTGGGATTTTGAGGAAAAACCTCCTGTGGAAATGGAAGAAAAGGTATGAATAACAGCATCAAAGAGCGGCATGCCTGCTATACATAAAAGAATGATACCGAGAAGCGTATATATTCCGTATATCCAGAAAATACTTCTTACCGTGTGCCTTACCGTGGCCTCTATTTTTTCCTGCCTTCCTTCTGCTTTGTAAAGGTAATAGGAAGAAATTCCAGGGGAGTTTACAAGGAGAAGAAAAATGAGTATTATACCTATACCACCTATCCACTGAGTTAAAGACCTCCACAATAACAGGGAGTTCGGGAGCTCTTCTGGCACAATCACACTCAAGCCTGTTGTTGTGAATCCAGAAACAGATTCGAACACGGCATCAACAAAATTCATGTGATGAAGATACGGAACAGCACCTATCACTGATGCCAAAACAAAACTCAAAGCAGATATTACCATTGCAGAAGCAAGGGTTATTTCCTCTTTCGGAAACTTCTTATCAAAAATCGTTCCTGTTATGAAGGATATCAGTGCTGCAAGCAAAAAAAGCGAGTGGGTTTGCTCATTGAACAGCCAAGAAAAAAATACAGGAATAAGTATAATTATTCCGAGAATTTCGAGAACAACCCCAACATATGAAATTGCTGAGCGAAAGGTCATGTTATAATTTTATTTTCTAATGAAATAAAAATACCGAGTTAAATATCTCTAATACCGTCTGCAACCACCTTAAATACAGTTTCCCCTTCTGGTAAGCATGGAGAGTCTATAAGCTTTGCTATTCTCTTAACATCCTTACTTTTTCTGAGATATATTCTGAAGGTTGCCTGATGTCCTAAAACATGTCCTCCTATGGGAGCTGTTGGGTCTCCAAAAAGCACATCCGGCCTTGACATTACCTGATTTGTTACATATACAGCTATATTGTATATATCCGCTATTTTCTGAAGCTGATGCAGGTGCCTGTTCAGTTTTTGTTGCCTGCTTGCAAGTTCCCCCCTTCCGGTATATTCACTTCTGAAAAAACTTGTTAGCGAGTCCACTATCAGAATCTTCACATTATGTTCCTTTATATACTCTTCTGCTTTTTCCGCGAGCAAAATCTGATGGTCTGAATTATACGCTCTTGCAACCAGAATGTTATCCAGTGATTTTTTCGGATCAAGATTGAGAGCCTTTGCCATTTCCATTATTCTTTCAGGTCTGAACGTTTGCTCGGTATCTATAAATATAGCTTTGCCATTAAGACCGCCTTTTTCTCTCGGCAATTGCACATTTACCGCAAGCTGATGTGCTAATTGAGATTTTCCAGAACCAAACGCACCGTACGCCTCAGTAATTGCCTGTGTTTCAATGCCCCCACCGAGAAGAGAATCCAGAGCCTTTGACCCTGTAGTTATTCTCCCTATCTCCTCCCTTCTTTTCAATACCAGACTTGCAGTCTCAAATCCCATTTTGAGACTTTCCCTTGCTGCTGCTATTATTTTACCTGCAGTTTCCTCACCTATTCCCGCAGCAGATGCGAGTTCCCCGGCAGACGATGCTGCTATGGACATTAAATCTGTATACCCGCACTCCTTCAATTTCTCTGCAGTTTTCTCCCCAACTCCCGGAAGTTTGGATATCTCTTCACTCATATTTCTCTCCGATTAAATCTTGTCATAAAATCATTTATTGTTTTCTGTCTCATTCCAAATACTTTTTCAAATCTTTCCTGTATTTTATCCAGATTTTGAACCACCCGTTTCCCCAGAATACCTTTGCTGTACCCGTATTCCTTCATACCAATTAAAACCTTACCAGCCGAAGTTTATAAGCCTGTGGATAGTACCGTTCCGGTATTCCGCTATACAAAATTCGCAATCAACCGGCAATCTCTCTAAGCAAATTCTCAATTTCCTTCTTCACATCTATTTCCTCCATTTCATTCACAATAAATTCGAGTCGGTTTGTGAAGTCGTTTTTTCTTACCCTTCCTCTAAAAATGAAATCCTTACCGAGTCCTTCAATATGCGTGAAAACAGAAAGAACATCCATATTCTTTTTTGCAATTTCTCTGAGCTCCTCAACTGTTTTTCCGAACAGTTTCTCTGCCGTGTCCCTGAAAAAAACCGCACGGATATTACCCGTTCCATCATCTATTATCCCTGAAAGCATAACCTGATACTTGGGCTGAACCTCTCCATGATCTTCGCATATCCATTTGCCATTGTCCTCCTTAAGCCTGATCCCGCATTTCGGACATATTTCAAAAAACGGATCTCTTTTAAACACCTGAACAAGCGCGGCCCGGGTTTCATTTAACTGACCATCCTTGAAGTCTCTGATAAACCTTCTTTTCATACTGCTGAATTCTTTTTCGATTTCCTCAGCAGAAGGCAGATCCGTGACCCCTTCAACCCTTTCTATACTTCCTCTACCGAGCCTTAGTTCAGGATTATCCCTGTTATCCGGTTTTACATACGCTCTTGATATTCTAACAACATCACCTTCCTTTATTTTTCCGGACTCCACAAGTTCAGTCTCCTCATTCCAGAGAGAAAGCCTCACCACACCCGTATCATCACCGAGAAGAACGTTTATAACCCTTCCTGTTCTTCCGTTTTTTTCGAAATCCCTTGGCTCGAATATTTTAACAACCCTTGCTATAAGTTCAACTGATTTTAAACCGGTTATGAGATTCTTTATTTTTAACTGTCTTTTTACCTCCCTTATTAGATTTACACCCAATTCTCTCGCAACTAGATACCCGGCTCCCTCTTCGGAAACCAAACCGGAGAGTTCTTTCTGTTTCTCCAGAATCATTTTTCTTACCCTGTCTTCATCGAGATTTGTGTGTTCGCATATCTTTTCTATTATTTTTTCAAGAGAGAACATATCATCACGTTTAGAGTTTTAATAGCGGGATTTTTATACTTTTGTGATAGGACAATATTTAAATTGAAAAACCATAAAAACAAAACATGGAATGGAAATTTGTGATAACAGTTATTGTTGCATTTTTTGTAGGTTTCTTGCTATTTTACTGGATAATTTACCCTGCGGTTTTCAGAACAGTACCAACAGACTCAGAAAGGGCTGCCTATGCCTGCATTCTTTTATGCAAATCCTATCTCCAGAACGGAACCGACCTTTCTTCAGGACCGTGTCTTTCAAATGAAATAATTCCCGGCTGGGTGTGCGATGTTGCTCACTGGCCGAGAGAGGATGTGGATAACCGAAAGGAAAACCAGTGTCCTGCTTATGGAAAAACAGCCTTCCATTTTGTGGAGGTAAATCCACGGTGCGAATTCATAAGAGCTGTATAAGTTTTATATATATAACAGATAACATTTTTAAGAATTCGAAAACATGAGGTGAAAAATGATGCATAAAGTTAAACTCTATACCACACCATCCTGTCCCTGGTGCTTCCGAGCAAAGCAGTTTTTGAGTGACCATGGTATAGAGTTTGAAGAAGTGGATGTTTCGAAGGATCGCGCAGCAGCACTTGAAATGATTGAGAAATCAGGACAAATGGGAGTTCCTGTTCTGGAAATAAATGGAAATATTGTGGTCGGATTCGATGTTGAGAAAATAAAGCAATTACTGAACATTAAGGATTAATCTACACTCCATACTTTGCCTGATACTCGATAAATTCTTCAAGAATCTTATCATCCACCAAAATTTTACCGTTTATTTCTTTATTGTGTAAGCCCACAAAAACCGGTCTTGCCTGTAAAATGGATTTCACTTTCCAGCCCTCTGCCTCAACCACCTCTACAGGTGATCTCCCATCCTTTGTTCTTTCCTGTCTGTCAAATCCCAGATAGATGCATCCAGGGAAAATTTCCTCCTCGTACCTCTTCAATTTTTTCCATACCTCTATTTTCGTATCTCCGGTGGTTATGACATCCTCAACCTGTGAAACCACATCTTTCTTTCTCAGATATCCTATAACAGGCTGTTCTTGTTTTTCCCTTGCCATGAACACCAAAACCCGGTCATCCTTTCTTATATCCCCAATTACCGTAATCTCTGATTTATCACCGTAAACCTTTTTCCTTTTTCTGTTATATCCCCATCTTTTGTTTATTTTATATTTTTCGAATAATTTTTTCAGTATAAGTGTAGCAGGTACAATCCCACCATACGCTTTTGCAAAAATCGAGTCAAACTCATTGTATTTGAGTGTATCAAATATGTTAGATGCATACTGTTCTGCAAATTCCAGCGCCTCTTTCCCATTCATCGGTATCTCCTCAAACATCACAACACCCACTATTTTTACCGTATCAGGAAGAACATCCTCTGCACTTATCTCTGCAGAGGAATCCTCCTCCTTTATATCAAAACCGTATCTTTTGTTTACACCCCTTTCTGCAAGTTCATATGCAACAGATGCTGCTAGAGGTATTCCCTTGTATGCAGGACCGAGCAAAAAATCACATTCAAGACCCTCCTCGAAAGATTCCTGAATCACATCCGCATAGCATTTTGAAACAACCGAGATTCCCTCACCAGAATTCATTGCGCGTGCAAGGTTAAAGAAATAGGGAGAATCCCTCCCGCTCTTTAATTTAAAACTTCCAAATCTTAACGCACCGGTTTTGATTGCATGGTTTAGAAACTTATCTTGGTACGGTTTCATTAAACCCACCTCACAACCCCTTTCTTTTCAGATATGCTTCATAAACAGCATCAAATATGGTTTTTGCTGTTTCAGGAGGATTGCTACTATTATACAGAGCCCTTCCTATTACAAGATGATCAGCACCCGCATACACAGCTTCAACCGCATCCTTTACAGGATCTCCTGTTTTCTGTGGCCCAACACCCGGAGAGATTATTTCAGCATCCTCCCCTATTATTTTCCTGTAAACCTTTATTCTTTCGGGTCTGGTTGCAGGAGCAACAAAATATTTAACACCCAATTCTTTCGATTTTCTTGCTAAGTCCTCTCTTGCTCCTTCCCGGAGGAAAAAACCAGAGCCTGGTGATGTCAGTTCTAATACAATTACAGGTTCAATATCATTTTCCTTGCAATATCCCACAAATGCCTGCAATGAACCCATCTCCTTATCACCGAACTTACCGCTGCTTCCCGATCCAACAGGATGACCGATATAGCTGCACACAGCATATTTTTTTGCAAGTCCAACCTGTCTTCTGATAAATTCAGGCACATCATTACCTCTTTTCTGAAGATCAAGAATTACAGAGTATTCATTATCTATCTGTTCCAGAAGACGATTTGTTACAAGCAAACCAAACTCATCCACAATCTCACTGCCAATCTTAAGCCCGGTTATTTCATTCTCAAGCCCCTTAAGTTTATCTATATAAACGATGGCTTTGCCCAGAGGCATATCAATAGCAGGAATCAATCCCGGTGCTTTCTTAAGAGCCATATCATCACCTGTTACAAATCTACAGAGCTAAAAAATTAATATTTGTGTGGTGACTGGGTGATACCACAGGCCTGGATAATGAAGGATAAATTTAAATAACTTATATTCAATAAACTATCATAATCTTTGTCAGGAGGTTATTATGAGCGAAGAAAGGGTAAAGAGCAAGGATCTTATTGGAAAAATAATAATCTCTGAAGAAACGGGTAAAAAATTCGGAGTGGTCGGTGATATCGATTATATAACAGAATCAGGAGAACTCATAAACCTTGTTATAGTTGACACAACATCCCACATAGCCAACATGAACCTCCAGAGGGATGAGAAAAACAGACTGCTCATTCCCTTCTCTGCAGTCAAATCAGTCGGTGATTTCGTAATCGTGAGCGAGAAGGATATTGTTTAAGCAGGAACCGGCTTTTTTAACTGAATTTTGCATCGCGAATAAAATAGAGATTACAGTTTTCCTATAACAGGGTTTGCAAGGTGAAAAAAACCTAACCAACCATTAGTGGCTAGGAAGAAAACACATTCGAATGTTCCGAATCTCTGATGCATTTATAAACACGGGTTAGTTAGGGCTCATGTTTTTTTCTAACAAATTAACAATATCTTTCAGATATTTTTTATCATCCACAAAAAGCTCCGGTCTGTTTTCTAACAGGTCTTTAAGTTCCTGTATTTCAAAGGCTTTCAGTTCCTCTATTTCATTTTTATCGATCTCCATTTTTTCATCGTTTTTTAGTTCCAGCAAAAATACCATCATTATTTCCCTGCTTATGTATTTCGAGCCGTTTTCGTCTTTAACAATAGAGGTTTGTTTTCTTTTCTGTAACGGAATCAATCTATCTTTTTCAATATCCAAACCAACCTCCTCTTTGAGCTCTCTTATTGCTCCTTCCTCATAGCTTTCCCCACTCATTAAATGCCCAGCACACGCAACATCAAATTTATTGGGAAAAAATCTTTTGTTTTTCCCTCTTCTTTGCATAAAAATCTTCCCATCCTTAACTATCCACACATGCGCGCTTCTGTGTCTACTCCCGTCTCTATGCGCCTCGCTTTTCAATTTCACCCCTATAACATTATCATTCTCATCCACAATATCTATCAATTCGTCCATATTATCCCCTGACAAATACTTTACCCTGAATTATTTTATACGCTTCTCTACCACGGATTTTTGTTTCTCTAGCGTATTGTGTGCCGCAGTTCGGACAATAAAGCGGGTTTTCCTCATCCACATAATATTTTGAAATGCAATCGCAATAACATTTTACTAGATGTCCTGGTTTATCCTTCCGGTATTTTAACAAACGCTGCCCGCAATTGTTACAGTACACGGTTATTGTGTGCATGTTATCCGTTTTCTAATTTTAATGTTCCCTTGATACTCTCTATGGTTTCGTTCATTTCTTTTAATTTTTTCTTTAGATCTTCATTAATTGTATTAAATATTTTCATACCATGCCTGTGTGCTGCTGTATATATTTGAACAGCCTCACAGCCAACTAAAAGATATTCCAGTACATCATCAGCACATTCTATGCCACCCACACCAATAAACGGTTTTTTCAATTTATCTTTCAATTCGAATATTTTTGCTAGAACAAGTGGTTTAATAGCCGGACCGCTAACACCTCCAAAGACAGAATCTAAAAACGGTTTTCTTTTTTTCACATCTATTTTCATTCCAGGTCCTATGGTGTTTGATAAAACGTAACCATCTACAAGTTCAACAGATTCTAATTCTTTCAATTTTTTTAGATTTATATTATCCAAAGATAATTTAAGGAACACAGGCCGTTTCGAAAGCTCTTTTATAATTTCTAAAGATTTTGTAACGTTTTTATAACTTATTCTACCATAGAGCTTTCTGGAATGAGAACATGAAAAATTAAGTTCATAAAAAGTGGGTGGGTGTTTCTCTTCAAATGCCTTCACTATTATTTCAGAATTAATAACATCCCTTGCAGATATGCTTATTATAAGTTTACCAAACCTTTCAATTTCCTCTATCCATTCGCACCATTTTCTCCACGATGTTGCATTGGTGTTATCCGAATTTAACATATAACAATCGGTTGCATAATATCTTACCTTAAATGGTTTTCTTGTTTTTTCGTCTACTCTAAGTGTTCTTGTAACAGCAGCGCCTGCACCGTTCTGAAAGGCTTTTATGATATTTTCTTTGGTCTCGCAAATTGTACCAGAGCCAAGAATGATGGGACTTCTGAGCCATGTATCTATAAGTTTTGTGGACAGCATTTTTTCACCTCAAATAATCTTTAAGATGATTATATAAAACTCTCACTAAGTTTTTGTTTTCTTTCTCAATCAGGAACACATCATCAAAAAGTGAAACATATTGTTCTATTTTTTCTAATTCACATTCTGCAGCAATGAGCCTTTTTTCTATTTCTTCTTCGTTATCTCCTCTTTTTTCCATGTTTTTTAGGAGAATATCAGGAGAACTTGGAATAAATGCAAACATTTTAGCAAACGGATATTTGTCTCTGAAGAGAGCGACATTATCTATATACAGTTCCATTATAACAGGAGTTTCAAGTAAAAACATCTCTTCTAAGAGATTTAAATCCAATCCGTATTTGTGCCCATATATTTCATTAACCAGATTTATTTCACCCTTGTTTACCTTTTCTATAAACTCTTCTTCTGGAATATGGATTCTTGTGCCGTCATCAGACGGTCTTCTTTTTCGTGTGGTGTAAAAGGGCGGTTCAACCCAGCTAAATAATTTTTTAAGTTCTTTTTTGACGTAACCTTTTCCTATTCCTGATGGTCCTGTAAGGGTGATGAGTTTTCTGCTCATAATAATCAATTAAGCTTTACCTTTTTTGAATCTATTATAGCATCAAGTAAAAGGGAAGCGTATTCTCCTTTGCCTAAAGTGAAACCTAAAAAAAGATTGTCAGAACTTATGCTGCACCAAAAATCTTTTGGGAAAAAGATTGAGTTTCTCGGTCTGCTATCTATAGAAAACTGTGCGGTTTTAAAATCTTCCAAAGACACAGATTCGTTTTTTAATATATCATTTCGGATATTTCAGAACACCAAGTTTTTTAAACTTATTTTTTAACTATTCATAAGTGAGAAATATGCAGAGAATTGGTTCGTATCTGAAATGGGAGGGATGGAAGGAGGATTGGGAAGAAACAAAGCAGGATATGAAGAATGCGTGGAAGAACTGGAAGAAGTATGTTGTTCTCGGTGCAGCAATACCGATCCTTGTAGCAAACGGCTGTACGAACAAATTTGAGAAAAGGATTGAAAAGGAGTTACGAAAATGGGACCCTTGGATATCTGAATATATAGAACAGGATTATACGAACAGAAAAAGAGAAGGTCATGTTTCCTTGAGAAAGGCAAAGAATAATAACAGAGCTATCACTGCGAGTTATCTTCCACAAGAAGATTACCTGGTGGTGAACGATAACGAGTTTTCTATAGATGGTATAGACCATGAAATATGGCATTCCATATCCGATAACACAGGGAAGAAGGGAATTCTCTTCAGCAAGGACTTTGAAGGTCCTGATTTCCAGGAAATAGAAAAGTACATAATCAGAAAGTTAAAAACCGATGAAGAATTCTTGGAGAAGACTGCAGGTGAATTTTACACAGAATATACCGTTTTCAGAGCCCGGAAGATAGCTGAGGCATTTTGCATAAATACAGAATACACAAAATCTTTTCTTTCCTTCATACACGATGCATATGAGTTTTTTTCGTTGTGCGAAAGTGAATTGGAATTAAAGGATACCCGGACTGAGAAACACCGAAAAAACATATCCATTATATCCTCACGGTTGAATTCAGCAGATTCGAAATATTATACAAACATGATTAAGAAACTGAAAAGTTTTCTGAAAACGAAACAAGGTTTTTCCGATGCAGAGGAATTTCTCGATGAACTAAAGCAAAGAAGTATGCTAACACAGGTAAGCATTGAAATTTTGAAGGAAAGCGTAAAAACCTATAGAGAGATTTATGATCTCGCAACAGAAATTGAAAGATACGGAAACCTCATTTTAGAAACAACCATAGAAAATACAGGTAAACCGGATAAGGATCTTGTAAAAGCTCTGAATTATATGAATGAGACGAAAAGAGAGATAAGAGAACTGATGGAACTAAATACCCACGGTATCGAAAATCTTAAGCAAGAAAACCTTTACAGAGAGTTTTTTGATGAAGCCATGGCAAGAATAATAGACTCCCTTTACAGCTGCTATTTTGGTGAGTATACCCAAGACAAACTGCCCCTCACAGAAAGCGACCTGAAATTTCTTGAAAGGTTCAGATACAAAGGCAAACCCATGTTTGGTAAAGCTATAAGCAAATACAGGCTTGGTTTGCAAATGAAGGAAGACGGTTATTCACCAGAGGAGATAAGGGAATTGCTGGAATATGCAACAGAATTCACCTACAGAGGAAAAAAATACAGGTGGCCTGAAAGCGAATTCAGAATAAAGGGAAGAATACCAGAGTTGGTGAATTGAGAGAATCAGTTCTACACAATGGATCAATACCTGAAAACCACGTCTTTTACCTGAATGTTTTTCTTTTTTCGTTCTCTGAGAGAACGAATATTTAAATTTTTCGTTCTTTTTGAGAACTTATTTTCCAAATTATCTCCATTCAGGCTTTTCATGCAAGTAAATATTGTGGGTTCTGACTAGAATCAGAAATTGTCAACAAAACACCGGGTTTCTCACATTTCATTTTTCCCTCTTTCTCAGGTTTTTCGGTAAATTCTCACTTTCTGAAATCTTTATCTTTTCACGGATCAGTTTTTTAACCTCACTGAATTCGGGCAGTGTCCTGACCAGGGGTTTAAGCTCAGCTTTCCATATTTCAGATTTGATGTTAAGGTTTTTGAGAAACAGGTTCTTGTTCCATTGCATGTTGTAATATTTAAGTTTTTTCTTAACAAGATTCGGATCGAATTCAACACCCTTTTTCAGCAGAAACCATAAATCATAGATATCCCTTGCCTTTGTCCTTGTAAGAATGGCTCTTATTTTCTCACTTAGAATTTCTTTTTCCTGCATAATAATGATAGAAAATATCGGAATGTCAGGATAAAGTGAAATGTATCGCTGCACTAAAGGTTTCAGTTCAATGGTTGATTTCGTGTTTATATCAATTCTCATTGTTGCAATTGTTTTATCATCACCTGTATAGAAAGGACCTTTAATTCTTAGTGTAATCATTATTGCGTTATGTGTCTGCTTCATCTTTTTTATCTCACATTCAATACCAAACACTTTAAGATCGGAAACTATTCTGTTTAACAATCTGGTAATATCCAGTTCCTTTTTGAGTGTAAAATCCAAATCCTCACTGAACCTGTCAAGTTTATAGAATTTGAAAAGACAGGTACCGCCTTTAAATATCAATTCTTCTTTGGTATGTCTTGAGATGGACAATAGAATCAAATCGCTTAAATAATCCTTTTCTATATGCCCAATATTTGCAATGCCTTTCAGTTTTCCTATTTTTTTCAGCTCCTCTACATCTATCATTCTAACACCCTGTTAACGATCAATTTCCATTTGGTATTTCTTTTCCCTTTAGCAGGGAAATTCCAGTCCAGAGTGATATAATTTCTGTCAGAGCTTATTTTTTCTTCAAGAGGCAAGGTATCGATCCCGCAAAATTCAAGCATATATCCAATCCTTTTCATCACGGATATGCTTTTTGTTCTTGCTGCAAATTCAATTAATTTTTTAGTGTTCAATTTTTCTGTTTGCAGGATGCTGAAAATTTCATCTATGGGTATTTTTTTAACAAGAAGTGAATCTATTATGCATTTTTCTTTTTCGGCTATGAAAATATCAAATCTACCGTATCTCTTTTTTCCATATCCCCAGAATTCGCGGATTTTTGTGAATGTTATCGGTATATCCATAAATTTTAGCGGTTTTCGATATTCAGGGACTGCAAGCATGATTTCTATAGGAAGTTGTTCTGTAAGGTTGTAGAATCTCAATGCTGTCCAGAAACTTATATATGACGGTATGGAAATGTATGAAGCAAAAATCAGCGGATCATCATGCACCGTGTATTTGCTTTTTTCTATGCAAAACACCAGCCCTTCTTTTCTCATTCTATAGAGCATTGTTCTCGCATATTCTGCAGAAGCACCGGTAATTCTAACAAAATCATTGAACGTGAACAACGGATATTTTTCCAATTCCTTCAATAATCTAATTTTCTCAATTTGTTTCATAATTCTATTTTTGTTTTTCACTTAATAAATCTTATTTTATCTTAGAATAATAATCAAAATTGATTATGATAATCAGACGAAATAAGATTTTTCTCAAATTATATATTGGAATTAAATAAATCGCAAAATTATCAAAACTCAATCACAGTCGGAAGACCCTGTTTTTTGAGCCTTTCCAGAAGTTTTTTGTGATCGATTTTTTCCCTTCCTTCGAGTTTCTTTGTTTTAACTCTTGTAAATTTTATTTTCTTTATTTACTCCATTTCTCTAAGAATTTTATTATTTGTCTAATTTCTTCTTTTGCTTCTGGAGGAAATATAATATTGCTTGTAGTTTTCCATGTACCGTTCCATCTTGATTCAGAAATCGTAAAATAGGTCTCTCCTTGTTTATTTTTATATACAGATATCCAAATTCTTTGAACCGGTTTTCCATCTTTATCTATTATAGTAAAATTCCTAAATTCAATAGGATTTGTTTTCGAGCTTACTATTACATGGTTTGGTCTAACAATTCTTTCCCTTCCTTGAACATCTATAAGAATTTCTCCTTTTCTCCATAAACTTTCAACTATGAGACGGACTTTTTCATGAGAAAGAGAATAACCCTTTCTTTCTAATTTCTCTTTTAATTCTGTAATATTAAGTTTTATTTTTTTATTTTCCCATGCTTCTCTAATCAAATTTAACGCTATTTCTTCAATAGGATTAAGTAGTGTTTCCATTTTTTATCACTTTCTTGACCAATTTCCTAAAAATTTAAAACGAACATCTCCTCTTCCGTTATAATGTGCTAATATGGCAATTCCTCCATGACTTTTAGCATACTGTCTCAATCTTTTGATCTCATCAAGAGATGGGAGTAGTAAGCAAACTTCTAGGATTTTCTCAAGGAGATATAGCCATAACTGCAGCCATATTTTTTGGAATCATTTTCGCATTTCTAGGAGTAATAGGAATTTTAAGCAGATATTTTTAAAGATGATAAATCTCCAAATAAATTTTTTAAAAATATATAAAATATATCAAAAGTGATTAATATGGCCTACCAACCGGGAAAAGCTATAGTAGAATGTCCATTTTGCCATAAGATATGTGTAATTGCATTTCATAAGCCAAGTTTTCTTCAGGGTAAGACAACTAGAATTTCGGCGGGAGCAAAAACTGTTTACAAAAGAATAGATGAAAAATATTTCATTCAGGGAGATTGTCCAAACTGTGGTGCCAAAGAAAAGGATATACAGAAATGGTATGATGGAGAAGGAGAGAAAAAGAAACTTACAAAAGGAGATCACAAAAAAATTATAGAACGTTTTAAGAAACAGGGGCTTCCAACACGAATTGAGTTTTGATAGATCGATAACTAGGTAAAAAAATAAAATTATAAAATTATTTATAAATACAATGAAAGATATAAACTTTGAAGATAAACTTTGGAAAGCGGCAGATAAATTGAGAAAGAAAGTAGAAGTGCATGAATATAAATATATTGTTTTAGGTTTAATTTTTTTGAGATATTTGTCCTTTGCTTTTGAAGAAAGGAAAAAAGAGCTTCAAAATAAATTCTCTAATCCAAAAGATAAAGAATACATCGAAAATGAAAAATTTAGAAAACAAGCGTTAGAAGATAAGGATTACTATCTTGATGCAGGAATCTTGTATGTTCCTGAAGAAGCAAGATGGGATTATCTTGTAAGAAATGCTACTCAACCGAATATAGGAGAACTTATAGACAAAGCAATTGAAATTCTAGAAAATGAGTATCCTAAACAATTAAAAGATGTTATCCCCAAAATATATGCAAGTACAAACTTAGATTATCTTGATCTTGCCTATTTAATAAATCTTTTTTCTTCGCTAGAATTTGGAGAAGATCATAAAGCCAAGGATATTTTTGGAAGGATTTATGAATATTTTTTAGGAAAGTTTGCCGAACACGAACCTTCAAGTAAATCACAACAATACACTCCACGCAGTCTAACAAAATTGATAGTTAAAGTCTTAGATGTAAAAGAAGGAAGAATTTTTGATCCTGCTTGTGGTAGTGGAGGTTTCTTTGTTTCTGCATTAGAAGAGTTAGAAAACAAAAGGATCGATAAAACAGCTCTTTCGATCAATGGCCAAGAATCAAAACCAATGCCTTGGAAAATCTGTAAAATGAATCTCGCATTAAGAGGGGCTGAAGGAAATATCCAATTGGGAGATTCTTATCATGATGATAAGTTTCCAGATTTGAGGGCAGATTTTGTAGTGTCTAATCCTCCGTTTAATGATAGCGGATGGGGTGCTGATAGGGTTAAATATGATGACCCTAGATTTAAATTTGGCATTCCATCAGACAACAACGGCAACTACGCATGGATTCAAACCTATATTTATCACCTTTCACCAAATGGTAAAGCTGGTTTTGTGATGTCAAACATTGCTCTATCTGCTGGAGGACAAGAAGGAGAAATAAGAAAAAAGATTATAGAAAAGGATTTAGTATGGGGAGTAATTGCTTGCCCACCAAAACTATTTTACAATGTTTCTCTGCCTGTATCTCTCTGGTTTTTAAGAAAATCAAAGCCAGATCACATGAAAGGTAAAGTTCTTTTTATTCATGCCAAGAGATTATTCAAACAAATTTCAAGAAGACAGGTTACTTTTACTAAAGAACATATAGAGAAGATTGTTAATAAATTCAGAATGTTTGAAAAAGGCGAAGATGAAGAAAAAATAAATGAAGCAGGTTTTGCCAAAGTGGCAACATTGGAAGAAATCAGAAAAAATGGATATGTTTTAATCCCTGGAAGATATGTCGGAATAAAACTTGAAGAAGAGGAAATTCCATTTGAGGAAAAAATGAAAACCTACTCAGAACAATTATCAAAACTCTTAAAGGAAGAGGAAAAGCTGACGGGAAAAGTTAAGGAGGTTTTTAAGGCGTTGGGTTGGAGGGTGTAAAAAATGGAGAAAGAAATAATCAAGAAAATAAAAAATGATATCCAAAAAAGCGGCCATCCAGTTAGTCTTAAAGTTTCTTTTATGTTGAACAAAAAAGGATGGTATGTAAAAAATGCTCCAACATATTTTGACTCTGACATTAAAAAAATAAAAGAAATAGATCTTGTTGCAGAAAAGGGATATCCTTTAGTTAAAGATAGTAAAAGTATGCTTATTATTGAGTGTAAAAAATCTAAAGATAATCCTTGGGTTTTTTTCAGACAAGAGAAATTAAATGATAATGTTTTTTCTCTTAATATCGATATGATGGACATTACTGAGGGAGCTGTTTATGATTGGGCCAGCAAACATATTTTTAAAAAACATTATTATTATAAAAGACCTTGTTGGTCATATTATTTTCTCGCTTTTACAACACCAGAAAGTAAAAAATCTAAACAGATTTTTGAGGCTATCGAGAAAGTTTTAAGTGCTTTAATATTTTATTGGGAACAAAGGGAGAGCCTTCACTCTAAATACAAATTAGAAAAGAAGATCATAACCTTTTTCCATCCAGTTATTGTAGTTGATGGAAAACTTTTTGATGTTTTAGTAAAAGAAAATGAAATGAATATCAATGAAACAAAGTGGATCTCCTTATTAGTAGAAAGAGAAATAAAAGAGCCTTTATCAGTAAGATTATTGCGTAATCAACAGTATAGAAAGATTGTTCTATCAAAACCTTACCTAATAGACATAGTAACCTTAGACTATTTTGAAACCTTTTTAGAGAATTTTGAAAAACGAATAAAAAAGTGATAAAATGACCCTCAAATTCAAATGGGAAACAGAATTTAAGGAAACTGAAATTGGAGAGATTCCGAAGGATTGGGAAGAGGTAAAATTAAAAGAAGTTGCAAAGGTAAATGAACTTTCAATAAAATCAGACTATCTTCATAAAAAAATTGAGTATATAGATATAACATCGGTGAAAGAAGGTGAGATCATAGATGTACAAATCATTCCATTATCAAAAGCCCCAACAAGAGCAAAAAGAATTGTCAGAAAAAATGACATACTAATTTCTACAGTAAGACCAAATCTTAAACATTTTGTATTTCTTAAAGAAGTTAAAGAAAATACTATAGCATCTACTGGATTTGCTGTTATCACTTCATATAAAATAGTCCCTAGATTTTTGTATTATTATTTAACTACAGAATTTGTTACAGAACATTTAACACAAATTGCAGAAACATCAACAACCGCATATCCAGCCTTTACACCCGATGTATTAGAAGATTTATCTTTGCTCTATCCACTCCCACAAGAACAAACCATTATCTCCATAATCTTATCCTACTTCGATGACCTCATAGAAAACAAGAAAAAACAAAACGAAATTTTGGAAAAAACAGCGATGG
>CAZCGK010000010.1:0-52615 GCA_964498245.1 uncultured archaeon | reverse complement strand
CCCATCCTTTTCAATGCATGAAGCTTTTCTTTTTTGCCTAATTTTGCCTCTTCTATTGCGTTTTTCAGGATTTCTGCTGAGGCTCTCATGCTTTCCCTTTCAACATACCAGGGTTTCCCTGCTTTGGTTCCGTAGGCATAGCAATATCTTTGAGGGTCCTTCCAGGAGAGCTCGCTCCCGTATATGAGGCTTGCTATGTATGCAAGACCTCTCATGGTTGAAGGACCCATGCCTTTTGTGCCGAGAATCTCCTCAAAGTTTTGGGCTTCTCGGGAAAGTCTCAAGGCTTCGAGGTTTAAGCTTTTAGGAAATGAGAGGTAGTAAGGCATTCTTATCACGTTTTTCAAGGGAAGGAAATCCACAAGTTTACTCTGGCCCCTGCTTCTGTCCAGAAGCAAAAGTTTTTTCTGGAGTTCCTCCGGTTTTTCATCCTTGATAATATCTTCTATTGTTTTTCTGGTTTCCCTACTTTTTTTATTTGTGAGATCAAGCGCAATATCGCGAGAAGACCCTGCTATCGAGGCATGAGGTTCCTCGATAAAATTTTTGGAATCAAACCAGTGATACCTTCTCACTAACATTTCCTCTGTGTTCATTCCCTGATTGATTACAGTATAGTTTCCTTTCTCATCTATAATCATGGAATGAAAGTATATGGAGAACGAATCCTGAACAAGAGTATTATCTACCTTGGCTGTAATTCTTGAAGTATATACAAGCTTTAAAGTTTTGCTTTCGTTAAAACCGAAAATTTCAGAGATTCTGTCTATTTCTTCTGGAGTTTTTCTTGAATTCTCACCCTTACCCCCAACAACGAATATGCCTACATTTTTGTCCTGAAGGGATTCTTTTATCGCTTTGAGCGTGACCGTGGTTGCACCGGTATAGTTGTGTTCAAATCCCATGGCACAGGCATAGCACTGAAACCATACAGGATCTGAGAACCTTTTAAGCACGCCTTGGGTTCCGTATTCCTGAATCAGAATCTCCAGTGTGGGAGCAGCGAGTTTGACCATTTCTTTATACATAGGCACATAGCCTTCACAGAGCCTCAATTCTGCAAAGCCGGTTCTCTTCATGTTTGAGAATTTGGCAGCAGAAAATAAAAGTTTCGCATGAAAATTACTGCTGGGGTTCAAGAATCACATGCTTTATTTCAACAGGCTGTGGAGGTAAAGAGCATCTCACAGCCTTTCTCAGAAAAATCAATCTCTTTTTGGGCCCCGGCACTGAGCCTTCAAGAATAAGGAAATCTCCCCTTACAAGACCGTAATTTACCCATCCACCATTCGGATTAAGGCCGTTGGTTCCTATTTTCAGTATCCTTTTGTTAAACTCTGTTCTTGTGTGGAATCCCATCTGACCTGCCATTGCGATTTTGCCTGGCAGAACCCTTGCAACATTTCTTACACCTAGAACACCCTGATGTCTCCTTTTCTTTTCATGTTTTCTCGGTCTGATTTTTATTCCAAATCTTTTCACAGGACCTTCATAGCCCTTACCCTTGGTCACAGCCAGGGAATCCACGTATTCGCCTTCGGAAAACACTTCTTCTGCTTTAAGTTCCTTGCCAAGCTTTTCCTTTGCATATTCCCATTTCTGCTTTATATCAGATCCTCCCAGAGGAATCTCGAACAGTTCTGGTTTTTTCTTTCCTATACCCGACTCCCTAGGCTTTGTATGAACAAGAAGTCTCACATCATCTATTTCCTCAAGTGCATTCTCAATTTCTTTTATTTTTTCTTCGGTTTTAGGGTCTTTCGGTATGTTTGTTTTTCTGTAGAGGTCTTTAGAAAGACTTTCAGCCAGTATTGTATGGGAATTCACAAGTCCTCTCAGGCTTTTTTTATAGAGTTTTATACCACAAACCACAAGAGATGGACAGTCCAGAACTGTCACAGCCTTTGCTATCTCCTGACCGTAAGTTGGTGAACCTTTTTTATTATCAACATACACCACCTGTGTCATACCAGCTTTATATCCTGCAAAGCCCAAAGGCACAACATCTTTGGATTTCAGAGATTCCTTTAACTTAAGCACCGGATATATTCTTTTAGCTCTTTTTCTCGGCCAGTATCCTCTTGAACCAGAGACGGGTTTGTGTCCCTTTGCCATATCTTACACCCTTCTTCCTCTGCGTCCTCCAGGCTTTCTTGTGGTATCATGTGGTATAGGTGTGACATCCTCTATTCTTCCTATTTTCAGACCCGCTCTTACCAAAGCCCTTATCGCAGGCTGAGCTCCCTGACCCGGTATTTTTTTATTGTGTCCTCCTGGAGCACGAACCCGGAGATGCACACCTACAATGCCTTTTGCCAGAGCTTCCATTGCGGCTCTTGTTGCAGCTTTCATTGCAGGAAATGGCATGCCTTTATCCCTGTCCTTATTTGTAATCATACCTCCAGAGCATCGGGATATGGTCTCAGCCCCGGTAATATCGGTTATATGTACAATTGTATTATTATCGGATGAGTATATGTGGGCTATTCCCCATTTGCCTCTTTGCAAAACTTTTTCCGATGTCATTTCTTATCACCCTGAGGTTTGCATAAAAGCTCTATTGTATTCTCTTCGTCCGCCTTAACGAGATAGGAAGGGAATTTTACCTTTCTACCGTTTACAAGTACATGACCGTGAACTATTTTCTGTCTGGCCTCCAACGGTGTATTAACCAGTGCCTTTTTGAAAAGGATTGTTTGCAACCTTCTATCAAGGATATCATAAACCGTGAGAGCAAGAACATCGTCGAGGGTTGCATCCCCTCCAAGCAGACCCAATCTTTTAAGTTTATCCAGAAGGATTTTCTCTTCTGCTTTGTTTTGCACGGCGTTTAACTCCCTTGCACGTCTTCGAAATTTTCTCAGAATTTCCTGTGCTGACCATATTTCCCTCTTTCTCCTCAAACCATACTCTTTCATTATTTTTCTTTCTTCCTCTATTCTTGGCAAATACCATGGTGCTTTAGGTCTCTTGAACTTGTTTCTCAACCTTCTCATGATTGTTCACCTTTATTTTTTAGATTTTCTGCTCACACCTATTGTCTTGCCTTTTCTGAATGAGCTTCTTGTTCTCTGCCCTCTTACCGGAAGACCCAAGATGTGTCTTATACCCCTGTAGCACTTTTTCCTCTTAAGTTCATTTATATCCATTTCATGAGCAAATTGAAGAGATGAGGCAACCAAATGGATATTCTCGCCTGTTTTCGGTTCCCTTCTCCGATTGAATAACCATGAAGGCAGGCCGTACTTTTGTGGTTCTGTTATGATACTTTCCAGTTTTTTTATTTCTTCGTCATTAAGCTCACCCAACTTCTTGTTGGGATCTCCGAATTTTTTTGCAATGGCATTGCTCATCATAAATGATATTCCTTTTATTTTTCTCAGGGCTATCCTTATCGGTTTCGTTCCATCAAGATTTGTTTCTGCAACTCGTATGATGTTCTTTATATCCATTTTTTCTTTCATATCTTCACTTCCCTTTCTTTGGCTTAAATTAAACAATAGTTATAATCTTTTATAAGTATTTAAATTTATAGTGAGTGATAGCCTCAAATCTATTCAGAATCTAATATTATTTAAAATATTATTCTCAAACATTAACATGGGTGTTAATCTTTCTGAACTTGTTCGGCCCACAGAAATAGAGTTTGAAAACCTTTACGGTAAGAGAATTGCGATAGATGCATATAACAGCCTGTATCAATTCCTCTCCACAATAAGAGACAGGTTTACAGGTGAGCCCCTTCGTGATTCTCAGGGAAGAATAACATCACATATTTCTGGTTTATTTTACAGGACAGCAAGGATGCTTGAAGCCAATATAAAACCTGTTTATATCTTCGATGGAGAACCGCCTGAGTTTAAAAAAGAGACTGTTGAATTGAGAAGTGAGATAAGAAAAGAGGCTGAGATTAAATGGAAAGAAGCCTTGGAAAGAGGTGAAATAGAAAAGGTAAAGATGTATGCACAGGGTGCTGCAAGGCTTACAGAGGATATGATAGAAGATGCGAAAAGGATCTTAAGTCTCATGGGTGTTCCGTGGATAGATGCTCCCTCCGAAGGAGAGGCTCAGGCAGCATATATGGTGAAGTCAGGTAAGGTATGGGCTTCTGGTTCACAGGATTGGGATTCACTGCTTTTCGGCGCGAACAGGCTTGTCAGAAATCTAACCATAACCGGAAGGAGAAAAATACCGAGAAAGGAAAGTTATGTAACGATAAGGCCTGAAATAGTGGAACTTGAAGCTGTATTATCTTCTCTTGGGATAACAAGAGAGCAGTTGATATGCATAGGAATCCTTGTAGGAACGGATTATAATCCGGGAGGGATTAGGGGAATAGGACCCAAAAATGCTTTAAAGATCGTTAAAGAAAAAAAGACATTTCATGAAATATTTAAAGACATCAGATGGGAACACAGTGTCTCTCCAGAGGAGATATATAACTTCTTTAGGAACCCTCCGGTAAAGGATGTTGAAATATCCAAGATAAAACCGGATTACGAAAAGCTTCAGGAAGTTCTGGTTGAGGAATATAATTTTTCAAAAGAAAGAATAGAGCACACCGTTAAAAAACTTCAGGAAGCAGAAGACAAAGCAAAACAATCAAGTCTTGGAAGGTTTTTCTTTTAATATCTTATTTCAAAATCCTTGAATCTGCCAGAGTATTTTTCCCATTCAACACTTACACCTTCTACACGGGCACCTGGAGGCCCTTGGTGGCATAACTTTATCAATTCCTCTATTTTTTCTCTTTCACCTTCAAGCACAGCCTCAACCCTTCCATCGGGAAGGTTTTTCACCCATCCCGTGACTTGTCTTATTCTTGCTTCAGAACGGACAAAGGATCTAAAGAAAACACCTTGAACCAGACCTGATATAAATATGTGGGCTCTTGATTTCATGCAGTCACCTTTATCCTATATAACTTGTTTGCTCTTCCTTGGGTCTTACAACAGGAAAGCGAAGAGGTGGTGGAAGCTGAAGGTCTTCAGCTATATTGGATATCTTGAGCAGGCACTGTCTGAAAAGATGGTTTAAAAGCTCTATGTCTATCTCCTGTGGAAGTTTCTTTTTTTTCTTCCAGAAATCAATTATTTTGTTCATCTTTTCAGAGGTATAGAAAATTTCTCCTGTGATTTTTATTTCACCGAATCCAGGCTCGTATTTTGTTACAAATTCAAAGCCGAATGTAAGTGCTTTCTTTTTGAGTGCTGGTATTGTTATCTCTTTAACGGACAATATTCTTGGTGTGGAATTGATTTTCACTTCTCCTGTAATTTCTGATTTGAGTCTCGAAGCATTTATTGCATTAAATCTCATACCAATTATAGGCATTGATTCACCTCTTATTTTCTTGAAATCTTGAATTTATATAAATTCGCACAAACATATATAAAAGTGGAGAATGGTTAAAAGGTAAGTCGGTGATTTGAATGAAGGTTCTCGTGCCTTTGGCTGAGGGATTTGAGGAGATAGAAGCTATAACCGTGGTTGATGTTCTCAGGAGGGTTGGTATAGAGGTTGTTATGGCAGGTATCCCAGGAACTATGATTACAGGCTCGAGAGGTGTGAAGGTTATAGCAGATATAATGCTCAGGGATGTGGAACCTGAAGAGTTTGATGCAATCGTGCTTCCTGGAGGGTATCCTGGATTTGTTAACCTTGGAAAGTCGCAAAAAATTCTGGAAATCATAAAGGATTTTAATTCCAAAAATAAAATAATTGCTGCAATATGCGGAGCTCCTGCTGTACTTTCAAAGGCAGGGGTTCTTGAAGGGAGAAAAGCAACAATATATCCTGGAATGGAAAGGGAGATTCCAAGACCGAGGAGTGAAAGGGTTTTGGTGGATGGTAATATCATCACTTCCCAAGGTCCTGGAACAGCAATGGAGTTTGCAATTAAAATAGTTGAAGTTCTTGTAGGAAAAGATAAAGCAGAAAGGGTTAGGAGGGAGATGGTATGCTGAGCGAAATGGAAAAAAGAATTCTCAGAATATTATCTCAAAACCTTTTACTCACCAAATCCGAGCTCGCAAGAAAACTTGATAAGGATGAATATGATGGCACGCATGCAAGTGTTTCAAAGCTTATGGAGTTGGGTTATATAGAAGAGGTTGAATCTCTCGGAACATGTCTTGTTATAACACAGAAAGGTATGCGTGCATTAAGAGGTGAATAGTTTTATTTAATTTTTTAAATCAGATTTTCGCATAATTTTCATCGAGATAGCCCCGTCGTCTAGCGGCCAAAATCTCTGGCTAAGGATACCGGCCTTTGGAGGTTATGCTCTAAAGGATTGATGCAGGAGCAGATGAGAAGAAGAAAGCCGGAGACGCCGGTTCGAAATAACCTTTCTTTACGGGAGCTTTCGCTTTCGCAAAGAAAGGTTAACCAAAGAAACATCCAAACTCTTTATAATTTTTACGGGAGCTTTCGCAAGCGAGAATCCGGCCGGGGCTATCATTTTTAACACTCATGTTCTAAAAATTAAAGCATGAATCTAAACACAAAGGTAAAGAATCAAATCATTAAAACGATTTCTGAATGCATGAAAATTGGTGAAAGAAATATATATCTGGAAAAACCGCCTGAAAATATAGATGCTGATATTGCTTTTCCATGTTTTTTCCTTGCAAAAACCAGAGGTAAAAACCCTGTAGAGGTTGCAAAGGATATTGCATTCAAGATAGAGCCTGAGGGTTATATTAAAAAGGTGGAGGCCTCCGGTCCTTATGTGAACTTCCTTTTCGATTGGACTGTGCTTGGTAATGAGCTTCTCAGAACTGTGTTAAAACAGAAGGAAAAATACGGGTCTTCTGCTCTTGGAAAAGGAAAAACCGTGGTTATAGACTATTCCAGTCCGAACATAGCAAAACCCCTTACAGTTGGTCACCTTCGCTCCACAATTATAGGTCATTCGCTTTACAGAATATTCAAGTTTCTTGGTTACAGGGTTATAGGGGACAATCATCTTGGAGATTGGGGAACACAGTTCGGAAAACTCATATATGCATATAAGAAATGGGGCTCTGAGGAGAAGCTGAGGACAATGCCTATCCAGCATCTTCTTGAACTTTATGTGAGATTTCATAAAGAAGCGGAAACCAATCCGGAAATAGAAGAGTTTGGCAGAATGGAATTTAAGAAGTTAGAAGAGGGGGATAGAGAAAACCTGAAGCTCTGGAAAAAATTCAAAGAGTTCAGCATTAAAGAATTCAACAAGATTTACACAAGACTTGGTGTAGAATTTGATTATATGCTTGGTGAAAGTGAATATCTCGATGGTTCAAAAAGGATAATATCTCGTGCCTTAAAACTCGGTGTTGCGAAAAAATCTAAAGGTGCTGTTATAATAGAGTTTGAAGATATGCCTCCTCTTCTCATCCAGAAATCGGACGAGGCAACTCTCTATCAAACAAGAGATCTTGCAACTTTGGAATATAGAATGAGAAAATTTAAACCTGAAAAGATACTCTATGTTGTTGGTTCTGAACAATCTCTTCACTTCAAACAGGTATTCAGAGCAGCGGAAATGCTTGGAATAAAACATACCGGTGTGCATGTGAATTTCGGATTGATGTCCCTTCCTGAAGGAAAGATGTCTACAAGAAAAGGCAGAGTTGTGTTTCTCGAAGATCTGCTGGATAAAGCTGTGGATATGGCGAAAAAAATCATAGAGGAAAAAAATCCATGCTTAAAGGGGAAAACCAGAATTGCGGAAAGGGTAGGGATAGGAGCAGTGAAATATAATGATCTTTCCAGAGACAGGGTAAAGGATATAAAATTCGATTGGAGAAATGCGTTGTGCTTTGAAGGTAATACAGGTCCGTATCTGCAGTATACCTATGTGAGAGCCTCATCCATACTCAGAAAATCCGGAATAAAACAATTCAAGAGTTTTGATGCAGGACTTCTTAAAAGCGAAAGGGAAGTCTCGCTTCTCAGAAAAATCTTTTTATTTCCTGAAATCGTGGAAAATTCAGCAAATGATTACAAACCCCATTATATTGCGAACTATGCATATGAGCTTGCTTCGTCCTTTAACGATTTTTATGAATCCGTTCCTGTATTAAAGGCGGAGAAGGATTTGAAAATCTCAAGGCTCGCTCTAACAGAGTGTATAAAAATTGTGTTGAGAAATGCGCTGTGGCTTTTGGGTATTGAAGTGATGGAAAGAATGTAAAAGATTTAAAATCATAAACTCATTTAGAATTATATGAATGCCCGATACTTATTGCTTCTGATCTTGGGAATTGTAATAATTTCTGGTTGTTCTAATGTTTCTCAGAATGTTGAGGAAAGATTAATTGCTTGCGATGCGTATAAAAATGCAGATTTCTGCATTGAGGTGTATGAACCTGTATGTGCGAAGCTTGAAAGTCTGGAAGCCCCTTATAAAGTAGAATGGAGAACCTTCAGCAATGCCTGCAAGGCATGTACATTTTCTTTCAAAACAATGAGAGTGGTAGGATATATAGAAGGAGAGTGTCCTCAAGCGAATTGTGCTGAAGAGGGAGTGTGGATACCAGAAGGTGAAAACATTACCTGCTGCAGTGGTTTGAAGCAGATACCCTGTGTTAAACCGAATGAAAAGGGTGAATGTATGGAGTGCGGTGGATTTTACTGTGCAAAATGCGGTGATGGTGTGTGCGGTCCTGGAGAAAATAAATGCAACTGTGTTGATTGTCAATAATAGAAATGTACAATAAAAATTTAAGAAATAAATGCCTTTTTCCTTTCTGAGTTTAAAATTGTGCTGACAAGGTTTCTTTGAAATATGGATTTCTTTAATAAAATTTTTATAGGTTTGTAATAGTATATTTATACTTTAAAGTTAATCCGGAGTTGTTTCTGAAGTGAGGAGAATATTGATGAAGCAATTAAGGTTTCTTCTACTTCTCGAGCTTAGATACATGGTCAGCGAGGTCAGCAGGATGAAAATTGCTATAAACTCTGCAAGTTTAATCATTCCACAAGAGAGAAGAAAATATCCGAGAATTATGGTTAATGTGGCGAATATCATCCATATTTCCATTGTTCTTGAAGTGTGAAGAAAAGTATTCATGAAAAGCTTTCTGTTGTTGTGTGTTAATTTTACTAACCTGGTTTCGTAATCTTCCATTTTGGGAAGAATATCTATTATTCTCTTTATTTTCATAAAAAATCGTTTATGAAAGAGAGCTATAAAATTTATTCGATGCATATCGTACACTTTTCCAGTGAAGGATATAGTTTTCTGTGAATTTCACAGAGCATACCCGAAGACCTCATGTATCGGCATATGTTGCAGAACTCCATTGTGAGCATTTCCTGAGAAAGCTCTCCCCGTGAGACCCTCTCGGCTATTATATCGATCATTTCCATTATCTTTGGATCGCTTTTAATGATATGGTTTTTGTATCCTCTAATTTCCCTGCTGTACTGGGAAATTGCTGGTTGGGATGTGCCGAGTTTTTCAGCAGCAGCCTTTTGAGAGAAGCCGTGTTTTTCAACCAGTTTTCTCGCAACAAGAGCGCGAATAGCAGGCAGTATCTGCGTAACCATAACCTCGCATACCGGCTTCATTTTTGCACCTTTGAAGAAAATTGATTTATAAAGTTATATTTTTCTTTTCATATTTCTTAACTTCAAGATTCCCGGTATAGCTTGTAGGAAGCATCTCTTTGTATTCTTTTTTTGTTTCTTCTTCAGATTCGGAATCTGAATTATCAGAACTAAAACCTCCTATATCTTCCTCTAAATCTAAAAAACCTTCACCCCTTTCTTCGTCTTTATTGAAAAACACATTATCTGGAGGTTCTTCTTTGTTTGAGGATTCTGTTTGTGATTTATAGTTCATGGATTTACAGCCTTTCAAGGTCTTAAGGATTAAATCTTTATTTATTTTAGGATTACTTCTTTATAAAATTTCTCAATAATAAAACTTTAGACTCAAAATTTTATCAAACATCATGACAAAATTTTTCTTTATGAAAAAAACCATTTTAAAGGCAATAAAGGAATCCGGTAAAGTGCTTAAAGAAATGTTCTGGGAGGATTATACTGTAAGATTTAAGGATACCAAAAACATTGTTACATCTGCTGATAAGGAGTCCGAAAGGGTAATCATCGAGATTCTTCAGAAAAATTTTCCAGAATTCAATATTCTTTCAGAAGAGAGGGGATATATAAACAGAAATTCAGAATACACATGGGTGATTGATCCGCTTGATGGTACAACGAATTTCAAAATAAAAAATCCGTTTTTCTGCTCTGCTATCGCATTGGTAAAGAAAGGTAAAGTACTGATGTCTGCGGTGAATTCGCCGTTCATGAAAGAGATTTATTTTGCTGAAAAGGGAATGGGTGCGTTTTTGAACGGAGAAAAGATTTCTGTTTCCAGAAGAAGGATGGAAAAATCTATCATAACATACTGCACTCCTCCTAAGAAACAAACAGTAAGAGCATCTGTTTATGCTCTGATAGCGTTGCAGGAGAAAGCTGTAGATGTAAGAAGAATTGGTGCAGGGGAGCTGGAATTGTGCTATGTAGCAGCTGGAAGGGTGGATGCGTTCTTCGTGCTGAATTTCAATTCACCTTGGGATGTTGCTGCAGGGTCGCTCATTGTTAAAGAGGCTGGTGGTAAAGCTACAAATCTTGCTGGAAAGGATTGGAATATAGAGGATAGAAACATTCTTGCGAGTAATGGCATAATCCATGAAGAACTTCTCAGGATTTTGAACAGGTGTTCAGAAACCATTTAAATATGAAATAACGCTTGGACCAAAATATGCTCCTACATATGCTGCTATCGCGAACTGTGCGGTTCTACCGATTACACATGCGAGAATAAATTTTTTGAGATCCAGTCTGAATATCCCAGCAGTCCATGTGAACACCTTGAACGGTATGGGTGAAAATGCTGCGATGAGCACAGTCCATGCACCCCATTTTTCGAACCATCTTTCTGTTTTGGGAATATACTTTCGAAAAAGTCTTTCAGCCACAGGTCTTCCAAGATGAACACCCAGAGTGTAGCCTATTAGTGCTCCTATTACAGAACCCGAAGTTGCAATCACTGTAATAATTAAAGGGTCTATACCCAGAACGGTAAGAGGTGTTATTATTGTTGCAGTGGGTACGGGAAATATGAAGGATTCGAGCAAGGATATTACAAATGTTCCAACAAGACCATAAGTCTGAGCAAACCACTCGCTGAAACCCAGAATGGACTCAAACATATTTCCAGAAAACTGTGTATAAAAAAGGAGGGAAGAGTGTCCGGAAAAGTCCGGACTTCTCAATATCTCTCAATCATTGGTATTCCCAATTCCTGTGAAAAATCTCTCTTTGTTGGCTCTTCTCTTGCTACCGGACCTAAAATGTACGGAGATTTAACTCCTGTTATTATTGTTATAACTCTGATCTTGCCTTGGAAGTTTGGATCTATTCTTGCTCCCCATATCACCTGTGCATCTGGATCTAACTGTTTGGAAACGTATTCACCTATGAGATTGATTTCATCAAGTTTAAGGTCTTCACCTCCGGTTATGTGGATAAGTGCTCCTGTTCCTCCATCGTAGTTGACTTCAAGCAACGGATTTGTCATTGCCTTCATTACGGCTTCTTCTGCCCTGTTCTTGGTATCTGATTCACCGAAGCCTACAGCGGCTACACCACCGGAGTGCATTATTGTTTTGACATCCGCGTAGTCCAGATTGACCAGAGAAGGTTGCGATATCGTTTCTGTCACACCTTTGATTATGGTGGAAATCAGGTTATCTGCAACAGCGAATGCCTGCTGTAAGGGCAGGTCTCCTGCTATTTTCAAAAGTCTATCGTTTTCTATGACAATGACCGTATCGCACACTTGTCTTAGCTGATACAGACCATCCTCAGCTTTACTTATTCTTGTTCCTTCAATCTTGAAGGGCATTGTTACACATCCTATTACTATTGCACCCATTTCCTTTGCTATTCTTGCTATAACCGGTGCTGAACCGGTTCCTGTTCCACCACCAAGACCTGTTACAAGGTATATCATGTCAGCCCCATCCATGACTCTCTTTAGATCCTTCTCGCTTTCCTCTGCAGCTCTTTTTCCTATATCCGGATAGCCACCTGCACCAAGACCCCGTGTAAGTTCTTTTCCTATGAGAATCTTTTTGTCTGCTCTGGTTATGGAGAGATGTTTCACATCGGTGTTCACCGCTATTGTTTCTGCACCCTTTACACCCATTTCTGTAAGCCTGGTTATGCAGTTATTTCCTGCACCGCCTGCTCCCATAACCAGTATTCTTGCTTCTTTCACGTTAAGGCCAAACTCCTCTTCTATTTTTCTATCGCTCGTTTCAGAAAAGCTTGTGTATGTCACGGAGTTTTCATTATTGTTTTCTTCAGAAAAACTCTTTTCAAATATTTCCTGTACCAGAGATTCCATACTCTTCCCTCCTTATATTTTTATTACCTGAATCCCGAAGGATTCATTTTTCGATACTCTAAAACATTTTTTGCAAAGGTTGTTTTAGAGTATCGAAATGTTTTTTAATCACATATCTAAATATTCTTTAGTCTAATCCAGAACAAGCATATCATGTTTAATCCCCCAGATATGAGTCAAGACTGAATTCAATCCCCCAATTGAATTCAGACTGATTCTTGTTTTTAAATCCCCCAAAGAGTATTAAGTATTTTTTGGAAATAGGATATTTAAATTTTATTGTCCTTCTCCAAAAATATAATATGACTTTTTTTAATGGAACTGTAGTGGAGGTCTCATATGAGATTGCAAATAAGGTAGGTGGTATCTATACCGTTGTTGCTTCAAAGATGGAAAATATTCTTTCAAAGATAAAGGATTATTATGTAATAGGTCCTTTCTATTCGAAATCTCTGGCAGAGTTTGAGGAAGAAGTGCCGCCGGTGCATCTAAAAAGGTGTTTCGAACTGTTGAAAGAGAAACACGGTATTGATTGTAAATACGGAAAATGGTTTATAGAAGGAAAACCAAAATGCATACTCATAGACCCCGGAAGACAGAGAGAGAAAATAAACGAGATAAAAGGAAAGCTCTGGGAGATTTATAAAATTGATTCACTCGGTTCTGACTGGTGGTTTAATGAACCATTACCGTGGAGCTGGTCTACCGGAATTGTTATAGAAGAGCTTTACAACAGTAGTGTGTTCAGGAGCAACACCATTGCACATTTTCATGAATGGTTATCCGGTGCAGGGTTGCTTTATTTGAAATCCAGAAACCCTGATGTCAAAACAGTGTTTACCACCCATGCAACAGTTCTGGGAAGAACAATAGCAGAGGTTGGAAGGGAGGACCTTTATAAAATGATAAGGGATGGTCTTTCCAAAGGTGAAACGATGAATGATTCTAAAGCATATGAATACAATCTTCAGGCAAAACACTTAATGGAAAAGGCCTGCTGCAATAATGCAGATGTGTTTACTACAGTTTCCCATATAGTTGCTATGGAATGTGAATATATTCTTGGGAGAAAACCTGATGTAATTCTTCCCAATGGATTAAATATGGAAAACTTTCCTATTATGGAGGAGCTTTCAAATCTTCACATATCACACAGAGAAAGAATAAGAAAATTTCTCATGAGCTATTTTTCACCATATTATGAATTCGATGTTAAGAACACATTGCTTATATTCACATCTGGAAGATTTGAATTTCGGAATAAAGGAATAGACGTGTTCATAGATTCCCTAGGAAAGCTTAACCAGATTCTCAAAGGTATGAAAACCAAAAAACATATAGTTGCATTTATATGGATTCCGTGTGAGACCCGAGGTGAGAAGGGAGAAGTGATGGAAAACATTTCGCTTTTTAACAGAGCAGAAGAGATAATAGAGAGGGAAACAGAAGAAATAAAAGAAAGAATAATGGAATGTTTTGCTAAAGGGATTCTACCAGGAAAAAATGTAATGGATGAGCAGTTTCTCAACGATCTGAGAAAAATGATACTTCAGCTGAAAGCAAAATACAATCGGACTCCTCCTATCTCACCCTTCGATGTTCCGGAAAACAGCATAACTCTGGCATTGAAGAGAAATGGTCTTTTGAACAGAAGGGAGGATAAGGTCAAAGTTATATACTATCCTGCCTATCTTTCAAAAATAGATGGATTGCTTGCTATGGATTATTACAATGCAGTAATAGGATGTCATGTTGGTGTGTTTCCATCTTACTATGAACCTTGGGGATACACGCCTCTTGAAACTGCTGCTCTCGGTCTGCAGACCATAACCACGGATCTGAGCGGTTTTGGTACATTTATTTCTTCAAGATTGGAAAAGGATGAAATGAGTATTGTGATTCTTCCAAGAATGAATAAACCTTATGAAGAAATTGTTGATAAGCTTACTCATATCTTGCTAAAAATATACAAAATGGATAAAAGAAAAAGAGGAATGTACAAAATACGGGCAAAACAGTTATCCCTGAAAGCAGACTGGAAAGTTCTTATAAAAAATTATCTGAAAGCATACAGTCTGGCTATGAAAAGGTAATCATATGTGGATTTTTCCCTTTCCATGCATATACGCAAAAATATACATTCCTGCAGACCAGGATTGATACGCAGAACCCATTGGAATTCCGGAAGAATTTAACCATTCATTAAATTCCCATTCTCCGTGCTTTCCAAGCTTGTTTGCCAATACAAGATTTTTCAAATGCGTTCTCCATTCCTTTCCTACTTTCTTGAGGGATAGGATATAAAATCCACCGACCATTGGCCATATTCCACCGTTGTGATAGTTTCCCGGTTCCTGGAGATAAGGGTATTCCGTCGGTCTGAAGTGAAACGGTCTGAAGAAATCTTCAGGCCTTATGGGAGGATGCAGAACCTTTACAGGATATGGTTTGTTTATGTTTTGTATTTCTATGAAATTCAGGATTTTATTTGCTTTGTTTTTATCACATATTCCAAAAACTATGGCAAGCACATTGGCAAATACATCGCATCTGGAATCGTATCTTCTGAAACCTATTTCTGCATAGTAGTAATCTTTTGCCGGCTCTCTGAGCAGGATTTCAAAATCCTTTTCTATCCCTGTGTATCCATACTTTTTTCTTATTATACCTAAATTTTCCTCTTCAGGCCAGAAAAATAGATTGATATTTCTTTTTACCTGCATGGAAAGCTTGTGGTAAGAATTCTTTCTTCCCAGAATATCGAGTATTTTTCCGCATGCAACCAGAGCTTTGAAATAAACAACCTGATCGTAAAGCACCCTTCCAAATCTCAGAAGAAGATCCATCCAGTCCGAGCCTTCATTGGTTTCCAGTAAAAAATCATTGTTTTGATCCAGACATCCTGCCCATGCCACGGATTTCTCCACCTTTTTCGCATGTTTTTTGAGAAACCTCTTATCTTCTGTATTCAAATAGTGGTTTAGAACAGCTACGGGATACCACAAACTTGCATCCACACAACCTCCTTCACCAAAACACATTTTCTTTCCTTTTATTGGTATTTTATTCGGTATCTGCCCGTTCGGTTTCTGGAACTTTGCAAGTGTGTCTATTGTGAGTTCAGAGAGTTTTACAAGGGATTCGTCATCTGAACTGCTCATTCCCAGTGCTGTGATAAAACCATCCCTTCCCCATATATCTCTGTAGTACTCTCCTCCTGCTATTATGCCTCTTTTTGTTGCATTTTTCTTCAGCACTTCCTTTGCTTTTTCTAAACATTCCCTCAGCATTTGATACCAGCCCTCATTTTTAAGTCTGAGAGTACATTCATATAGTTTATAAATGCATCATAAGGCGTTTCATAACAGTTAAAGTATTTATGAACATCTCCGTCAGCAAACCATTTGGTGCACATGTAATAGAAATGGTCGCTTGTCTGCAATTTTCTCCAGTAATCGATCAGATCCTTTCTCTTTCTCATTACAGGCTCTAAGGATTTTATTTCCCTGAATGCATGCTGCTGCATTTCGTTTTCTAACCATGCACTTAAATCTCTGTGCACATCAGCCCAGGAGCTTATATAGGGCACATCGAATATACCCACGGGTTTTGTCTTTTTCAGAATCTCACTTGGTGTTTTGAATTCGAGATGTTCGTACTTCAGAATTTCTTTGGGCAAATGCTCCAAAAATTCAAAAATCCCTGTTTCCTTCCATTGATGCTCTCCAAAGGTTTCATAATCTAAAAATATGTTTATCACATCACCCTCATTCATGCTGAGCCATGATGCATACTTATCCGCTGTGAGAGGCCATTCTTCCCAATCTCTGCATGAGAAGCGAAATCCTATATCATCGCTGAGTTTGTAGTTTCGTAAAAATACAGGTATGCTCGATCCCGGTGAGGTGTATAGATAATTCGGTGATCTCCATCCGAGAATGTGAGAAAGTCCCTCAGCTATAATCCCACGAAATCCCATTTTTTCTGCAATTTTTGCTATTTCGTTGCTGAACATTGCTTCTGTATTTCGAAAGATTTTGGGCCTGACTCCAAAAACCTCCCATATTTTTTTTCTGTGTAATTTAACCTGTTCCTTGAACTCCCTTTCGGATATGAGATATGCGAGACTGTGATAGTATGTCTCATTGAAAAGCTCGACACATCCTGTATCAACAAGCTTTACAAAGCTTTCCAGTGCTTCAGGGGACCATTTTTCCAATTGCTCGATAAGAATTCCGGTTATGCTGTAGGAAATTCTAAACTCTCCCTCGTATTTTTTTATCAGCTCCAGCATTTTGGTGTTTGCAGGTAAATAGCATTTTCTCGATATTCTTTTGATATAGAATTTATTAAGGTCATCACTGAAATAGTTCCTATTTTTTCCTATATCAAAAATCGTAAATTTTCTCAATCTCATGGGTTGATGGACCTGAAAATAAAAACATATTGATGGCATACTTATCACATATAATATTGAAGAACGCTGTGATAAACATTAAGGGTTTTTTCTGCTACCCTGTCCCATGTCATCCTTCTTGCTTCTTGGAGACCGTTTTTCGATAGTTCATTTTTCACAGGAGAATATCTTAAAACACCGAGAATTTTGTTAGCAAGCTCTTTAACATCCCAGAAATCTACAGTAAGCCTGTGTTTCACCGCCTCGGAAATGCCGGATTGCTTGGAGACAATTACAGGGGTTCCGGAGGACATGGCTTCCAAGGCTGTTATACCAAAAGGTTCTGATACCGAAGGCATTACATAAACATCGGCCATACTGTATATTGTTTTAATATCCTTTTGGTAACCTGTAAAGAATACATGATTTATTATACCAAGTTGAAGAGATTTCTCTATCAGGGAAGGAAGCATGTCACCCTTTCCCACCACAACAAATTTTACATTTTTTTCTTTTTCGAGTACAAGTTTGGCAGCCTCAAGAAAATAATCAGGACCTTTCTGCAGAGTTATTCTACCCAGAAAGAGAACTATTTTCTCATCAAATCCCGGTTTAATTTCACTTGGCCAGAACTCCTCTGGATTTACAGCATTGTATATCACTTTTATTTTTTCTGGAGGAACAGAGTATTTTTCAACTATTCTTTTTTTCATGTAGTTGCTTACAGTGATTACTTTATCCGCATGAAACATTCCATACCATTCCATATGCGATATATAATCATTTACAGAAAGGCCGCCGGTTCTGTCAAATTCCGTAGAATGAATAGTCACAACCAGGGGTTTTCCGGTTTCCTTTTTCAGCCTCACACCTGCATCGAATGTCATCCAGTCATGGCAGTGGATTATATCAAAATCTTCTTCAAGTCCTATCTCACATGCAAGCTCATTATAGCGTTTTACATTGGAAAAGAAGCTTTCATCGTAAACCTCTTTTGGTGTTTCTGATGCAATTATTTTTACCTCTCTGCTCAGAGAGGGTCTGTAGGGCTTCAAAGTTACATTAAGCCTTATTATCCTCATGCTTCCTGTGGTTATTAATTTTATGCCTGGTTCTATTCTTTCAGAACCTCCGGGCATAATAAAAGTTATTTGTGTGTTTTTTTCCTTCAGGGATTTTGTAAGGTAATAACAGTGTGTTCCGAGACCTCCTGAACTAAAAGGTGGAAACTCCCAGCCGAGCATTAGTACCTTCATTCTAATCATCTGGTTTTTGTTTATCTGTATATCTTAAAATTTGCTTTAACCTCGATTTAAAGTTTAAACAAATCTGTTTTTGGGACCGTTCAGTTTTTTTATAAGAAAATTTCCATAAATTAAATATGTATCTTCACTATCTCTGGGCTACGAACAGAATGAAGTATATAAAGGGTAAAAAGAAGCTTCAACCTTACAAGGGATGTTTATTGTGCGGAATCGCGAAGGATAAAGCTGGTGTGATAAAAAAGGTTCTTTACAAGGACAGGTTAATGATGGTGATAATGAATGTTTTTCCTTATAATGTTGGTCATGTTCAGGTTGTTCCTGTAAGGCACGTTGAAGAGCTTGAGGATCTGACCGAAGAGGAGTACAGAAGAATGTGGGATCTGGTAAGAAAATGTATAATAATGTTGAAAAAGGCATTCTCACCAAAAGGATTCAATATTGGTCTTAACATCGGTGGTGATATCTCTGGAGGTTCCATAAAGCATTTGCACATTCAGATAGTCCCCAGATACGAAAGAGATCTGGGGTTTATGGAGGTCACAGCAGATACAAAGGTTATGCCAATGACCGTAGACCAGGCCTTTAAGGAGCTTAAAAAACACGTGAAGGTTCTGAAAGAATGATTTTCCTCGGCACCTCTGGCTGGTCCTACAATCACTGGATAGGAAAGTTTTATCCTGAGAATATGGATAGAAGGGAATGGTTGAGTTTTTATGCCAAACACTTCACAACAGCGGAAATCAACTCTACCTTCTACAGGTTTCCATTCAGAAATGTTTTGAAAGGCTGGTACAGGAAAACTCCGAAAGGTTTTGTTTTTTCTCTCAAAGCAAACAGAATAATAACTCATGTGAGAAAGCTGAGAAATATTGAAGATGTTCTGAAAAGGTTTTATGAATCTGCTGAAATACTTCAAGAAAAATCAGGCCCTGTTCTTTTCCAGTTTCCACCTTCTCTAAAGAAGGATTTGAACCTGCTTTCGGATTTTCTGGAAAAACTGGATAAGAAATATAAAAATGTCATAGAATTCAGACACGAATCTTGGTTTTGCAAAGAGGTTTATTCTCTCCTGAAGAAGTATGAAGCAGGTTACTGCATAGTGAGTGCACCGAGACTTCCCTGTGAGATAGAGGTTACGGGAAAGTTTGCATACATAAGATGGCACGGAAGTGAAAAATGGTATTCATATGATTACACAGAGGATGAACTTAAATACTGGGCAGAGACCATAAGGAAACTTTCGGGAAAATGTAAAGAGGTTTATGGATATTTTAACAATGACTATGAAGGATATGCTGTGAAGAATTGTCTGAGGCTTAAAAAAATGCTTGGGGTTTGAAATCTTGGTATTAGAATTTAATAATCCTGCCACAACCAAGGTTTATTCCTTCTTGCTTCCATAAATATCTCGAACATCGAATCACCATACTTTCTTGGATTGTATGTTGGATATTTATCAATCCTGAAATCAGGATCTTTTATTCTTGAGGCAAAAAGTTCAGTTAGATCTTCATCAACTAAAGTATCCAATTCTCTTTCATAAGCTCTTCTTGCTAACTTTTCCACACAATCCCATAGATGGAAACCAGCTATTCTTATTATTTTTACATCACCCAACTGGTCTAAAATAAAATCTGGGTCTGGATAGAGATGCTTTGTTGTGTGAGTTTTGAAATCCAACCCGACCTTAATAATTCTGTCCGTTTCTCGAAGTTCAATCACATCAGAAACCGAACTTCCATCAAATATTACATAATTTATATCAAAACCCTTCTGCCTGTATCTGACATCAATACATCTATTTAATAGAGATTTGTATTTCTGTTTGAATGCATCCGCTCCTCCTTCTTCGCTCCATCCATGATTTTCAATTTCAAAATCGATTATTTCAGGAATCGGATATAGAAATACAAAGTGTTTCATTTTTATCCCTGAAAGGTTTAGTTTTAAAAATTTTATGAAGAAAAACATCTATCCAGTGCATGTATTTTTCATTTTTCTCGTACAATATCTATATAATACTCAACAGGGTTTGAAACAATAGGTCCAGGAGAATCTTATACAATTCTTTTCCATTTATATCTACTTTCTAGATTTTTTTCTCAATTTCTTTTCCACTCTAGAAACCAGAAGTATGGTTTCTAAGGCAACATCCGGATTTACCGATATCGAATCTATCCTCTCCTTCACGAGAAATTCTGTGAAATCAGGATAATTGGACGGTGCCTCACCGCATATGCCCACAGGTTTTCTGTATTTATGTGCCTTTTTGATAAGCATTCTGATAAGCTCCTTCACCGCAGGATTTCTCTCATCAAAGAGATATTCAAGCTTACTTGAATTTCTGTCCAGACCTAATGTTAACTGTGTAAGGTCGTTACTTCCTATGCTGAATCCATCGAATATCCTTGCAAATTCTTCGGCGAGAATAATATTGCTCGGAATTTCTGCCATAACGTAAAATTTACATCCTCTTTTTTTGCTTAATCCGAGTTCTGACATTTTTTTGAGAACCAGTTTTCCTTCCTCAGGGGTTCTGCAAAAGGGAACCATTATTATAACGTTTTTCAGACCCATTTTGTCTCTAACCTTTTTTAGAGCTTTGCATTCAAGTTCGAATGCGGGAGAAAATGTGTTATCATAATATCTTGAAGCTCCTCTCCAGCCGATCATGGGGTTATCCTCTTTAGGCTCATACTTTTCTCCACCTTCGAGATTTGCATATTCATCTGTTTTAAAATCAGAAAGTCTGACTATCACAGGTCTGGGATAAAAAGCAGCTGCTATCTTCCCTATACCGCTTGCAAGGGCTTCAATATATTTTTCTCCCTCTCCCATGCTTAAAAGATAGAGGGGATGTTTTCCTATATGGCTGCTTATTATGAATTCCTCCCTTGCAAGACCTACTCCTGCTACGGGAAGCCTCGATACAGAAAACGCTTCATTAGGATCTGCAATGTTTACCATTATTTTCGTTCTTGTTTTGGGCAGGGTGCTTACATCTCTTCTCACAACATCGAATTTCAGATATCCTTCAAATACCCTTCCCTCTCCTGTAGAACAATCCACGGTTACCTCTTGGCCATTTCGTAAAATCTTCGTTGCGTTTCCTGTTCCTATAACAGCAGGAACACCGAGTTCTCTTGAGACAATCGCGGCATGACTTGTTCTTCCGCCCTTGTTCGTTATAATAGCAGAAGCCATCTTCATTATAGGTTCCCAATCTGGATCTGTCATCTCTGTGACCAGAACCTCTCCGTGTCTAAATCGGTGTATCTGTTTTGGACTTTTCAGAACCCTTACTTTTCCTGAGCCGATCTTTCTTCCTATTGCTGTTCCCTTAACAAGAATTTTTCCTTCTTGTCGAAGAATATATTTTTCTACTATGTTTTTGTTCTTCAGGGAATGAACGGTTTCCGGTCTTGCCTGAACTATGTAGATTTTGCCTGTTTCACCATCCAGAAGCCACTCTATATCCATAGGCATTTTATAATGTTTTTCTATTATTATTCCGTATTTTGCAAGTTCCTGAATCTGTTCATCATTGAGGCAAAACCTTTTCATATCTTCAAGGCTGACTTTCTTTTCTATATTCCCCTTCTTGCCTCGAACGAGCTTTAACCTTTTCACTCCGAGAGTTTTCTCTATTATGCCTAAAGTAGGTTTGAAAACCATAAATGTATCCGGAGTAATCTTGCCCTGAACAACATATTCACCCAGTCCATAGGATGCATTTATAACGATAACGTTTTCAAAACCGGAATCAGGATCTATTGTGAACATTACTCCCGCAGAACCGATATCGCTTCTTCCCATTTTCTGAACTGCAACAGAGAGACTGACTTTAAGGTGATCGAAGTTTTTATCCACTCTATAGGATATTGCTCTATCTGTAAACAGCGATGCAAAACATCTTTTAATCTTATCCAGCAGATCTTTTTCACCGGAAACATTCAGATATGTTTCCTGCTGTCCTGCAAAACTCGCTCCTGGCAAGTCTTCCGCCGTTGCTGAGGAACGAACCGCAACGTATGGATTTTTCGTTCCGAGTTTTTTTCCGAGCTTTCGATAGTTTTCGATTATCTCTTTTTTCAGATCCTCCGGCAGTCCTGCACGGATGATTTTATTTCTTATTTTTCTTCCCCTTCTTGCAAGGTCTTTAAGGTTATGTGTATCCAGACCGTGAAGGGTTTTTCTTATAAACTCATTCAGGCCTGCTCTTTCTATAAAATATTGATAAGCCTTTGCGGTTATTGCAAAACCTGGGAGTGTGGGAACTTTTAACTTTGCGAGTTCTCCCAAATTAGCACATTTCCCACCAACCAAGGAAACATCGCGTTTGCTTATATCCTCAAACCACAGAATGAATCTGCCTTTCTTCATAATTTAGTTTATTGTTTTGTTTTTCAATAAATTATTTCTTTTTCTTCCTTATCTTGAATCTTTTTTCCAGTCTTTTCAGTATCTCAACTATTCCTCCGTATTCGAGTTCGGAATACGGAAGCATGGCGGCACCAGAGAATCCCTGTCTTCTTATTTCTTGGGCTTTTCTTGCTATTTCATTTCTCACAAAGTCCCAGTATGGATGATCAAATGCGTCCACGGGTTCTGTCAGTTTTCCTTTTTGCACACAGAAAGCTGCACATGTTACTATAGGCGGTCCATCAAAAAATGAGGCTGTAGAATTAAGCCTTACAGGCATGAGAGGTCCTACATGTGATCCTCTCATAAACCCTGCAACATAATGCCCGATAGTGTAAGGAGCGAGAATTTCTCCTGTGGCAGGGAAATTCTTTTGTGTTCTCACAAGCATTACAGGATCATCCTTGCCGGTATATTTTCCAGCTATATTATGTAACCTTGTTGTGCTTACAGCTACGGCCTGTTCGCCGGTGGCTCTGGAATAGATGGACTCTATAACGAATCTCTCGTTATCGCGCAGAAGAGCAGCAAGATCATAGAGCTCTTCAGGGGTCTTTAAGGTTATTATTTTATCCGCTTTTGTGTAATCCACATCCATTACATGGAAAGTAAAGCCTTTATTGATTTTTGGTGAAAGTATCAGACCCGGGCAGTACATGGGATCTGCAAAGCTGAGGTATAGAGGAAGGTTATATGCTCCTGGATCTGTCTTATCTGCTGCAAAGAAAAGGAAAGGTTCATTAGGTCTTTCATTGATTTCCATTTCACATACAGCAGGACCCATTCCCTTTACATTACCTGAAAAGGAGGATTTCAGTAAATCCTGTCCTGCACCATACAGACCCTGCTCCTTTGCTATTTTTGTTCCTTCCAAGAAAGCTTTCCATGCAAGTCTGTGAATTTCCTTGCTTCCTTTACCGTGAGTATGGGTCATTAGTATTGCTATATCATCTCCTGTAGAGCTAATGTAAAAGTCTTTAAGCAAATCCTTTCCATTCTCTTTAACATATTCCCGTACAGTCTCTATTAGAAGCTTGCTGGGTTTTATATGCCCTCCGATACTTCCTATATCAGCTTTGATTACAGAAAGTGTAATTTTCATGTTATATTTATTGTTGGAGGTTCTTTATTAATAAATTTTTAGAATTTTGATTTTTTGCCCATAATTCTTTTTCCATTTCCCTGAGCTTCCTTCTCTTTTCGTGATATTCTTTCACTAATCCTTCCATTTCCTTATACTCTCCATCCAGCAAAAATAAAATTTTGTCTTTTTCCTTTACTATAAATTCTGCTATATAATCCAAGGGTAAGAAATCCCTGAAAATATTGTAAAAGCTTATTCCCAAATCTTCAATTTTCTCTATATTTTCTATTTTTGTTTTTCCAAATACAGGAATGCTTCTTAATTCATAAATTTCAATTGACTTCGGCGGTGTCTCAATGGTTTTACTCTCGATTATTATTCCATGTTCTCTTTTGGAACGCATTTCTCGTATAATTTCTTGTATATTCTTGATTTCTTTCTCGGTTTTTTTCACCTCTTCTATAGCAGAATGTATTTTCTTGTAGTGTTCCCCATGAATTACCTCTATATATTTTCCGGTTCTATCCTCTCCGGCAATTATTCTTTCAAGGTAGGAAGAAAATAAATGATATATTCCCTCTGCATCTCTAAAACAAAAAGGATATATCTCTTTCACACACACCTGTATTTTCGTGATATCAAAAAATTCCGGGAACAGAGGTGTTAATTCAATGCAGTCTCCTGGTCTGTATTTTCTACCTGTCAAGGAAACCCTCCTATAATTAGTTCTTAAAATTTAAATTTTTTTTTCTCGAGATTAATCACGTTAACTTTAATAAGAATAAAACCAAAGAAGAGATGTTAAGTTTGAAAGTGAGATTATGATGGACTATGAAAAGCTTCTCAAAAGGGGTTTAGAGAAGGTTCCGAAAAAGGCATCAGCAAATGAAAGGTTTGAAATTCCTAGATTAAGCGTGATGAGAATAGGTAGCAGAACTATCATAAACAATTTTACAGATGTTGCAAATGCTTTGAGAAGGGATATTCAGCACCTTCTGAAATTTTTTCTTAAAGAGCTTGCAACTTCAGGAGAGATAAAAGGAAAAAGAGTGGAAGTGCTGGGTAATTTCTCTGAAGAGGTTGTGAACAAAAAACTCGAAACTTATGTGAAAAATTATGTGCTGTGCAGGGAGTGCGGAAAACCTGATACGAAGATATTCAAGGAAAAAAACTTTTGGTTTCTTAAATGTGAAGCATGCGGTGCAAGGTATTCGGTGCCAAAAATATAAGAGGCGGGTGATATGGAAAAGTACAAATTTATTGATGATTTGACCTCTGATGTGATGTTTGAAGCTTATGGAAAAACCCTTAAAGAGGTTTTTGAAAATGCAGCAGAGGCTTTGTTTTCTGTGATATGCCAGATGGATAAGGTGCAGCCAAAAATCTGCAGGGAAATAGAAATGGAAGCTGATAATGTGGAAGAGCTTATGTTTGACTGGTTGCAGGAACTTATAGCAAGGGTTGATATTGAGGATATGTTTTTTTCCAGATTTGAAATAGTAGAGATATCGGAAACAAGACTCAAAGCAAAGATTTACGGTGACAGGGCAAATCCTGAGATTGGAGAAACCGTGGTCAAAGCTGTGACCTATTATGGCTATAAGTTTGAAAAAACAGAGCAAGGCTATAAAGTAAGGGTTTCACTGGATATATAAAAATCGTAAAGCCTTTTTTGCCTCAGGATTTTGCTCCTGTTTATATACTCCTCCATAGGTATTCTCAGCCTCGAGGCTATATGCTTTAATGCCTCTCCAAGATTATCAAATTTTGCAGGTTTATTTCTGAAAGCATTTCTCACATTTTCTCTTACTTGCCAAACCCCTAAAGGAATAACATAGCCTTCGTATACCTCTCTGAAAACAACAACCCTTGCCTGTTTTTTCATTCTGTAAAGACCTTCTGCAACTGCAAGCCTTGCTGCATAATAACCACCACCTTGGGTTTCTGCATAATCCTTTCTCCCCTGAAAGGGTTCGTACTCCTCGAGTATTTCTGGTTTTTTCAAACTGAAAGCCCAAAAGGATCCTGGGGCCCAAGCCTCGAAGTTTTCATATTCCCAGTTTCCTGGTATGAGCAAGATCTCAAATCTGTTGTCCAGAAATTCGCTCGAATAAACCATATACTCGCTGATGGAGGGAAATTCCTTGATCTCTTGAATAAGATTTAGAAAGATTATATTATCCACTGCGGTTATGCTCCACCGTGTGGGTACGAGTTTCTTTTCATCCCTTCCGAGCACACCTGAGGAAAGTATGGTGGAAATTTTATAGACATCATGACCGTGTTTATATAAGAGAAATCCGGCTTCCTGTGCTTTCAGCTCATCTGAAACTATTCTTTCAATATGTGCTGGTATTCTTGGATTTTCGGTAATACGCATTTTTTCCAGAACAGCTGTGGGACCCATGGGCTGCAGAACCTCAGAAAAGGAAATCCTGTATACAGGTTTTCGGAAGAAAATAGCCTCAATATCGGTTGGCTTGCTAGCGAGAGCAAGTTCTTGAGTCTCTTGAACAAATTTTGAACTTGAACGAATGTTTTGTTTGTGTTTAGATCTGAGAAGCAGGGAACGAAGCTCTATTATCTTTTCATAATCCATTCCGAACCAAGTTTTGGGGTTATCAATTTCTGGCTTTTCCTCAAGCATGGTCATGGGTCCTATCCAGATATTGGGATAACCAGACCTTCCTACAAAAACCGAAACAGAAGGGCCGAAAAACTCCTTATCGATAATTTTCTCTATTTTGGGTTTTATAATTGTTCTTGTTAGATAAGGACAAAAGCCCTTTCCACACAGGTTTCTGGAACCCTTACATATTATGCACAGTCCTGCAGGAGAGACCATATATTTAAAGCATCACTTACAATTAATTTATAACTTTCTCACTGTGGTGTTTGAAATATGAGATGTCCATACTGTGGAATGCATGTGGAAAGTGATTGGGACTATTGTCCGAGATGCGGAGGGAGTCTCGCAAGGAGAAGTTTCTTTGAGGATGTGTTTGAAAGAATAAACAGAGAATTCAAAGAAATGGATAAGCTTTTTGACAGAAACTTTGAGGCTTTGGACATATCCCAGTTTTTTAAGGATGTCAAACCTAAAAGGTCTGGTTTTTCCATAAGGATAACTCAGATTGGTGGAAGGAAACCAGAAATTTCTATTAAAACCTTCGGTGATGTGGATAAGGAGGAAATAGCAAGGGAGATTCATGATAAATTGGGGATAGATATATCCTTCAGGAAAAGGAGGAAAATAGAGATACCCAAGCCTTCTCTTAAGGGTCTTAAAGAAAAAATAAAGGAGCCGAAGGTGACGGAAGAGCCTAAAACAACTATAAAGAGAACGGATTCAAAGGTAGTGGTGGAAATAGAAATTCCGGATATAAAAAATGAAGAAAATATAGAGGTAAGGGAGCTTGAAAACTCTGTGGAAGTTAAAGCAATAGCAGGGGATAAGGCTTATTTCAAAATTCTTTCCAAGCCCAGGGGATTCAGGGTTTCATCCAAGAAATTCAGAAACGGCAAGCTTTATCTTGAATTCTCTTGAGCTTAAGTTTGACTTCTTCATCGGATAAGCCCTCTATCAGTATAACTTTATCTTTACTCTTGAAACCTCTTAGTATTTTCACATTTTTTTCAAAAATTTTTTTCAAATGCTTGATTAATTCTGCATTCGCTTTATTTTGTTCTGGAGGACTTGTGAGTTCTATGATGATCTTTTCATTTTTTGTATATATGCGAAAAATATCGGAATTTGGCTTTACACGAATGTTTATAGTAGACATATAAAAAATTTAAAAACAAAATTAAAATAAAATTTCTGGAATTTTCATTTCAGATATTTTTTTCTCCAGAATTTTCTTATATTACTCTTAATTTTATTAAAAGAGTTTTTACAAGCCTCTCTTGCACATTCTTCTATTGGATATTTTTCAACATAAAGTGAAATGAACGTTCCAGAAAATACATCTCCTGCGCTTATGGTGTATATATTTTCCACGGATATTGTTTCATGAACTATCTGTATTTTTTTCTTTCCGTGTTTTTCAATGATTTCACAACCCCATGGATATGTGATTACTTTAATATTGCTTTCTGGTATTAGGTCCTCTGAAAGAGATCTCCATTCTTCATGATTACCAAAAATTATTTCAAACTTAATTTTTTTATTTTTGAGAAAATTAAATGGAGAAATATATTTTTTAATAAACTCATCTTTTTTGCAACCAGAAAGAATGAGATATTTTTCTCCGGGATGCTTCTCGAATATTTCTAAGAGCAAGTTGTGAGGAGAGGTAAATGAATAAGCATCAACTATTATCATATCACTTTCTATTATATCATTCCAATATTCTTCTATTGTTTCATCCAAGAAATTAGAGGCTCCATAATAATACCAGCATTTTCCTTTCATTGAATTAACGGTTATACCCGTTGTTTCTTCTGCGTGTTTCAAGTATAATTTTATACCTTTTTCTTCTGCGTGTTTCTTATATTCTTCTCCAATTTCATCATTTCCTATACTTCCTATAAGGTAGACTTCTTTTTTGGGTTTTACCAAGTGTTTGGCAATGTTAAGCGTGCATCCACCAGGCTCTGAAAATTCACTTTTATTTTTAAGCTTCTCTAAATATCTTTCAACGGTGTATGCATCAAGCTCGCTTTCAGGAGGTAGAAATTCGTAATCGTGTCCATAAAAATCGAAAAGAGGCTTCCCTATAAGAACTATTTTTTCTTTCATTATTATTTTCCCTGACAAAAAAAATATTTAATAATAATGATTTAAGTGAAACTATGAAATTTTATCTTGTTCGCCACTGCTCAACTTCATGGAACAAGCACGGATATCTGAGCTTTACTGATATTCCACTCTCTGAAAAAGGAGAAAAAGAAGCAAGAAGTGTTGCAAACCTTATGAAAAATCTGGAATTTGAAAAAATAATTACCAGCCCTTTATCCCGCGCGAGGAAAACAGCCGACTTTATCTCCGAAATTACTCAGAGAGATGTAATAGAGAATGATGCATTGAAAGAGGTTAATTTCGGTATATTTGAAGGGTTGAGCAGAGAGGAAGCAAGGAAGAAATATCCGGAAATTTTTGAAAGAAGAGAAAAGGATAAATGGAATTTCAGAATTCCCGAAGGAGAGAGTTATTCCGATGCATTAAACAGACTTCTTCCTCTTCTTTCAAAACTTATAAAAGATGGAAGACCCGTTGTTCTCGTAACTCATGCAACCATAATAAAAATTATTATAAAACATCTGACTCATAAATTGCTGGACGAGATTGAAAAAATGTATTTCAAGCCGGGCTGTGTAATTGAGGTGGAAAAGGCAAATGAAAAATGGAAAATTAAATTATTGAATTAATTCTTTTTCTTTGTAGGAATCTTTTTATTATTCCAGCAGTATACTCTGCACTTTTTATTTCTGCTTCTTTTGTTACTCCAGCTATATGCGGACTGAAATAGAAATTTTTAAGTTTAAATACAGGATGTGAATAATCTGGTGGTTCTTTTGGAAAAACGTCCAAAAAAGCACCTTTTATATACCCCCTTTTAAGTGCCTTATAAAGATCTTCAAAATTGGTAATACCGCCTCTGCTTGTGTCAATGTAAAATGCTGTTTTTTTCATAATCTTGAAATGTTTCAAAGTCATGAAGTTTATTGTTTCTGGAGTCCGGTGAAGATTTATGGAGATAAAATCTGAATTCTTTAGCACGTAATTCAAACTTTCTTTTCCACCAACAAAATCCAACTTTAATCTTAGAGAGGGAACAATATCTATCCCATAAATCTTCATTCCCATGCATTTGGCTCTTTTTGCTAATGCACAACCTATTTCACCGAGGCCTATTATTCCCAAAGTTTTTCCTTTGAGTTCAAATCCCTTGAAATTAAGGGACCATTTTTGTTTATTGATTTTTCTGTTCAAAAAGAAAGAAAGATCTCTTGAAAGCATAATCATAATTCCTATTATAAATTCTGCAACAGAATCGCCACAGTATCCTACTGTATTCGTGACTTTTATACCTCTCTCCTTTGCAAGGTTCAGATTTATCCTGTTTACGCTTTTTATCATTGAATGAATCAATTCTAATTTCTCCGCATTTTTTATCATCCTTTCCGTACATATACCTGCAATAAGAATATGTTTATCTTTAATTGCCTTACAGAGGTCTCTTTCATTCAAACTTCTTGCGAACTCTATTTCACAGTTTTTGAGCTCGTTAAGAAGAATTCTCTTAAATTCTTCTCCTACCTTCCAACTCACAAGTATTTTACATTTCTTCATTTCTATCATCAAGTGGATCTTTAGAAAAGAAATTTCCATTTTCTATTGTACATACTGCCGGACATCCAGGACCGAATTTGGAATACCGTTCTCTATTATCTTTAAAAAATTTTTTGAATTCCGATGTCTCTTTGAGAGATAAAAGAGAAGTTTTCAACAAGGATGCCTTTGTAAGATATTTTTCTGGAAATAATTTTGAAATCCATGAACAAGGTCCAAGCTGTCCGCGATGATTTATATAATAGAACTTTTCACCTCCCATACAATTTTTGGATTTTTTCGTCAGTTTCTGAAATCTATGAAAATGTATTTTTATTTCTTTGGAGTATTTTCTTTTTAATCTCTCAAGTTCTTCTGCAATAGAAAAGTAATATTTTCTATCTACAAAAATTTCTGGATGATTTACGGCTCTTCCTGTTTTCATAAGCCAGCTGAATATCACTTCATCCGCACCTTTCTCAATCAAAAATTTGACAAAATTCTCCAGAACTTTGTAGTTCTCTTTCCAGATCACAGTTCCGATTCGGATAAAAATATTCGAATATTTTTTTACATTTTCTATACCTTTAATGGCGGCATCAAAGGTCCCTTTAACACCTCGAAGTTTATCATGTAATTCTGGTATATGATGGTCAAGGCTTATGAGTATTTTATCTGCTTCTGCCTTTTCCAGTCTTTCTACATTTTTCCTCGTTAAAAGCGTTGCATTTGTAGCAAGACTTATCAATTCTATTCCTTGTTGCTTTGCATAGTTTATGAATTCAAAAATATAATCCCAGAGAAGGGGTTCTCCTCCAGAAACATAGACAGCCTTTACATTGTCTTCAACAAGTTGATCTATTATTTTTTTGTATCTATCTAAATTCGGAGAAATTGTACACATATTTTTTGCATTTAGGCAACAATGCGCACATTTCAGGTTGCAGACTCCGTTAATTTCCCATGTCACTCTTATTCCGTCTATTTCTGTAAAAAGACAGGGGGAAGGGCATTTGCATTTGCTTACAAACTTTTCATAGGGGTCTGTTCTCATATCCAAAAAATGTACCAAAATTTTAAAAATTTTCAGTCAAATTCTCATCATGGTAAGAACTATAGTTGACGATTTTTTCAAATATAAAAGAAGAGATGAAAATTTCATGAAACTTCTCAAATCTGCAGGAGATGTAGAAAAAAGAAAAGAAATTCTTTACAAAGAACTGGAAAGATTTATAACTTCTTACAATCTCTCGAAGTCTGAAATAGGAGAACTTGCCCTGCAATCTGAAAATCCTTTTCTCTATAGTCAATATCTTTTTCAAACTGAAGAGAATATAGATTTTGAATTGTGTGAATATTTCAGGATGTGGTATAACGCAAGAGGGGAGCAGAAAAGATGTGCATTTAAAAAAGAATATCATCAAATTGATTGCTTCGGGGACAGGAGAAGATGCAAATACCAAAAGAAAAAATAGCACATATCTTCTTTGGATGGAAAAAAATACCAGAAATAATTATCACAACACCTCTTTCTCTTTTTTTCGAGACAATTACGAAAAAGAAAAGGGAAAATAAGAGATCGTGGTTTCTTTCGGAAAAAATAAGGAAAAACATCGGAATAATAAAAATAGCTCCGGGAAGGGCATGTGAAGATGTCTTTGAATCTCTTTCATGGTTTAAAGTTAAGGTAATTCATTTGGGATTTTGCTGTGCAATTTCTCCTTATCTGGAAATAGGAGATGTCACATTCATAAAGTCTTCTTTTTGGAAAGGTATGAAAAAAGACTCATATTTTTGCGAAAAGCGGATATTTCCTGAATACATACGGAAAGTCAAAGGACTTACACTAAATTCTGTACTCGAGGCATACAAGGTAGGAAGTAAATTCAAAAACACAGAGGTAATTGATATGGAAACAGGAATCTTGTATAAAAAAATTCCAAGAAGCATAAGTATAAATGTTGTTTCGGACTCCTTAAAACAACCCTTCTTTTCCCTTTCTTCACATCATCACAAACGTATTCGTAAGAGCATTAAAAATACTGTAGATTTTGTTTTGAAGAGTTTGCTTTACTCAATTTAAAATCTTTTAAAGCAACAGTTTCAACAAATGTTTCAGTGATTATGTTGCAAATGCTTTCAGACAGTTTTTCGAGACAAATTAGCCGTATCATTCCCAGAAAAATTCATATCTTCTTCTTTCCCAAATGCTTTTCGGTTTCTTATGTTTCCAGTAATAAACAAGAACCGCTCCAGTAAGTATTCCGCCGAGATGACCGAAGTTTGCAACTCCTGATTCCAATCCGTAGACACCTATCAGAAATTCAAGAATGGCTATACCGACCACAGCAATCCAAGCTGGTAGCGGGAAAGGTATGGGAAAAACTATAATCTTGTTTCTTGGGAACATGAAACCGTAAGCGGCAAGTATACCGAATATCGCACCAGAAGCACCGAGCATGATTGTATATGAAACTCCGGAGAGAACTATATGCAAAAATGCAGCACCTATACCTGAAATTATATAGAGAAGCAGAAATCTTTTCTTGCCCAGAGCATGCTCCACAACACTTCCGAAAAGAAAGAGAACAAACATATTGAACATTAAATGTCCAATGCCGCCATGAAGGAACATATATGTTATAAACTGCCACCACGCACCATGAAGCGCATTAATGGGTATAAGAGAAAATGTGTATGTAAATGGATCAATACCCTCTATGCATATATTCCCAGAATTCTGGCAGAACATAATCTCGGATATCACTTGAACCGTAAAAACTATTATGCACACTCCTATTAAAAATGCAGTTATTCTCATTTCTTCAGCCCCTCCGGATTTAATTATTTAAAACAAATTCTATATATTAAACTTTCTAAATTTTATTATGCTTTATCTAATCGGTTTGGGTATTTGGGATGAAAAGGATGTTTCTATCCGCGGTATTGAGGTATGCAAAAAAGCAGACAAGGTGTATGCGGAGCTTTACACGGCAAAATGGGGAGGGTCTTTGGAAAGGCTTTCACAAATGATCGGAAAGGATATTCTGCTTTTGAAAAGAAGCGATCTTGAGGAAAATGTTGGAAGAATACTCCAGGAGGCAAAGGTTAGAGATGTTGCAATTCTTGTTCCCGGAGACCCTCTTGCTGCAACAACACACCATCACATTATCATGGAGGCAAGGGTTTCTGGAATAAGAACAAAAATTATTCATTCCTCTTCAATATTCACTGCTGTTTCTGTCTGCGGGTTAAGCATATACAATTTCGGCAGAACCGTGACGGTTGCAAAACCGCAGGAAAATTATCATCCCGTATCTTACTATGAGGAAATTGCAAAGAATTTTTCGCAAGGTCTTCACACTCTTTTACTTTTGGATATAGATATGGATGTGTGTGAGGCTTTGAAGATTTTGATGGATATAGATAAAGAGAAAGGTAAAAATCTTTTTTCTCCTGAAAGAAAAATAATAGTTGCTTCTCGACTTGGCTCTGAAAATGAAAAAATTCTTTATGCCAGAATAAACAGGCTCCTGGGTGAATCTCTACCTCCACCGGCAGTTCTTATCCTTCCGGGAAAACTGCAGTTTTTCGAAAAGGAGTTTTTGGAAACGTTATGAATTATTTCTCGGGTTTTCTCCTCTTTCTTGAAATCCTTGTCCATTTCACATACTTGCCTTCTCTTCCCATTTTCCAGTTTCTTTCACATTTGGAATTGCAAAAAGTAAATATTCTTCCATCATTCTTAACAAACATCTTTCCCCTTCCCAAAGGTATTTTCTCTCCGCAAAATGAACACTTCATACTTATCTACCCTGGAGTTTTTCCACACTGTCCATGGCTGTTTCCTTGAGAAGAATGATATCTCCTATTTTTACAGGACCTACAACGTTTCTTGTAAGTATTTTTCCTTTATCCTCTCCTTCTAACACCCTGCATCTAACCCTGCTTACACCCTTCACACCCAGCCTTCCCATAATGTGGATAACCTCTGCGGGTACGGTCATAAATCAGTCACCTTCACTCCTTTTTCAGGCTTTTCACCTTTTCGGCTATATCCTCTATGAGCTTTTTTGCATCTCCCTCTTCTATCACAGCAACGGATGAGGCCGCAACATCTATTCCCGCTGCTTTTCCGAGCTCCTGCTTGGAAGGAACGTATACATATGGAACTTTCTTTTCATCGCATATGAGTGGAAGGTGCATCAGTATCTCTTCAGGTTGAACATCCTGTGCCATAATCACGAGTTTTGCTATTCCTCTTTCCACAGCTTTTGTGGTTTCATTCACACCCTTTTTCAGCTTTCCAGAAGCCCTTGCAATTGTTACGGCTTCCAGAACCTTATCTGCAAGTTCTTTCGGAACCTCAAATTTCACATATCCTGCCATTCTCATCCCCTCCTTTTATATCATAGAGTTGAAATTGTGTAAAGATTATTGAACATAGGTTATTTAAATGTTTTTATTCTACCAAAACAATGCCGATAGGCAAAAAATTTTTAGAACTATTAAAGACATCCATTTTCATCCCGGATTTTTTTGCTGTTGCAATCAGGTCTATGCCAAAGGCCTCTGCGGTTGGTCTTGCTCTTTCAGGCTGTTTGCATTTTTCTGGAGTGCATACACTGCAGGCACTGCAGGGGCTTACAAAAAACGCAAAAGCTTTATAATACCCGGAGAGAAACAGAAACCTTTCGATATCCAGCATGAGTTTTTCCAGGGTTTTTCTTTCATTTGTACGAAATTTAAGAATCAGAGCTCTGTTATATTCTGAAATGATTTTCTTGCATGTTCCAATTTCTGGGGTATAAGGCGGACATGAACGCGACTTGCCATAAAAAGAACAGCCATACATGCATTTCATTCTGATCCATCCTTTTATCCCTATTTTTTCGGTAGAGATTTCTTTCGCCTCTGCAATCACATCTCTGAACCTTTTCATTATCGCTTCTTTCATATCTTCACCAGACCTATGGCTGAACTGTACATTCCTTTGAGCAGGAGAAAAATACCGATATAAGGGGAAAATGAGAATTTAATACCAGAAAAGAGCAGAATCAGGAGCAGACCGCACACAGCATCAAGAACACCCATGAAATCGAGATAAAACCCCTTTACTGCAGCGGAAACATATGAAATTACACCTTTCGCCAGCAGAATAATTCCCATAAGGTATGCAAAGTTATTATGCAGGAAAGTATTCTGTAGAATCAACATACCTCCTCCCAGAATATCCAGCATACCAAGCAGGATAAGCATTATCATTTCAACCGCCTGTAAATTCGCTTATGCAGGTATATCCGCCCTTTACTATCATGATAATACCCAGTATAGAAAAAAGATAAAAGCTTATGCCCAAAAACAGAAGCAGGAGCACGATACCTGTTAATATATCGAGAATGAAATGAAGATTTCCTTCAAAAATCCTTGACCATACCCCTTTTGCAAACATAACTACACAAAACATTAAAATAAAATTACTTCCATGATAGATTGGCAACCAGTGAGCTGTACTAATCACACCTGCAAGAATATCGATAAGGCCCAGAGTGAAATAGATCATTGTCACTCACTTATTATTTCTATTCCCGGTTTTCCGGGTTCTGCTCTTGAAGCCTTTTCGGATTCGCTTTCAACAGCCCTCATGACTTTCACATCACATTGAAACTCCCTTGCAAAGAATTCTTCTGCATCCTTCAGGATTGAATATTCCTCCTCTGCGGTTAGAATCTCTCCCAGACCTGCGAGATTGCTTATAAGCCTTTGCGCAAATTTCAGAGCATCCTTTCCATATTGTTTGCCTATAGGACTTTTCATTATATGTGGAATTATTTCCTTTGGTGTTTTTCCCTCCATTTTGATAATCTCGGAATAAACAACATGTTTCCATTCAGGTGATGTGTAAATTCTTATTTCCTTGGGTTTCTTTCCCACTATTTTTATTATTTCGTAAATATCCTTTAGTGTCTGCATTACAAGTTCTTCCATTTTTTCGATTCTGTCATCTATCAGTTCTTCTTTTGCCTGAGGCCATTCTGAAAGGGATATAAATTCTTTTTTGCCGAGGGTTTGCCACAGCTCCTCGCATATATGAGGTGTGTAGGGTGTCATGAGTTTTAGCCAAGTTTCGATAAATTCCAGAGCATGGTTTTTGTTCGGTTTCTCGACCCTTCTTAAATACCATTTAAGTGCTTCCTCCATTTCAAAGAAGCATGAAAGAGCGGCCTTTCTTGTCTGGAAGTTCTCCAGAGCCTCTGTGGTTTCCTTTATTGTTCTGTTCATTTTTGACATCAGCCACAGATCAGCAAATCTTTCCTCGTATTCCCCGGAGGTCTGTATAACCGAAATCACCTTTTCATAGAAATTGACAAGTTTTCTTCTGTAATTTTCGACCTCCTTTTCCCTCCAGTCAAAGTCCTGCCAGGGTTCTACGGAGCTCATTAAGAAAAACCTTACGGTATCTGCACCGTGCTTTTCTATCGCGTCTTTTGCAAGGACAACGTTTCCTTTAGATGATGACATCTTTCCCCCTTCAAGCAGGCCTATACCCCAAGTTGCTATTCCCTTCGGGTGTTTTTCTTTGGGAAATATTGCTGTGTGATGGAAAAGGAAAAAGGTCAGGTGGTTCTGCACGAGTTCATGTGCTGAACATCTCCAGTCAAGAGGGTACCAGTAATCGAACATTTTCTTCATTTTCTTCAGCTCATCCTCAGCTATGCCTGTGTGCTTGCTTATCTGCTCTACATCACCCTTTCCAAGGAACACATAATCAAAAACTTCAGGCAGAATCTGTTCAGGTTTGAAGTTTTTCAGAATGTGCGAGACTGTATAATATGCCATGTAGATTGTGGAATCGGAAAGAGGTTCTATTATGAAATCTTTATCCCAGGGAAGCCTTGTGCCTAAGCCGAAGTTTCTTATGCAGGGCCAGTCTTCGAGCCATTCTATTGCAGATTTATACTCATTTTTCATGTAAGGGGGGATTATTCTTACAGATTTCAGCAGGGACATAACCTTATCTTTCCACCCCTCATCTCCGTATCTCAGAAACCAGGAGCTTTTCTTTGCAACAACAACCTTTCCTCCACACCTGCATCTTACTCTTTCTGAAAAATCGAGCATTTCATCGAATATGCCTCTTTCGGTAAAATCTCTCACGAGAATCTTTTTTGCCTGAGAAACTTTCATTCCAGCATATTCACCGCATTTACTGTTAAGCACTCCTTGGTGAAACTCCTTTTTGTACACTTCCTTTGTCAGTTCTTCTATTTTTTCTCTATCCCTCTGGTTTTTAATCCCTGCATCCTCGACAAGAGCAATCGCAGGATTTTCAGGCAGGCCCTGTGTGTCAATAATATGTATGGGTTTTATTGCCTCTATCTCATTTTCAGGAAGCTTCCATTTTTTTATTTCTTCTTGATTTTTCCTCAGGTCCTTCAGCGCGATGTAATCGAACGGTGCGTGAGAAGGAACGCTCATGACCATGCCTGTAGCATTGTCCGGATTTACAAATTCTGCAGGAAGAATAAGCACAGAATTCTGGAGAACCGGGTTTCTTGCTTTCTTGCCTATCAATTCAGAGGCAGGGAATCTTTTTTTGATTTCAACCTTTCTGTTCTGGTGGGAAAGCTTTTCAGCACATTCCTCTGAAACAATCCATTTCTCTCTGTCAACTTCGGCTTCTACAAGCGTGCTGTTTGGATTTATCCAGAGGTTTGTGACACCGTAAACCGTTTCCGGCCTTAAGGTTGCCGTGGGAATGTATACATTTTCATCAAGCTGGAACTTCACAAGAATGAATTCATTTATATCCGCATCTTCACCTTCAAGCAAATCATGGGTTGTGACAGGGTTTTTATCGTTCAGACACCACTTCACAGGATGTAACCCTTTCTTTATAAGGCCCATTTTCTTCAGCGTGAGATACTGCCATTCTATGAACTTGCTGTAATGTTCATCATTTGTGGTGAACTCCCTCCTCCAGTCTATGGAGAGACCAAGAGAACGCATTCCTATTTTATAATGATTGTCTATAAAATATCTTGCAAAATCCATAGGCTTTTCTATGCTTTCAAGTTCAGAATCGGTCATGTGATAGACTTCTTTAAGAACATATAACTGTTTCTTTTCCCGTGCCTTTAGTCTTTTCAGCGCTCCGATTATAGGCGTGCCGGTTACGTGCCATGCCATTGGAAAAAGTACATTATATCCCTGCATTCTTTTGAATCTTGCTATCACATCAGGAACCGTGTAAGTTCTCAGGTGTCCCACGTGCATGCCTCCAGAAGGATAGGGATAAGCAACGGTTATGTAGAATTTCTTCTTTTCCGAAGGCTCTGCTTCAAAAATCTTTGCCTCTTCCCATCTCTTCTGCCACTTTTCTTCTATTTTTTTGAAGTTCATGATTAAACCGCTAATAGATTTTAGGATACATTTTCTTTTTAATCGGGCCTATAAGGTCTATTGGCTTCTCGAAGTCACCGTTCAGAGCCACCCTTTTTATTTCCATGATATAGTATTTTCCTCTCTCTTCAAGTGTAAATATGTTCCTGTATTCGATATTTTCTCCGTTATCCAGATATTTTCCAGATATTTGCTTTTCGATTTTCTTAACCCAACCAAAATACTCATCTATACGGAGATTCTTCATTATAGGGGCTATTTCCTCAGAGCTTGTATACACTCCTTGGGATTTGCCCATGGTTTTTTCACCTCCCAAAACATGAATCAATGGGTTAGATTTATTTAAAATATGCTTTTATTTGATGTCAGGAAGGTTTTATATATTTTGTTTTGAAATCAACAACATTTATAAAACCCACTGCCAATAATGATGCTTATGAAGTGTACGAACTGCGGGATAAGAATCGAAGCAGAGAGGGTATGGGTTGAATTTCCGTGCCCAAAATGCGGAAAGGTAAAAATAATAAGATGTGATAAATGCAGGAGACTTGAAAATACATATAAATGTCCTGAGTGCGGTTTTGTTGGACCATGAAGAAAATAATATTTGTCACAACCAATAAAGGCAAATTCTGGAGTGCAAGAAATCAGTTGAGGGATTACGGAATTGAGGTGATGTGGAGGCCTGTAGATATCCCTGAACCTAGGAGTTTTGATCTGGAAGAAATAGCAAAACATAAGGCAATATATGCCAGCAAAATTGTAAAAGAACCTCTCATAACACTCGATGCGGGGTTCTATCTGGATTCATACAAAAATTTTCCGGGTCCCTTCACCAATTTTGCTCTTGAGACACTGGGTTTGGAAGGGATTCTCAAACTCGTGGAAGGAAGGGAGAGAACATGCTGCTTCAGGGAGTTCCTTGCATATATTGAACCCGGTTCAGAGCCAGTAGTATTTGACCATGAGGTGAGAGGTAGCCTTTCTCACAAACCGCTCGGAACCCTGAGCGAATATGCCTGGTCCGAACTGTTTCTTATTTATATTCCAGAAGGATACAATAAAACACTTGCTCAGATGAGCAGGAAAGAATATGAGCAGTACTGGAACAGAACCGAAGAGAATTCCTGCTTTAAAAAATTCGGGGCATGGTTTGTAAGGAGGTAGAGAGAATGGGAGAGGTAATATGTGTTTACAGGATAATGCCGGAATCCCCTGAAGCATTCGAATCTGTGAAAAATTCCTTAGAAGAGCTTAAGCCTGACAGGCTGGAGGAAGAGCCTCTGGCTTTCGGACTCAAAGCTATAAAATTCACCAAAATAATACAGGATGCTCCGGGAGCTTTAGAGGAGCTTGAAGAGAAAATCAACAGCATAAAGGGTATAGGCAGTGTAGAAAATATAATGACAAGCAGGTCACTGTGATTTTGCTTTTTTCTTGGTTGGTTTTTTCTCAGTCTTTGTTTTTTTCTCGGTTTTTGTTTTTGCTTTTTTCTCGATAGGTTCGGGTAGTTTCAGTTTTTCGAAAATTTTGGCTTTTTTGTAGGCTTCTATTACTTCCTCATCAGAAGCGTTTTCCTTAATGCTTACTTTTTCAAGCAAAGGCTCCAGGTGGTTTATATTGCACCTTCTTCTTTTTACTCCCGTCACGCTTTTCGGGCCGGTGATCATCACAAAATTATCATCGATCTTTTTCACAATAACACAATAATTTCCTGCTTCTCTTCCAGCAATTTTCATGCATATTCTTCCCACTTCTAACATTTCCTTCACCTCATGAGCTTTTCCTTGAATTTTTCTCTCATACAGGCAGAGCAGAGGTTACCACCATAGGGTCTCTCCGGCCTTTTCTTCGTTTTTGGGAGGGTTTTCATTTTGCTTGGAGGTTCTCTCGGAACACCGGAAAGCGGTTTACCGCAGACTCCGCATCGGGGCTTGGAAGGTTTTTTCTTTTCATAATGGATTGCTGTCCCTCCTCCAGGGAGTCTCACCTTTATCTTTCTCAGGCTTCTGGACCTCAAGGCAGGTCTTGGCATTTTATTACCCTCCTTTAAATGAAAATATTTTCTTAATTTGAGCGATTGGTTTTATAAATTTATTTTTTGATTGCATTTAAATCCCTAATATGAGTTTCGAAGTTATGCATGAAGTTTTGAAAGCCTCTGGTTTTGAGGAGCTCAACCCCGTTCAGAGCAAGGCTGTTGAAAAGGGTTTGTTTACGGATAAAAACATGGTGATATCCGCACCAACTGCTTCAGGAAAGACACTGATAGCCGAAATGGCAGCTCTCGAAACCGTTAAGAAAGGAAAAAAGGTTGTGTATATTGTTCCCCTGAGAGCACTGGCCACGGAAAAATACGAGGAATTCAAGGAAAAATATTCATCCTTGGGCATAAAAACAGCAATAAGTATAGGAGATTTTGATTCTTCCGATCCCTGGCTTGCGAAATATGATATCATAATTGTTACGAGCGAAAAATTTGATTCTCTTCTTAGACACGGTGTAAGCTGGATAGATTCCGTGGGTCTTGTGATTGCGGATGAAATCCATCTTCTCAATTCTCCGGACAGAGGACCTACATTGGAAATAGTTCTTACAAGGTTAAGGCAAACCATTAATCCGAGAATACTCGGGCTTTCTGCAACCATAAGCAATTACAAAGAGCTTTCTGAATGGCTTGATGCTGTTGCTGTAAACTCCGATTACAGGCCTGTGAAGCTTTATGCAGGTGTGTATTTTGACCGGAAGATTTATTTCCTGCCGAAAAGAGAGATTGAGCTTTCTGGAGATTTGCCTTTAGAAAGCATGGTTGTGCAAGCGTTGGAAAAAAACAAGCAGGTTCTTGTTTTTATTTCCACGCGGAGAGGTGCGGAATCCGCGGCAGAAAAACTAGGAAGGGTTGTGAGTAAAAGGCTTAATACGGAAGAGAGAAAAGCGCTTTCCAAAATTGCGGAAGGGATTCTTAATGCATTAGAGCACACCACAGCACAGTGCGAGAGACTGGCTAAATGCATAACTTCGGGAACCGCCTTTCACCATGCGGGTCTCACAAATATTCAGAGAAGTGAGGTAGAGAAAGCATTCAAATCAGGATTGATAAAGGTTATAGCTGCAACCCCTACGCTTGCCGCAGGCATAAACCTTCCGGCATGGAGGGTTATAATAAGGGATACAAAGAGATTCGAAGCGGGAAGGGGAATGGATTACATACCGGTTATGGAGATACATCAGATGATGGGGAGGGCTGGAAGGCCGAAATATGATAAAGAAGGTGAAGCTGTGCTTATCGCAAAATCTCAGGCTGAAGCTGAATTTCTCTGGAATACCTATATAAATGGTAAACCTGAAAAGGTGTTTTCCAAACTTGGTGTGGAACCTGTTTTAAGAACTCACGTTCTCGCTCTGATAGCTTCGGGTGTAACACCTACAAGAGAGGCCTTGCTTGAATTTTTCTCAAAAACCTTTTACGCATATCAATATCATGATAAAGCGATACTTCATGCAAACCTTGAAAGAATCATAAACCTGCTTGAAGGATACGGTTTTATTCAAAGGTTATGGACTCGGGCTTCGGAAGGTCCATTTCGTCCTGCATCTTCTCTGAGCAGAAATGAAGAATTGAGACCCACAAAAATAGGGAAAAGGGTATCGGAGCTTTACATAGACCCCGTTACTGCAAAGCATATTATAGACATGCTTAAAGTTGCAAATGATAAAGGCGTCACGGATTTCGGAATTCTGCAGATGATTTCTCATACACTGGAAATGATGCCTCTTCTTCCTGTAAGAAAATCGGATATGAAAACCATTAATGAAATCCTATCAAAAGAGGATTTTCTTGAAAAACCGCCTGAGCCCTGGGATATAGAATATGATGAGTATATTTCTTCTATCAAAACAGCCATGCTTTTCATGGAATGGTGTGAGGAAGCAGGAGAGGATGAGATACTGGAAAAATTCCATGTGACTCCTGGAGAGCTGAGGGTTAGGCTGGATAATGCTGACTGGCTTCTCTATTCCTCGCAGGAGTTAGGTCTCCTTCTCGGGTATATGAAAATTCTGAAAAGGATAAGAAAGGTCAGGCTAAGGGTGAAGTATGGTGTTAGAGAGGAATTGCTACCTCTGGTAAGGCTTAGGGGTATAGGAAGGGTGAAGGCAAGACTCCTGTATAATTCGGGTCTGAAGAGTTTGGAAAGCCTGAGGAAAATACCCTTAGAAAGTCTGGAAAGGATAATAGGACCGAAAACCGCAAGGCAAGTGAAAGAGCAATTGTAAAAACTTTTATTTCTGATAAGAGAAACAAATACACATGACTTCTCAAGAGCCTAAGATAAAGGAAAAAAGATGGAGTAAGGATTTTGAAGAGGAAATAAGAAAATACTGGAAAGAATCCGGAATCTTTAGATTTAAAGAGGATTCTGAGAAACACGTGTTTTCCATTGATACCCCACCACCATATGTAAATGCTCCTGTTCATATAGGGCATGCTACAACATACACGATAATGGATATGATTGCCAGATACAAGAGAATGCAGGGTTACAATGTTTTATTTCCCTTAGGCCTTGACAGAAACGGTCTTCCTATAGAAGTGGCGGCAGAAAAGGAATTCGGGGTTCTCATGACTGAGACACCGAGGGAAAGGTTCCTCGAGCTCTGCAGAAAGATTCTGGAAAAATCGAGCGTGAAATCACTGGATATTTTCTATAAATTAGGACATTCATACAATTCCTGGGAACCTGGGGATAAAATAGGAGATATGTACTATACGGATTCAGAGGAGTACAGAAAACTCACACAGGAAACCTTCATAGATCTGTGGAACGCAGGTCTTATACATAAAGCAAAAAAAGTCAGCAACTACTGTCCGCACTGCCAAACAACATTGGCAGATGCAGAGATTGAATACAGAGAGATGCCTACGGATTTTGTTTATGTGAAGTGGAAGGTAAAGGAAACAGGAGAAGATATAGTTATAGCCACCACAAGACCTGAGCTAATATGCACCTGTGCCATGGTCATATACAATCCAGAGGATGAAAGATATAAGCATTTGGAAGGAAAGCATGCTGTCCTGCCTATATACGGCAGGGAGGTTCCTATAAGGGCTCATCCTTATGCAAAGATTGAAGCAGGAACAGGTCTGGTTATGATGTGTTCTTATGGAGATTACACTGACATAAGGTTCTTCAGGGAAATGAAGCTCAAAGAGAGAATTGCCATAAACAGGGATGGGAGAATGAATGAGGAGGCGGGCTTCCTAAAGGGTCTGAAAGTTCATGAAGCGAGAAAAAAGATGATAGAGACCTTGGAAAGAAACGGATTGATAGTGAAAAAGGAAAGAATAAATCACAGGACACCTGTGTGCGAAAGGAGCAAGACTCCCTTGGAGTTCATATACATGACCGAATATTATCTGAACCAGAAGGATTTTCTCACAGATCTTAGGAGAGAAATAGACAAGATAAAATTCTTTTCTCCGCGTTCCAAGCAGTTTCTTATCGACTGGATGAACAGCATAACCATGGACTGGGCCATATCGAGAAGGAGGTATTATGCAACGGAGATTCCTCTGTGGTACTGCAAATCATGTGGAGAGGTTATCGTCCCTAAAAAGGGAAAATACTACAGACCCTGGAAGGAGAAGCCACCTGTAGAGGAATGCCCCAGATGTGGGGGTAAAGAGTTTAAGGGAGAGGAAAGGGTTTTCGATACATGGTTCGATTCATCTATTTCGCCTCTTTACATCCTCGGTTATGGGAGAAACGATGAATTCTTTAAAAAGCACATGCCATGCTCTTTAAGGCCACAGGGAAAGGAAATAGTGAGAACATGGCTCTATTATACACTCCTTCGTTGCTATCAGCTTGTTAAAAAACCTATATTCCGCAACGTCTGGATACATTTCCATGTTCTGGATGAGAAGGGAATAAAGATGAGCAAATCTTTAGGCAACGTAATAGACCCTGAAGAGGTTATAGAAAGATTTGGAGCAGAACCATTCAGGCTCTGGTGCGCTTTGGAAGGAAATATAACCCAATCAGACCTGAGATGTTCCTTTGAAAGAATCGAAGGGGCGTCCAAGTTCCTTACAAAACTCTGGAATGTCTCGAGGTTTATATCACTTTTTCCCAAACCCGAAAAAAACATAAGGCTAACCATGACTGATAAATGGATACTCAAAGAGGTAAACAAGCTTATTGAATTCACAATAAAGAGATATGATGAATTTGATTTTCATGGGCCTGTTACTGCAATAAAACATTTTGTATGGGAAACCTTTGCTTCGCATTATTTAGAGCTTGTCAAGAGCAGAGCGTACAATCATGATGGAAAATTCTCTTTGGAGGAGCAAAACGGTGCAAGATATACGCTGTACAAAGTGCTTGAAATCCTGCTTCTTCTTTTGCATCCTATAGCGTGCTTTATAACACACAAGCTTTACAGAGAACTTTATGGAAAATACATAGAAAATCAAAGATTTCCCAAAGCAGATGTTAAGCTCCTGAAAGAGGAAATACCCTTCACCACAGAGGAGCTTGAAGAACTGAACAGTCTTATATGGAAGGAAAAAAAGGATAAAGGCTTGTCTCTAAAAGCTGAGGTTCTTGAGGCTGTTCTGCCAGAGAAATTTAAATCCATAGAGAAAGATTTAAAGGCAACACACAATATTTGCAGAATAAAATACGGAAAGGAGAGAAAAATAACACTGTAACTTTAAAATTATCGGCTTATATAAAAATTTATGCACAACCTTCCAGAGGGACTTGTGAAAGAAGTCAAGAGAATTCTTGATGGAAGAAATAAATCCCATGGATGGGATCATACTGAGAGAGTCTACAGGCTTTGCATGCGCATAGGCAAAAAGGAAAACGCTGACCTCAAAATCCTTGCTCTTGCTGCCCTTCTCCATGATATAGGGAGAGAATGCGAAAAAAGAAGCGGAGGAAAGGTGTGCCATGCGGAGAAAAGCGCATTTCTTGCGAGAAAGATTCTTAGAAAATATGGTATAGATGAGGAAACGATAGAAAAGGTTGTTCATTGTATTGAGTCACACAGATTCAGAGGGAAGAAAGTTCCAAAATCCAAAGAAGCAAAGATTCTCTTTGATGCGGACAAGCTTGACTCCATAGGTGCTGTAGGGATAGGAAGGGCATTTCTTTTTGCAGGGGAGGTTGGAGCAAAGCTTCATAACAAGGATGTTGATATATCAAAAACAAAGTCTTACACAGAGGAGGATACCGCGTACAGGGAATACATGGTAAAGCTGAGAAAGGTAAAGGACAGGATGCTTACTCCGGAGGGTAAAAGACTTGCTGAGGGCAGGCACAGATTTATGGAGGAGTTTTTCGAGAGGCTTCATAAAGAGGTGGAGGGTGTTGTGTAAAAATAATAACATTATAATGTTATTAAAATTTATAAATAATAGCATTACAAATAAATTATTATGATAGATGTAGCAGAGCTGGAAAAATACAACCCATGGTGGAAAACAGGAAAGGTTAGGGGGGAATGGCTCGAACAGTATAAAAGAAAACTGTACTACGAAGTTCTGAAATATGTAAATAGAAGGCAAATAATTCTGATTCAGGGTTTGAGGAGAACAGGCAAGACCACAATTCTCTTTCAGATCATTCAAAATCTCCTGGATAAAGGGATAACACCCAAAAACCTTCTTTATTTCTCCTTTGATGAAATCGTTTACGACATAAAAGAGATCTTGGAAATCTATCAAAAATTGGTTTTGGAAAAATCATTCGAAAAAACAAAAAACAGAATTTACATCTTTTTGGATGAAGTTCAAAAGGTTGAAAATTGGGAGGAAAAATTAAAGGTTTTTTATGACTTGTATCCGAGTCTAAAATTTTTTATCTCTGGTTCTTCTTCCATAAGGCTCAGGAAGAAAGCAAAGGAAAGCCTGGCTGGAAGAATCATTGATTTCACGCTCGATCCTTTAGATCTGGAGGAATTCCTTCAGCTTAACGGATACGATACACAGGAGATAAGGAAAAATCCGGAGCTGTGGAAAGGGGAAATACTGCCAATGTTTTACAAGTATCTAAAGTATGGGAGCTTTCCAGAACTGGCAAGAGAGGAAAACGAGGATTTCGCAAGGAAATATATTATAGATTCCATAGTGGAAAGAATTATTTACAAAGACATAGCGCAGGAGTTTGAGATCAGGGATGTTGAGCTGTTGAAAAAAATCTTATATCTAATTGGAAGAAATCCCGGAATGATTGTTAACTTCAAGGAAATAGGAAAAAATTTCGGAAAAGATGAAAGAACCATCTCCAACTATTTTGAATACCTGGAATACGGATTGCTGGTAAAAATCGTTTTCAATTATAGGAGCTCACCGCTCGCAACTATGAGAAAACTGAAGAAGGTTTATTTCACAACACCGAATTTGATTTTTGCTCTGAATCCCTATTTCGAAATCCTGCTCCCAAAGATGCTCGAGAATTTAATAGCAGCCGTTCCTGAGGTAAATTATTTTTATCGAAACAAATATGAGATCGATTTTATAATCGAAAAGGAAAAGATTGAAGCAATAGAGGTAAAGCTTGAAGGTAAAAAATTGAAGCAGCTGAGAAAATTCATTTCGGATAAAAAATTCTCCAAAAAGATCGGCAGATGCATTGTAATCGACTTGGAAAAGGAGGGTGAAGAAGACGGAATAAAAATCATCCCTGCATGGAAGTTTCTGCTCCATAAGGATTGATTGTCGTTATCCATTAAGAAATTGCTGTGTTCTCTTCGGATCTATATAGCAGGGCTTCCGTCTCATCTTTGGGCGAAGAAAACTTTTTAAGTTTTTCCAATTTTTTCACTCGGAAATGTGAGAGAAAAATATTTAAATAACAATGGTTAATTTTTTAGTAGGGGTTGTTATAAAGGGAGTGTGGGCTGAATGTTTCATTTGTTAGAATATTTAGAGAAGGAACTTTACAAATCATACAGTGAAAATCTGGAAATAAGAGTAACTCCAGATTCTCCTATCTTCAGAGAAATACTTTCCGCAAGAAATTCTTCCAAAATGAAAAGGATTCTGAATCTGAATTAAAAATTTATTTGAGTTCTTTAGATTTAATTAAAAAGGTGTTTTAATGAAGATTTCGCTAGAGGAATTTCCTCAAAAAGTAAAACCCATAAGGGATAATGAGGTTTATTCTGTTCATGATCTTGACGTTCTCAAGCATCTCATGGTCTCCATGACAATATTGCATCCGGGTAAATGCACAAAGGGGCATGCCCATGAAGGTGATCAGGAAGAGGTTTACATATTTCTTGAAGGTTCCGGTGAAATGCAGCTTGATCAGGAAAAATTTCCGGTAAAAAAGGGTGATGTGGTTCTTATCAAAAGCCGGGTTTTTCATAAAGTTTTCAATACCCAAAAAGAGGGTGATTTGAAGTTTCTCTGTATATTCGAAAAATATGAAGGAAGAGGAAAGTAGTTATCTCTCTAAAATTTCAACTTTTGTGCCTAGTGCAATTCCCGGAAGGCCTCTTGAGAATCTTGCCCTGAGATTGCCTTTGTTTCCGTGAGGCTTTATGATTTTTCCGTATATCTCCTTTCCGGAAGGTGTTCTCCACACCAATCTCTTTCCTATAAACCTTGAGGCAGAAGCTCTATCCGTTACGCCTTCAACTTCTATAATTGCCTGGTTGGTTCTCTGTGTGTGTCTGCCCCTTCTGTAGTTAACGATTATTGCTTCCATTTTCTTTCACCTCGAAAATATGGATTTATTTCTTGTTTAATATATAAAAAATTTAACTTTCATTCTGGAATGGATGTTTGCATTCGAAATCCTTCAATCAACCATTTCCACAAAGGAATAAATTTAATTGTTCCTTCTTTTCCAAACCAAGAAATCTCTTTTTCACCTTCATAATCCCAAGTTATGCACATCAATTCAGGTTTATCCTTTTTAAACAATTCCTTAGCATGTAATAATGCTCTGATTTCTCTAGGGTCAATTTCATCAAAACCATTGGCATAGGTTACTTGGATCAATCTGGAAATTCTATTTCCTTCTTTGGTCAGAAAATCAATTTCATGACCTTCCCGTGTTTTGAAATAATAAATCTCCATTAAAGGATTTTCGTTTGTTCTTCTCAACAATTCTAAAAAAACAGTGTTTTCAATTAGCTTACCAATATCATCAGAAAATTGTATTACTTTGGTTAACCCTGTATCACATAAATAAACCTTTTTGGGCCAAGACTCCCTTAGATGAACTCTTAGAGAAAATCTCCTCAAAAAGAAAATGAACAAGGTGTCTTCTACAAATTCTAAATATCTGTAGAATGTATTAATATCGTATTTAACGCCTTGTGTTTTGATTCTCTTTGCTATTGACCTTACACTAAACTCATTTGAATAATTCTGTATGATGTGATTAAAGAGAAGGGATGCTAAGGACATGCTTTTTATTTCATGTCTTTCCATAAAATCTTTATAAAACGCTAAATTGAGATATTCCTTTAGCATTCTCTCCTTTTCTTCTTTAAGAACCACCTCTGGAAAACCCCCATACCTGATGTACTCCTCAAGTAATAACATAAGCTTTCCTGCATTGCTGAGCTTATTCAGGTCGATACGCTCATTTTTTGCTCTTAAGTATTCTATAAAAGAAAAGGGAAGAAGTAGATAGCTTAGGGTTCTTCCTCTTAATTGAGTAGCAATTTCTTTACTTAAAAGTTTTGAAGAAGAACCTGTTACGAATATTTTATATCCTCTATTTAACAGAGTTCTAATCAGAGACTCCCATCCCTTTATGTTTTGAATTTCATCGAGGAATACATAGGTAGGTTCATTTCCAGCGATAGAGGGAAAAATCTTTAGTATAATTTCTAAAATTTCTTCAGCATTCAGATTTTTTAGAAAGATTTCTTCAAAATCCAAATATAGAGATTTTCTTCTCTCAAGATTGGATATTAAACTGAAGAAAAAATAGGTTTTTCCTGCCCTTCGGGGACCAATAATTGATACACATTTTCCTTCTATTATGGGTGTTGATAGCTCTCTTTTAATAATATTTTCAAATCTTTTCTCTTGAAACTCTCTGATATAATCCCGGATAAGTTTTTCATTCATAATATCTTTTATATAAAGACAATTATTTAAAATTTTGTCTTCATAGACAAATCAATATTAAATATTTAAACAAATTTGGTGAAAGGTTTTCAGACCTCTAATTAGGATTTCGGTTGATTACATTAATTTTAATAAACCCTTTGATAAATATACTTATGATTTTTAATTCTTCTGGGGGATGGAAATGAAGGAGAAATTGAAAAGGATAAATGATTATGAGTGGGAGCTTGATGAGACTGTACGGGAAGGGATGAGGGCTAAAGCGAGGATTATTGCGAATGAGGCTATAATAAATGCTGCGGAGGATGCGGCAGTTGAGCAGTTAACCAATGTTGCATGTCTGCCAGGTGTTGTTAGTCCTGTGATAGGTTTGCCTGACATGCACTGGGGTTATGGTCTTCCCATGGGTGCTGTTGGAGCTTTTGATGCGGATAATGGTGTGATATCTGCTGGTATGTGTGGTTTCGATATTAACTGCGGTATAAACCTTATAAGAACAAATCTCACTGCAGAGGAGGTAAAGCCCAAACTTAAAGAACTTATCCCGGAGCTTTTCAGGGCGGTTCCTTCCGGTGTTGGAGCAAAGGGAAGGCTCAAGCTTTCTGAGGATGAGCTAAAAGATGTTCTGGTTCTCGGAATAGACTGGGCTATAGAGAATGATTATGCAACCAAAGAGGATAAGGAGAGAACAGAGGAGAGGGGCCGTATGGATGGGGCTGACCCCTCAAAGGTTTCCTCACTTGCGATGAAAAGGGGTGGTCCCCAGTTAGGAACTTTGGGAGCCGGAAATCACTTTCTGGAAGTCCAGCAGATTTCCCATATATTTGATGAGAAAATAGCAAAAGCCTGGGGTATTTATGAGCCTGGCCAAGTTGTGATAATGCTTCACTGTGGTTCCAGAGGTCTGGGACATCAGATTGCGAGTGATTATCTCAGAATACAGGAACAGGCGGTGAAAAAATACAACATATGGCTTCCGGATAAACAGCTTGCATGCGCTCCTGTAAATTCAAAGGAAGGTCAGGATTTCTTTGATGCCATGAAGGCAGCGGTTAACTATGCCTTTACGAACCGTGCAGTTATGACAAAGTGGATAAGAGAGACATTTGAAAAGGTCTTTGGAAGGGACTGGGAAGATATGGATATGAAAACCGTTTATGCCATTGCACACAATATCGTAAAGCTTGAAGAACACAAAGTGAACGGAGAAAAGAGAAAGCTGTATGTGCATAGAAAGGGTGCGACACGATCCTTTCCGGATACACCTGTGATTATAGCAGGGTCTATGGGAACGGCATCGTATCTCCTTAAGGGAACCGAAACTGCAATGGAAAAAACCTTCGGCTCTTCAGCACATGGGGCGGGCAGAACCATGAGCAGACATGCGGCAATAAAGAAATTCAGGGGAACAGAGATTGCGAGCACGTTGGAAAAGAGAGGAATAATTTCGAAGTCAACACATCCAAAGGTTATGGCTGAAGAGGCGCCAGAAGCATATAAGGATATAGAAGCTGTGGTTGAAAGTGTGCATGGAGCAGGAGTTTCTCTTAAGGTTGCGAGAATGATACCCATGGGTGTAGTTAAAGGATAAAATTATGCCTCTGATTTTATGCCTTCTGCTTTTCTTATCATTTCGTATGCTTGCGAGAGTTTTGCATAGAGTTCATCGCATTTTGAGTCCTCTGGAGGAAGTTTTTCATATATCTTATGGATTTTGAGATATATTTTCTTTGCTTCTACCACATCACCGGAGTTTAAAGCATTATAGAGTTTTGTAAAGAGATAATCTGTATTCCTTTCCGTTTCTTTCGATAAACTTTCCGGAGCTTTTTCCATCTTCATTATACTTTCGCTTATCTCTCTTATTGCGGAATCGTGTCCCTTCACGATGGATTCCAGTGAGGAGAGCTTTTTCAGTTCTTCTGATTCGGGTTTTTTCCTTTCCAATTCCCTTTTCAGTTCTTGTGTTTGTTTTTTCAGTGATGCCATGCTCCTCTTTAAAGTGGAAATGGTCAAAACCAGAGATTTAACTGTACTTTCTATATCCTTTTCAGCAATGGACTCTTTCAAGGATTCTAATTCTTTCTTATACTCAGACAGCTGATTTTTTAGAGATTCGATATCCTTTTTGAATGAAAATGGTTCCACAGAGGTTGTTAAATGGTGGTATTCCTTCTTTAGATTTTGAATCTTTTCTCCAAGCTTTTTCAGGGACTCGTCATTTTCTTCCTGACGTACCTTTATCAAGGAAACTTCTCCCTTAATTCTGGAATTAAAGGATGTTATTGAGGATTGCATTTTTCTCAGAGTTTTTTCGAGCTTTTCCTGTTTTTTTGCGGAATCCTTCAAAACTTCGATTTCCTTCTTTATTCTTCCTATACCTTTAAGAAGCTCGTGGAGGGATTTCGCATCTATTTCTGAAAAGCTTTTGAGAAAGGAAAGCTTTTCGTCTATAATATCTGCAAACTTTGAGAAATCCTCTCTTTTTACAAAATTCGTGCTTGCCACCTTTAATTCGTTTAAATCCTTTGCAAGGCTGGTGAAGGCTTCAGAAAGGTTTTCAACCCTCTCTTTGAAATCCTCTATTTCTGCATATCTTCTTTCCATTTCCAAAAATATCTTTTCAACCCTGTCGGTGTTCACATCTATTCGGGATTTCAGTTTCTTTATTTCTGTTATTTCTTTCATGAGCTCCTTAGCAAGCACCACGGCTTCATCAAGACCCTTGAATTTGAGTGCATCCTTTCTTATCTGTTTCATTTCTGACATTATGTTTTCCATCACCCTTTCATTTGCATCAACCCTTCCGGAAACAGCTTCAAGCTTTGCATCCAGTTTTTTTACTTCTGCAAGTAAATTCTCTGGTTTCACACTTTTTACAATATCGTATGCTCTTTCTGCATATGTAGAAATCTCACCCATTTTCTTTTCTTTCTCTATAAGACTTGACCTCAGTTCGCCTATTTTTTCGGTAATCTGGAGAAATCTCTGGTCATAGACCTTTTTAAGTTCATTGAATGCTTTTATCTCTAAATCAAGCTTTTCTACTTGTGTGGAAAGGGTTTCTAATGTGGGTTTTTCTTCTTTCTTCTTTACATTCTCCTTTTCCTGCACACTTGCTTCTTCTTGTAAATTATTTGGATCTATCTCCTCTGGGACCTTTCCTCTTTTTCTTCCGAACATTTTATTCCCTTATATTTTATTTTAACTTTTCTGCTTTTTTAAGTAAACGCTTCATTTTCTTTAACAGCT
>CAZCGK010000009.1:0-66261 GCA_964498245.1 uncultured archaeon | reverse complement strand
CAAAAACGGTAAAGTGTATGCAAATTTGGAAGGGGATACTGCTGGTATAGAATTTGCTTTGTTGGTTGCTGTTGCACAAGGTTATTTGAAAAGAAAAGTGGTGAAATCATGACCCAAAAACCAAAACCTTTCGATTCAAAGAAATTTAGCGTTTTTGAAATATTAAAAGATGATATATCCTTTGGTGGAGAACTTATGATAAATTGGTATGATGTTGATAAACGAGTTAGAAAAAAATTGGAACAATATATCAAATCAGCAGTTCAGGAATTGATTGAGAATTTAAAAGAAAAACAAATTAATGCAAGAGTTTATCAAAGCGATGAGCTTCTTGATTTTTATAGTGGTTATGAAGAAGGAATATCCGATGCTATCCAAGAAATCAAAAAATGGTTTCCAGATGCGGTGAAAGAATGACCCAAAAACCAGAAGAAAACCCGTGGTATGTAAAAGCAAAGAAGCAGAATTGGAACAAGAAAAACTAAAAACGTATAAACTAAGGAGGTGAAATCAATATGGCCATTATGGTGATCAAAAATGCCACGCTATAAAAATCCTTTCCTACTCGAACTCCGAGCAAGAAAAATATTTGAAACTCTCCCATGGCAGGATTTCTTAAAGAAGATAGAAAACGTCACAGATGACTCACACAAAGCTTTGCTCATAACGCAATATCTTGTAGGAGCAAGGCCTGCCGAAATATGTTTGATAGTCCGGGAAAGAATAGAAATAGAGAAAGAATATATAAGAATGAAGATACAGACGATAAAAGGCGGTTTTGAACGGCTTATAATGCTCCCTATCTGCAATGAACAAACCGAATTTCTCGCAGAATTTTTCAAGAAAAAGATTTTTCCAAAGGAGTATTTGTTTACACATATAGCGAAGTATCGAAACCCACGAGATAAATTTTTGCGTCTGAATATAGAATACAATATCGGAGAAACCGTAAAAGGCAAATTCTACCCATACACATTTTACTTCTTCAGGCACAACATAGCATCTATTCTCTTTGATTTAGGACTTGAAGAAAAATACATAAACTTTTACTTCGGTAAACCTTTGTTGCCGAAAGCCATCGCTGGATCTTCGACATTCTATGTTCACGGATCTCGTAGATATGCTCTCGAAGTTGCTAAATACCTTAAGAAAGTAATGAGTTAGTCTATTTAGGTTATCTATTTGACTTTTAATATAACTGGTCTATCACACGAACTTTCGATCTCTTTTTGCGACAAAATAACCATTTTGTCGATAAAGTGTTTTTTGATAAAAAAAGTAAAACTATAAATTAATATTTTTATAAAAATATATTAATATGGAAATAAAAATCGAAATAAAAGATAAAAGGGTTTTTGATGCGATAGAAACTCTTGAAGATCTCATTCTCTATAAAGCATTCATCGAACCTATTTTTAATGATCGTATAATTATTGTATTTGTTGAAGGTAAAAGTGGAGAAGGTAAAAGTATGACATGTCTTTCTCTTGCACAACGTCTTGAAAATTTATTCTCTCGTATAATGAATATCGCTATAAACTACAATGTTATCAAACAAGTTATTTACACACCAGCTGAGTATTCAAAAAAAGTAGATCTATGGACAAAGAGTAAATACATAACTCTCGTTATAGAGGAGTTAAGACAACTTGTTTCAGCTCACAGATGGTATACATTACTCTCTCAATCCATTGCGGAAGCAAACGCAACACTACGAGCGATTAAAGTTGAAAACTGTGGTTATGGTGGAATTCTCATTTACAATTCACAAGATCTCGGAGATATAGTAAAAGATGTAAGAAAAACAATCCACTATGATATAATTCTTGAACGTAAGCATCAGGTGCAAATGCATATCTACACATTCTGGAATGACAGAAGCAACGTTGAAAAGCCAATACTGCGTTTAAAAAGATTAGAACTTCCTTTCGGAGATTATACTTTCAAGATTTCAACATCGATAATAACTATGCCAAGCACAGAAGTAAAACAAGAGTTTATTAAACATAGTATAGAAACTAAATCAAAAATACTCAAGAGAAAGCGTGAGATAATTCTCCGGGAGATAAAGCGTGAACTCGGAGAGATCAGAGATTTCACACAAGAACTGCAAGTTGATGAAATCTTTGAAATGGTGAAGAATCTCGCTTCGTTCTCAAAGCGTCGTGGTGTTTACTTTACGACACAGAATGCACAGATAATAATGAAAATGTTCGATTTATCGAAATCAGAATTCAAAAAAGAATTTTTACCAAGATTCATAGAAGAAGTCAAAAGAAGAGGGTTGATATGAAAAAGAAAACAAAATCTAATGAAGAAATAATTGAAAAACAACTCGGAGAATATCAAGAAATTATAGATTTCGCTAAAGACCCTATAATACATTTGTTCTATCAACACATCAAAGCAGGACTTATGAGTTATTCAAATCCGAATCAGTCATCAGAAGATCGCTTTAACTCTTATCTTCAAATGCTACGTATAGCAGAAGCTTTACTCGGACAAAAATTTAATTTTGACTTCGTCGACTTTAGAAAGAAAATAAAGAATAAGCATGCAGATAAGACGGATCAGTTACTTAAAGAAATAAAAAAAGTCGCAGAACTACTCGACTCGAGAACAAGAAAGATAAATATTTCAATTGTCTTTAGAAAAACAAAAAATGCTGAATCAGAAAAAGAGGAAAGTGCCATTTCATAAATTTATAAAAATACTAAATTACTATTTTATACTGTGAAGAAGAAAAATATTTATATGGGTGTAGGTAGAAGCGTTGCTGGGATCCCAACACATGGTAAAGTAAATGAAGATTGGGAATTATTAACAAATTTATATGCAACAGCATATGATGAAATAAATGGACAACTTCTTACAAGAACACCACAGAAATATGATCCAGCAACAATAAAAGAACTACGAGGCCGTTTCAGAATTTTGAAATTACTTGCAAGAAAGTACGCTCCACATTTACTTGATGATATCCAATACATAGAAAAACTCACGCTTGCAAACGCTCAAGGAAAGATAAATGATAGAGAATTTCTTGAGCGACTACGTGCTTATATAATTTCTCGTGGCTTAGATCCTAAGCTCGTTGCATTAATCGAGCTAAGAATTAACCAAGCTGAAGGTTATGTTCCAAAATTTGAGAAGGGTCGAGCAAAACCACCGGGAGTGGCCATATCGGGGGGAGTAGCGATGAGACCTACAAGATCTCTTAAAAATAAGAAAAAACCACCTACAGCTTTCGATGTAATAAAATCGATGTTCGGGTGAAAGAATGGTGGGATTCCTTGTTGGATTGGCAATTGCAACAGCAGCGAGCATATTAGCACCAATCATAGCAAAAGAAATAGCGAAAACACAAATAGAAGCAGATGTGAAACAGCAAATAGAAACAAACACAACAATACAACAAACGATACAAGAAGCAAAAGCGGAAGTAAGAGAATCATCTCCCGGTATCGATATTCTTCCCGATGGCGGTAAAGAAATAACAGCTTTCGATATTCCAGGATCACAGCTATTTTATAGAGAAGAGGTTGCAAAAAAGACTGAACAAAAACTTATACAGCGTGGTGTAGATAAAACACAAGCTAAGAAAATTGCATCAGCCGTATCAACACTTGAACTCGCTGGGGGAATAGGAGAAGCAATAGGTGTAGCAATACCTTCTGGTGCATCAGAAGCACTTGGTGCAAAAATCGCAACAAAAGGTATAACTAAATTAACAGCAAAAAGTGGTGGTAAAATTGCATTAAATGTAGCTAAAAAACAAATACCAAAACAAGTATTAAAAGCGTCTGCAGTTGGTGGTCTTTATGAAGGCACTGTAACATCAATAGTATCATCTCTTGCACGAGAAGGTAAAGTTGAACCAGGAACAATTTTAATTAGTGCTGGATTGGGTACAATAAGTGCTGGGATAGGTGGTTATGGTTTATCAAAAATGTATATAAACAAAATGAAAGGAGCAAAAGCGGTAGATTGGATAGGACAGTCACTTATAGATCCATATGAAAAAATTGGTGATGTTTTAGGACATAAATTTGTAAAAGAACCGACAGTTCCAATCATAACTCCAACTATAACACCAACTCCCACATCTACCACAACGCAAACACCAACACAAACAAAAGGAAAAAAGAGAATAAGAATAAAAACAGTTACTCCAACACCTTCTCCAACACCAGAACCGAGTCCAACTCCTACACCTATGCCAACCCCTACACCCACTCCAACTCCTACACCAACAGTAACACCCACCCCTACACCAACACCTTCTCCAACACCAGAACCGAGTCCAACTCCTACACCTACTCCTGAACCTACACCAGAACCCACTCCTACACCAACAGATACTCCAACTCCTACACCAACAGTAACACCCACTCCAACTCCTACACCAACACCACAAGTAAGAGTCCCACCACCATTACCTCTTATTCCCGGAAAACTACCAGGTGAAATGAAAGGTGTTTTCAAAAAAGGTAGACTTATCTATTACAATGAATTGCAAAAAATGCGTAAAGTTATGCAAGATTTGATGATGTGAATATGAAACAAAAAATAAGAAACAGAAAAGGAGTAGTAGGAATGTGGTTAGTTTTTATTATCATGAGTGTTCTTCTTCTCTTTCTGTTCGGTTTCGCAGTTCCAATCTTAATAGAATTTAATACACAATTTTATTCAGCAGGCAACGATATTCTTAATTCAATAAATACAAGCACTTTACCTGCTGTAGCAAACGAAAGTATAGAAGCTGCAAGAACGAGCACATCTCAACAAATATCAGCACTTTCATTTTTTTATCAATATTCATGGTTAATCATACTAATCATAATTTTGTTTATTTTGTTCATGCGAACAAGAACAATAGTTGAAAGCGAAATAAGGTGATAGTTATGCAAAGAAAATGCAAACATGTTTTTATTCCGAAAGACATGAACGGAATAGATTATGTTTGCATGAGATGTGGTAAGGAAGTAGATTTTTACGATTATTACAAACTCGAAATAGCACCGATCTATATGAAAATAAATGGAAAACAGTGTGAAAAGACATCAGAAGCGTTGAAAAACTCGAATATAAGCACATGATAGTATGACAACACAAATATTATTAAAAGCGATATTGAAGGAACTTCGGAAACAAACAGAGTTATTTGAGAGAATATTGGAAGTCATAAAAGGATGGAGAGAGGATGACGTAAAGCAACACGAAGAAAGATTGCAGGTAATGAAACAAAACAAGTGTGGTGACTGATGAATGATACGAAAAACGATAATAACGTTAAGTTTGATGATTTTCTTACTTCTTACTATAAACTCTGCATACGCTGTTTGGTGGAATACCGATTGGCAGTACAGGAAGCAGATAGAAATAACCGTTCCTGATGGCTCAAGCTTGACAGATTATCAGGTTTTGCTTAATGTTACATACGAGTCTGGAATGCAATCTGATTTCGACGATTTGAGATTCACGAACAACTGTTCAGACGATGCTTACGAAATTCCCTACTGGATTGAAAACAAAGTTGACGGGCAGTATGCTGAAGTTTGGGTTAAAGTTCCCACGATAAACAGCACAATCTGCATGTATTACGGGAATTCGGGAGCGGCGAATGAAAGTGATATAGATTCAACTTTTTTGTTTGCAGATGATTTCGATGATGAAGATTTCAATACAAGCAAATGGACTGTAGAGTCAGGCACATATACAGAGGCAGATGGGTATTTACAAAGAACGGATACAACATCTTGGGGAGTCCTTTCAGTATCATATACAACAACTGACTCAATTGCGGTGCATTGGAAAGTTAACACATCAACAAATGCACAAACACAAGTTGATGTAAGATACGAAGATATAGATAATCATGATCAAATAATGTTTGATGGAATAAACGATTATATAAGAATTAGCGACAGATACGGAGGAACAAATAATTATTATTATTCATCAACATATGTATTCGATACAACGGAGTTTCACGAATATACAGCAATAACTCCGAACACGACATATCTCATCGCAGACCTCGATAATGGAGATTTTGTTTTCGAGCAAACAGTGTCTGGAGAAAACATAGGAGATATGATTCGATATAGACCATCATATGATTGTATATCATATACAGATTGGTTTTTTATAAGAAAATACCACGACCCAGAACCGACATACAGTTTTGGAGCGGAGGAAACAGCAGAAACCAATCCACCATCGATAATAATTTACTCACCGTCAAATACAACTTACTATACAAGCAATATTTTTCTAAACTTCATAGTTTCAGATGATAATTCAACAACCTTAAATGTTACAATATATCTCAATGGGCAAAAAATATACGAAAATAACAGTTATTACAATGACACAACAATAGAAATGAACATAACAGTAGAGAGTGAAACACTCAACAATTTAACAATATATGCAACAGATAGCGAAAGTAAAACATCATCTGAAACAGTTTTCTTTACAACAGATTTATATACACTTATTGTTACATTCTCAAATTACACAACTTATAACAATATAAATTATGCACATACAATAAACATAAATTATTCAGCACGGTGTGGATTATTAAATAACTCAATCAGTGTTATTGTAAGAATAGATGATTATGCAAATACACAATATTACAACGAAACAATAATACAATGCAACAATATAACTTATCAATTCAGCACCATTTACACAAATAACATAGACACAGAATTAACAGCCATTGTATTTTTGTTTAAAGATCCCGACATTATAGAAAGCAAAAACTTTACATATATAAGCGATATCAATCCACCACAAATAATTATTTCTTATAATTTCAATTACGGTTTTCGCAATAACGCAACTGAATACATAAATATCTCTGTAAGCGATTCAGTGAGTCCAGTGCAAGAATGTAATATAACAATAAATACAAATAAATATTCATATTTATTCGCAAATAATTATACGGTTTATAGCTTCACACTCAGTGACGGAACGAACTCGTTTAGTGTAACATGTCACGATATTGTAAACAATCAAGATTCAAGCAGCAACAAGATATACATCTACAAGAAAAATATAACTCTGATCAACGAAGATGACGGTAGTGTTTTCAATTCATTCTCAGATATGAACACACTCAGAGCAATTAGTGAGAAAACACAAGAGATTTTCAACTTCTTAGAAAACAATGACACATCTATACTCTTTATTTCAAATCAAAGTGATGTAATTCGCATAGAAAAACGTTATAATACTGATCCTAACAGCTTACTATATATTGATTTAAATCTCGAATTAATAGATACAACAACAAGAGCGTGTGTAGCAAAGACACAACAATTCTATGAAATAGTTTTTTACTCCAGCACAAACAAACCGATAGCAGTTAAAAACAATCTCGCTCAGTGCTATGTCCTCGCAGATTATACAAAATACGCATATCAAGATGCACTCATGGCAAAGGCATATACAATCAAAGCTCTCTATTATCTCTACACTTACGAAAACGATCAGAAAGTATTTTTAGCAACGCTTGACGGATCAGTAGCAACATCAGTTAATCTCGACGTTTTAGAATCAACAAAAAAGACTTACACCTTCACACTTACAACTGACGATATAAGCGTAAGCAAAATATCTAATACAACACTGAAAATTTACTATAAAAACTTAGAAAATGAGAATACAAAAACAGAAATCTATATCTATGACGGGGACACAGTTCTATTTTCTCATACTGAAACAGAAACACCAAACGAATTTACGATTTACTTCGATTACTCAAGCATAAGTATTCAGAACAACATACTAAAGCTTGTAGTAAAGAAATACACGCAGACATCTCAATCAGAAATAGTGAGAATATTCACATTGTCCGGAGCGATCGGACTTATAGACACATGGCTCGCAATATTTATATCAGCAACTCTAATATTTTTCGGTTTAACATTCGTAGCTGTAAGACACATCTTTGGTTTTTTCGGTATAATCACTTTAATAATCGCTTTAGCAATAACAACACTTGCACCAGCGACGACACAAATCGTGTTTATACAAACAATAATCATCATTATGCTCATATTCGTATTACTCGTCTATAAAGAAGAATATTCGAAAATAACATAAAATGTTAAAATATAAAATAGTAAAAATATAAAATAGTAGTGGTGAAAATGTCAGCATACAAATATTTCGTATGGATCATAATAATTCAATTATTCTACAGTTTCGGAGTTACAACGCTAACTCATGCTTTCTCTCTTTACAATGTAAACAACATCTACTTCACAGAGATGCAGAATATTACAACAGATATAACAGATATAACATCTCAGATAGAATCAACAACACAACAACAGATGAACATTCCACTTATTGATTTGGGTGCCTTGGTATTCTATTCCGGTAATATCATTATAGATCTCATGCTTAACTTCTTCTTCGCAATTCCGAGCATGTTTAGTATACTCACAAATTTCTTTTTGATGTTTTTCAATCTTGATGCTTTTTTATCAGCACAGCTCAAGTTATTCGTGTTTAGTGCTATATCAATACTTTACTTCATGAATTTGTTGGCTTTCATACTGAATATAAGAAGTAGAGGTTCGATAGTATGAGTATGTTCGAAATACTCACAGAATTGACGAGTAATCTCGGAGTAACAAATGAAGTGTTCATACTTATAGTTACAGTTCTCTCAAGTATAATTTTCATGGCAAAAGAATTTAGATTAGGTTTACTTTTGCTATTCTTCATGACGTCAATCGAATTTATGATATTTTATGCTCTTGGATTCAACACGATGTATCACATTATAATGATACTTGCATCATTCGTCATACTAACTATATCGTTACTCATAAGCTACAAGAAAACACAGTCGGTGATAGTGTGAATATAATAGAATTACTCGGACTGATGTTTTTCACAATCAATTTATGTATATTTCTATCTAAGCTCTACAATCTAATGAGCTTCGTGAAAACATTTGACATAAAAGCATCTTTCATAACTTTGATTCTCTCATTCTTCTCGTTTCTCATAACGCTCGCAACTCTATCATTCTCTTTAGATTCAGCGAAAAATATAATCAGAATGTTTGCATTTCTGCATAACATAAACACATTCTTATTCTCTCTTGTTGTGATATTCACAATAATAGAAATCATGCTACATCTCTCAAAACATCCATTCAAAAAATATAAAAAAGTAAAAATATAAAATGGCATTTCTACTATTTTTATAAAAAAGCAATTCTATTTCTTTAACATGAACACAAAACTTGTTTATAAAAAGAGAGGAGCAGTTCAGGAGCAAACCGGTGCAGTAATACTTTTGATCATGGGCGTCGGTGTGGCGACACTCGTTTTGATTTTCGTCGGCACACTCGGTGGACAGGTATACAGTCAGGTCGAGACAGACATAAATGCAATAAACGATACAACAATACAGACATATGTCAAGGACAGCATAACTTCTGGGTTCAAAGCCCTGAAGACCACAGGTAACTATCTACCGATTGTTGTTTTGGCAGTGATAATCTTCGTGGTTCTTGGGCTTATCATGGGACTTGGAAGATCAACAAGCTACGGCTACTACGGAAGTGCTCTGTAAAGCACTTAGCAGCACAGAAACAACAGCACCCAACATAGCATTTTCTTAGTTTTTTCTTTATTTTTTATTTTTAGTTATCCATACTTCCAAGATCTTCAGTGACAAATTACGGATAACTCACAAAAAACCGAGCATTTTTTTAAGTGTTACAATAGCTGAAAGTCTATTTCTAAATTTCAATCTTCCTCGAAACACATATTCTTCATTCTTAACAAGAGTATTTATCAAATCAATCATAAAATTACGATCAGATGTAACTTTGCGAATATAGAGAACAGGTTTTTCATTCTGGTTTACAACAGAAACATAAAATATCAACTCACGCATAATCCCTCAACAATTATTTTTGTTTCAACAACATTATCTTTAACAACAAACAACATATCTTTAATTTTGTATGTCACAATTCTGAATGCTTTTAGATCTCTTTGTACATCCTTTTCAATCTTTTTTAATGTGCTTTTCAACCTTGGTGTTGCAAAAGAAAATGCTCTTTTATCAGTTCTAAATGTGTCCGGTAAATTAACATCTTTCTTGAGGGTATATCTAAGTGCTTGTAAATACCATGTCTTTGGCAATTCATAAAACAATTCTACTTTGAAAGAATCACCATAAACTTCGATATCAAAACATATATCAATTTTTTTATTGAGATTACTACCTAATTTACTGAAAACGAATTCAAAGAACCTTTTTCCAAATATCTTCATATTTTTATATTTCTATAAAAATATTTAAATACTTTTTTACTAAAATATAAAAGTATGAAAAAAACACTTAATGTTAGAGAGACCACATGGGAACGTCTTATGAAAATCAAATTAAAAATAAAAGCACGTTCCCTCGATGAAGTTTTAAACTATTTATGTGATCTCTATGAAAAAACAGAATGAAATGATTACAAAGACTGTAGCAGCAGCAGAGGTGCTTAAAAAACTCTATACAATCAGACTGCTTGCAATTATGATAATTGTTTTCTCATTCTTATCTTATGCAACAGAGTTCTTGCAATTTGGTTTTTATATTGTTACAGTTGCACTTATAGTGGGTGCATACTATCTCTACAGGACGAATCAAGAAATAAATTATCTGAGGAACAAATATGCAATTTGAGAAACTTCTATCACAAAAGTTACATGCTCAACAAACAGAGAAGACTTTTATAGACAAGCTTCTCGGTAGGAGAGAAGCCGAAAGGCTCCGAGAACTTATCAAAAAAGATGATCTCACACGTGAAGAACTCTTAGAACTTCTTTATATGCTCACAAATATTGAACTCAAGCTCACAAATTTGCAAGAGTATGATCGCTATTTGCTTGGAAAATACTTCACATGGGTTCGTGATCTCACAAAATTAGCAGAGTTTCTCTATGATTATGAACAACAACTCGAAAAATTCAATTTCAAAAAATACAAACAAGAGATAAAAGAAATACTCGACCAGATCAAAAAGATGATGTTGCACGACGTGAAGTTTAGTGTTGACGTCTTTCTATTTCTTTCACGCAGCACGCTTGGCCTTGAAGCATTTGCTTTTGATAGTCTTTCAAAATCAAGATTCGAATATCAATACGACTATCCATATACCCTCGTTCCCTCTCTGGAGAAACCGCCCGAACAAAAAACATTTATTAGCTTGAGGAGATAGCATGAAACTTAATATGTTTAAAATAAAGAAATGGGCTGCACTGTTCTTAGTTGGATTTATGCCTACGCTTATGTTTTTTATGTTTATTCTGTTCGGATACGGTCTGATATTCGCTATAGTTGCATGGTTAATCACAATGGTTCTTTCAATATTTTTATTTAATATGATAGTGAGACATCCGGTACTACAGTTTCTCGAAGGAGAAGGACTTCTCGCATTCACATTCGATAGTTCTGGCCTCATTGAACCATTCATAGCAAAAGTAAGACTACCCTTTATTGATTCAGATAAATACAAAACGACATCACTATTTGACAGAAAAAGTGTTTTTTATATGAAAAAACCAAAAGAAGCGACAATAACAAAACTCAGTAAAGAAGAAGCCAAAGAAAAACTTAAAGAAAAATTCAGTGAAGATTATGATTATTACATACTTAGATACAAAAAAGAAGATACTAATAAAATAACATTCGCTTTCGAACATTTTCCGGTTCTGATCTATAATAAAAGCATGGATGCATTCTTAACTAAAGATGCTCTCGCTAAACTTGAAGAAGATGCTATGATAAAACATCTTGTTTTATATTTGAAAAAGAAAACAGAAGAACTCACAAGCATAATGAGAGACTTCGCACGACATGTCGTAGAAATGACAAAACCGAAAAAACCATTTGGATTCTTATCCTCGTGGTGGTTCTGGCTTGTATTAATAGTTGTTTTCGTATTACTCGCTATGACATTTTTACCAATCATATCAGAAACACTTAGACCTGCAATTTCGGCAACGCAAGAAACTGTTAAAACAGCTGTGCAGACGAGGTGAAGTATGCAAGAAGAAAAAGTCGCAGGAGCAAGTTACTTGCTTACATTCCTTTCAGATATAGAGTTTCTCATAGCTTACGCTTCATCTTACATAAATCTTTATGTTCATCTCAAAAACAAATACACAGAAGAAAGTTTGCAAAAATATGATATAGAAGATTCGGAGAAGAAAAGTTTGATGGAAACAATAAATCAACTTAGATCAATCATATTTAAAGTTTATGTACGATTCAACGCACTTACAAAACAAATAAAAGAATTCAAAACTTATAAGAAAGAGATAAAGAAATACTATGAAAAAATAATTCCAAAAGACAAATCAGATTCTTTTGTTCCGCTTGTTGAAGATGTTGAAAATTTTGTTATCAAGATTAACGAAATCTTTGTAGAAGCAATAATGAGCGAGCTTATAGTTAAATCAAGAGAGATTTTGAAAGGGTTGACAGAATGATCACAATATATTACTTTCTCTCTATACTCATGCTCATTTACAACACTTTCAGAGACATCAGAACGAGAGAAATAGATGAACGATACAACTATTTCATGTTTGGAGCAACAATGATGCTTTTAGGGTACTTTAAAATAAATATAATTTTAGTTTTCATACTGATTTTTCTCACTATTATTGTAATACTCTTAACAAAAAAATTCATGGCCACCGGTGATTTACAAGCTCTTGTCTGGATCCTGCTCGGCTTCGGAGCGATAGAACATTTCAAAATAATAAAGTTTCTAATAGCTTTCACAGGACTTTTCATACTATCTTTTATAACAAAAAAATTGATCAAAAAAGAAAGAGAGGAAACTCCCGGATACATTCTGCTTCTCGGAGCCTACCTGATCACTATTTTTTGGTGAGATACCAAATAATACTCATAGTCACGATTATAGCTATTGTAATCACATAAGACTGTCTCACACCATACGGTTCACCGAATAAAAATGCGAGCACAATCATAACATATATTACAACAAGCGAAATTTTATCAGTTAAATTCATTTCTTTAACCATTTCTTACCACCCTTCTCGATTAGAAAACGAATAACATCATCTAAAGAACTTGCATTCGTTTCCAACTTGATTTTCATGAGTGATTTCCAAGTCTCACGAGAAACGTGTATTGATTTTTTAGTCAAATTCCCACCACTCAGGCCACCTTAAGTATTATTTTATTACTTTTATATTTTTATATTTTTAACTGTAGATCATGAATCTGACTTGTTTTAATGATCTTTTCATCAACGTCCCTACTTGATAAGTGTACATATATAGCAGGCATATTCGAATATTTCGACCAACCAAAATAAGCCTTTAGTTCCGACTCAGTAAGATATTTCGCAAGATGTGTTGCTCTCGTATGACGGAATAAGTGTGGATATACACGCTTTTTAATTCCAGCCTTTTCACATGCCTTTTTTATATTTTTTAAAACTGCACGTTCAGTAATTTCAAACAATCTTTCTGATGCAGATAAATTAATATAAATTCTAAGCAATTCAGCAATTTTTACAACTCTTATATATCTAACACCTGTTTTTCCATGAACTCTTAACAATGCTCCGTAGAAATCGAATATAACATCCCCTTTCTTTAAATTCAGCAATTCACTTATGCGCATACCACTCTCATATAACAACATCACGATTAATCTATCTCTGAAATTCCTAAGATTTTCAATAATAGCTTTTATTTCATCAAGAGAAAGTATCTCCGGTTCTATGTTTGGAGTTTTTATATACCATTCGCTTAGATCTATGTTCTTGACAAATTTGCAAATTCTTTTAAAGCATTTCCATTTAGTTACTATCGTCCATTCCTTATATTTACTTTTCATCAAATAGAAAAAGTATTTGTCTATATCGTTCTTGGTGAGTCTTTTTAGGTTTATTTTAAGCTTTTCAATCTCATCAAAAACCAGCATATATTTCCTTATTCTCCCCTCTGACAAATTTCTCCTGTATAAATATTTTATGAATTCTTTCTTTACTTTTTGGTTGTAATTCATATTATAAAATAGACCGAAAGTTTTATAAACATATACACAGTATAGATTTAATATGGGTGTAATTTTTAAAAGAAAAGTGATGAAATCTGGAAACTCCTTATATGTTTGTATTCCTGAAGAAATCATTAAACAACTCAAAATCAAAAAGGGGGATATAGTTAATATTGAATTAGAAGATAAGAAAGTGATAATTTATGAATAATTTTTTAAAGGCTGAAAGAGGAGATCCGAACTTTAGTTCAAGTCCCACCGGGGGCTTTCTTTAAATTCTTTGCTCAAACTTCCAAAACCTTTGGCTTTTTGCCTACATATTCTGCGGCGGTGAGAAGGTTTTTTCCCAACTCCTTTGCGGTTTTCCATGCATTGATTGTGTTTTCTTTAAACCTTTTTTCCCTGAGAAGGTGATGATCGTAGATTATTGTACGGGTTTCTGTTTCTTTGAGAATTTTTATCAGATTGTTCACACTTCTTTGGAGATTCTCTTTGCTCAGCAGATATCCAAGCATGTATGTCATCGGTCCATCAAGAACAAGTACATTGGGGTTTTCCTTTATGATCCATTCAGCATAATCCTCTATAACCGGACCGCAGAGGTCACTTGTGTGAATGAGTTTCTCATCTCCAAATTCGATAACACTGGCAAAAACCCACCCTACCCTTGAAAACTCAATACCGTGGAACATAGGCTTTGTAAATCTCAGAATGGTTTTACCGAATCTAAAGGTTTTACCCTCGGGAAATCTTATTCTCACACTTTCAAATTCCATCTCAGGTATCCTTTCTACCCTGCACCAATTTCTACACCGAGCATCATACCACTTCAGGCCAGAGCTTAGAATCTCCCTCTTTCTCTTATCCCCAAAAAAATATCTCTCCTTCACCAGAGGCAATCCCTCCAAAGGATGCGGAAAGCTTCTGGATTTGGGTTTTTTCACAACCTCTTCAAGCCCGATTCCGCCGAATTCGTGAAAAAGCTTGGAATAGAAAGCCTCTGCCCTCGCCCTTTGAGAATCGTTTATATATTCATTGGGGTTTTTGGCAAGCAAAAGCTTGTTTCTGTAAATATCGATATCTTCCGGGAAATAATGATCGTAATGATAATGTGAGATCACGATGATATCTGTATTTTTACATGCGTTTTTTACAGCCCTTTTTCCTTGCTCGAGCCACAGGAGTTTTTGCACGAGGCTTGCAGGGAAGCTGGGCTGCATGATGGCCGCACCTGGATCTATCACAATGGAAACATCCGGGGTCTCTATTTTTACACAGGAACTCTTCGCACCGAAGGAATCGAACCACACGGGCTGAAAATGCATGTTCTCACATCTATGTTTAATATGAAGAATAAAAAAGGAAAACTTTATTTTGAACCTTTTACTAAAAACTTAATAATATGAGAAAGGTTATCAACTTTAAAATAATGTTTGACAGGGCAAGGTATTATATAAGCATAATTCAGTTCGCGATGATAGGTTATCTCTTTATAGTAGGTACGGAGTTCAATCTGATAACCACACTTCTTGCTGTGGGAATTGCAGGTGCGATTCTTGCGATAATAGATTTTAAATGGATATATCCAGAAGAAATGAGGAGAATCTCTGAAAAAAATCCCATAATAATGGAAATGTACATCAATCAGAAAAGAATTTTGAGGGAGCTTGAAGATATTAAGAAAATCAAGAAAAGATAATCCACAGAAGGGCTAAAAGTGTTGTTATTTCCAGAAGATAATGCACGTATCTCTGTATCTGAGTTCTCATATACATACCGGATACAGGTCCTGCAAGAACGGCCAGAACAAAAACGGCCAGAACTGTAAGCTTTTCTCCAAAAGCTGTGAGAGGGGATATCCAGTAATAAACAACACCTATCAGCAGGCTGACAAGCATAGGAGCGTGCAACATCTCATGCCATGTATCGTATTTATCCTTGTCGCTTTTCGCAAATATTCTTATACTGCTGAAAATCAGGGATAGCAGCAGGAAGGTAAAACTCAGAGGAAAAAGGTATTCGTACATTTTTTCCCTCGGTGAAAAATTTGGATTTTTGATTTAAAAATTATTCTATTTCCACTCCTGGCATAATCCATTTTTCTGTCAGTCTTTTTCTGTTTTCCTCTATCAATTTCTCAGAAAGCCAATGCTTTATCTTATCTTCCGGAAGACCCAGAACCTTTCCGAAGACACCCAGATCGTGAGGAGAGCGCAGATCCCATTCGCTTATAGCTCCGGAAGAGATAACAAAGGGACTGTTGTACTTTTTTACAATTTTTGCTGTCTCAACAAGCGCTGAAAACAGTTTGGCACGGGTTTTTCCGTAAGAAGTCAGCACGCTGTGAAAATCGAAACATATCGCAACATTGTTTTTTCTTGCCAGCCTAGCAAGAACATGATTTATCCCGCATTTTTCCTTGTCAATAACATGGTTTACCAGTATATCAAATTCCGGCATTTCTACAATTTTTCTGTTCACTTCAGCTGTTCCGCCTCTGCCTATGAGAATTTCGAATTTTCTGCGGAGTTTTCTGAGGGTTTTTTTCGGATTCTTCAGGCCTGCTATATCGATTTCTGCAGCAATTATCAAATCAAAATCTGTTTTTTCTGCTTTCAGTTTTTCAAGGTTTTCACTGGTATAGGGGATGGAAACCACAATTCCGTTCCAGCCCAATTCTTTTGCCATTTTTATTCCTTCATTTATCCGTTCTATTCGGGTAAAGTAATCGTAAAATTTCATTCACATCACATTGCTTTAATTTTAAAGCACAAAGATAACTGATTATTAATATGGATCTTTTGAATAAAAAGAAAAACCTTATAGACTTGCTTACAAAGGAGGGTTACCTTAAAACAAAAAGCATAATTAATGCTTTCTGGAAGGTTCCACGAGAGTGGTTTGTGCCTGAGGAATACAGAGAATATGCTTATGTCGATGAACCCCTTCCGATAAGGAGGGGTCAGACCATTTCTGCTCCGCATATGGTTGCGTTAATGACAGAACTTATTGAACCGAGAAAAACCGATGTGGTTCTGGAAATCGGTGCCGGTTCGGGTTATCAGGCTGCCGTTCTTTCCCTGCTCGTTAAAAAAGTGTATACAATCGAAGTGGAGGAGGAACTCGTGAAGTTTGCGAAAGAGAATCTTAAAAGATTCGGGTGTAAAAATGTTGAGGTAATAAGAGGTGACGGAAGCAGGGGTTTGCCTGAAAAAGCACCGTTTGATAAAATATTGGTAACATGTGCTGCTGATAAGATTTACCCTGCATGGAAGGAACAGCTTAAAAATTATGGCATAATCGTTCTGCCTTTAGGGCAGGGTTTTTTCCAAAAACTTGTGATAGGGAGGAAAAGGAAGGGAAAGCTCGAAGTTCGAGAACTTATGGATGTTGCTTTCGTTCCGTTGCGACACGATTCTGATTAGGTCTGCTCTGTTCCAAGTATTATCTCTTCGAGAACCTTTCTTGCATTGGTGAGAACCGGTTCCCCGTGTCCGGGAAGGATTGTTGTTATCTTTTCGAGATTGAGTATTTTCTGAAGGGATTTTTCCATATCTGCAGGATTTCCTCCCGGCATATCCGTCCTGCCGATGCCATCAGCAAATATCGTGTCTCCGGTGAAGAGAATTCCCTTTGCCCTGTCATAAAGGCATATCGATCCTTCGGTATGTCCTGGTGTATGAATTACTTCAAGCTCGAGTTCTTCAGCATCTATTATATCCCCTTCTTTAAGCTTTCTGTCCACCTTTCTCGGTCTCAGCTGACCGTTAAAGAAATCCGCATAACTTCTCTTTATATCTGCTTTCTCTATGATATCAGCATCCTTTTCATGAATGGACACATCAGCATTTAAAAAATATCCGTTTCCTCCGATGTGATCGAAATGACCGTGGGTGTTTACAACATGCTTTATATTCTTTGGATCAAGCTTAAGAGCTTTCATTAGGGAATACATTCTGGTAAAATTGAAACCCGTCCCCGTATCGATAACCGTGTCTCCGAGAACATATATATTAGAATCTATATCAGAAAGCTGAATGAGGATTATATTGCCTATTTTTCTGACACCCATATTTATTTTCTGGCTGTTAAACTTTAAATAAAATTTGTTAGAAAATATTTAAGCCAAAAAGTGTTACATCCGCATATGAGAGAGTTTTTGCTTTATGCTCAGGAGGCTGTAACAGAGCCCTTTTCATTAAACAACCTTTCTGGTTCTGGAAGAATGGATGTGATTGTGAGATGTGTATCCAGCACATTCTTCCTTTCTTCATCCCTCAGAAAAGACAGCAATCTTTATATTTCATTGAATGGGCCTCCCAGACCGCCGGTTCTTTTGAGTTTCTTAGGTTCTGAACTTAAAGGACTTTACTATGATGAGAGAAGTATAGCTGGAAAAATAAGAGAAGCTCTTAGACTTGTTGCAAACAAAAACAGAACAAGGGTTTCTAAAGGATTTTATGCTGAAAGGATAAGTTTTCGGGATTTTATAAAAGATTTTGCCGAAAAAAGAAGACTCGTTTACCTTCATCAGAACGGAAAAGATATAAGGGATACAAGATTTCTGGGAAATGAATTGTTTATTCTCGGAGATCATGGAGGTCTTCCACAAAAGGAAGAAAAGTTTCTTGATAGCATCGGTGCTGAAAGGATTTCTGTGGGTCCGGAAATTTATCTTGCATCGCACTGCATAGTTCTGGTCCACAATGAAATTGATAGAAAATGCTCAGAAGGGGAGAAAGGTTTCTACGGAGAAAAGAGCGGATAGAATTCTAAAAAATGCTGGATATCTTTGAATTTTTCTCAAAACCATGTAACATTTATAAATATATAAAACCTTTATACTGCATATTATTGAATAAACTTAAAGGCCGAGTTACCTACCTTTGTGCTACGGCACGAAGAAGGTAGAGAGGCTCTGGTTTTTAGAAACCTCAGAGCCCTTTGAAGGTAAACACGGCCTTGTCTGGACGGGAGGGAAACATGGATAAAACCAAGTGCAAGAAATCCATAGGAATAGATGTTGAACCACCAAAAAGAACGTGTAATGATGAAAAGTGTGCCTGGCACGGTAAGCTTCCTGTAAGAGGCAGGGTATTTACTGGTGTTGTAAGGTCCACGAAACCTCACAATACGGTTATAGTAGAGTGGAGCTACAATCTTTATGTTCCAAAATACGAGAGGTATGAAAGGAGAAAATCCAGGGTAGCAGCACATAAACCACCGTGCATGAAGGTCAAGGAAGGAGATAAGGTTGTAATAGCTGAGTGCAGACCGCTTTCCAAAACCAAGAGATTTGTAATGGTTGGGTTTGCAAAATAAAGGTGGAAACATGAAAGCTCTATCAAGCAAAATAGCAAAGGCATTGCCTGTTGGTGCTGTGGTGGTTTGTGCAGATAATAGTGGAGCAAAAGAGTTGCAGATAATAGCTGTTCGTGGCTACAAGGGAAAGAGAAGAACAAAACCCGCAGCAGGAGTCGGAAGTTTGGTAAGTTGCAGGGCTGTAAAGGGCGACCAAAAGGTCATGCATGAAGTTCACAGAGCAGTGATTATAAGACAGAAAAAAGAATACAGGAGACCCAACGGCATAAGAATAAGTTTTGAAGATAATGCTGCTGTGCTGGTTAATGATAAGTTTGAACCTGTAGGGACTTTGATAAAAGGTCCTGTTGCAAAGGAAGCTGTAGAAAGATTTCCTACAATAGGAAAGATTGCAAGTTTGGTGGTTTAAATGAAGCAAAAATGGTCAAATAAATGGGTTTCAAGTGTGCAGCCAAGAAAGCAGAGAAAATACAGATACAATGCTCCTCTTCATATAAAGCGAAAATTCCTTTCCGCACACCTTTCAAAAGAATTGAGGAAAAAATATGGTAAGAGGTCCATTCCTGTGAGAAGGGGTGATGAGGTTAAAATAATGAAAGGTCAATTTAAAGGTATGAAAGGAACTGTTACTAAGATTGATTTGAAGAGATGTAAGGTTTACCTTGAAGAAATAAAGGTTAAGAAGGTGGATGGATCTGAGGTTCACAGACCTATTCACCCTTCAAATCTGATGATTACAAAGCTTAATCTTGATGATAAAAGGAGGGTAGCCGTGCTTGAGAGATCCGGCGGCAAGGAGACTCCTGGAGTTGAGGAGGTTGGTGGTTAAATATGGCACATTTAAAAAGGCACGCAATGCCGAAGTGGTGGCCTGTTCCGAGGAAAACCCATACTTTCGTTGTTAAACCGATGCCCGGTCCCCATCCGTGGGATAAATCCGTACCTTTAAAGATAATAATAAGGGATATACTCGGCTATGCAGAAAACTCGTATGAAGCGAAAAAAATCCTAACAGCAGGCAAAGTTTTGGTGGACAAGAAGGTTAGAAAAGAGCCTAATTTCCCTGTAGGATTTATGGATGTTATCGAGATTCCTGAAACAAAGAAATTCTTCCGAATGGATGTTAATGAGAAAGGTATGGGTTTGAGAGAGATTTCCGAAAAGGAGAGTGGAATGAAGTTATGCAAGATTATAGGAAAAACTGTAGTTAAGGGCGGACTGTTTCAGATAAATCTGCATGATGGAAGAAATATACTTCTCAAAAGAAACATGTACAATGTTGGTGATTCGCTTCTCATAGGTTTGCCTGATCAGAATATAATAAAACACTTCAAGCTGGAGAAAGGTGCTTCTGCTGTTATCATTGGCGGAAAGAATATAGGTGTGAGAGGAAAAATAAAGGAAATAAAAGAAAGAAAGAACATGCTTGAAAAAAGTATGGTCACCCTCGCAACAAAGAATGGTGAAGAAACACAAACACTTAAAGAATACGTGTTTGTAGGAGAGTTTCCAAAGGGTGAGAAAGAATGAATCACATGAAACAAATAAGGCTGGAGAAGGTCACAATCAACGTGGGAGCAGGAGAATCAGGGCCGAAACTCGAAAGAGCAAAGAAGATGGTGGAAAAGATAACCAATAGAAAGGTTGTTATCACCCATACACATAAAAGAACAACATTTGGAATGGCAAGGGGAAGACCCATAGGTGTAAAGGTCACGCTCAGAGGTGAAGAGGCGATGGAAATACTTAAAAAACTTTTGGGTGCTGTTGATAATAGGCTTAAAGCATCGCAATTTGATGCTAATGGAAATTTTTCCTTTGGTGTGAAGGAATATATAGATATTCCTGGAATTAAATATGATCCAGAGATAGGTATTCTTGGATTTGATGTATGTGTAACCCTGGAAAGACCGGGATACCGGGTAAAAAGAAGAAAGATCAGACCCGGAAAAATAGGCAAATCCCACAGGATAAAGCCTGAAGAAGCAATGGAATGGGTAAAACAAGAATTAGGAGTGGAGGTTGTTTAACATGTCCTACGAAAAAGTTAGAAAACAGATAGAGCACAAACCGGTAAAACTTGCAAGGTTTGAGAAGTTTAATGCACCGAAAAAAAGAAAGTTCGGAAAATCAACGCATCCGTGTAGAAGATGTGGAAAGACCGAGGGTGTGATAGTGAAGTATGGTTTAATGTACTGCAGACAGTGTTTCAGGGAAGAGGCTGAAAGACTCGGATTTAAAAAATATTCATAGGAGGGATATATATGAAACACGATCCTCTGGCTGATATGTTCTGTATCATAAAGAACACAGAAGCTATAGGAAAGCATGTTTGCGAAACTCCAGCATCCAAACTCATTCAGGGTGTTCTCAAGGTTATGCAGAGACACAGATATATAGGTAATTTTGAATTTATAGATGATGGTAGAGGTGGTAAGTTCAGGGTACATCTAGTAGGCAGAATAAATGATTGTAATGTTATAAAGCCTAGGTTTTCTGTAAAGAAAAACGAAATAATACAGTGGGAGAAAAGGTATCTTCCCGCACAGGGAGTAGGAATTCTCATACTCACAACCTCGAAAGGTATAATGGATCAGAGAGAGGCAATAAAGAAAAACACAGGAGGAAAGCTTCTCGGATATGTTTATTGAGGTGAAGTATGACTGTAAAGGAGAAAATAAGAACGGCACTAAAGGAAAGAAAACTGATAATTGGAAGCAGATCTGTGATAAAAGATGTAAAGCTTGGTAGAATAGATACTGTTATTTACGCTTCCAATCTTCCAGAAAGTAAAAAAAGAGATTTGAAATATTATTCAAATATAGCAGGATTTTCCCTGCAAAGATTTGATGGAAATTCAGCAGAACTTGGAGAGCTGTGTGGAAAACCCTTCAGCATACTCATGGTTGGAATAATAAAACAAGAAAATCCAAAATAAAGTTATATAGTGGTGCTATGGTAATAAAACTGACAACAGAAAGTATAAGAACCTTGGCTTTGTTTGAGAGAATTACAAAAATTCCAGCAAAGGATTGTGTTATAATGGAAAACAGTGTATATTTTCTCGTAGATCCACAGCTTGTGGGACTTGCAATAGGCAGAAACGGCTCGAATATAAAAGAGATAAAAAGGATACTTAACAAAAATGTTAAGGTTTTTGGATACAGTAAAAACCCTGAAGAACTGATAAGAAATTTAATACCACATGTTAAAAATATAGAAATAAACAACAGTTCGATCACCGTGACTGTTCCCTCCAAATATAAAACCGTTGTGATAGGCAAGGGGGGCGAAAATATAAAAGCTTTGAGAGAGATAGTAAAAAGACATCTTAATATCTCTAAGTTAAGATTGAGGTAGGTGAAACATGAAAGTGGAAATACTCTCTAAGGAAAAACCAGATGTTGTAAAATTCGTGCTGGAAGGTGCAACACCCGCATTTGCAAATGCTTTAAGAAGAATAATGATTTCCGAGGTTCCGACTCTTGCAGTGGACTGGATAGATGTGCATGAAAACAGTTCCGTTCTTTTTGATGAAATGATAGCACACAGGGTGGGTCTGATACCGCTTAAGTTCGATCCAGCTAAACTAAATCTGCCTGATGAATGTTCCTGTGAAGGTAAGGGTTGTGCTTTGTGTCAAGTAGTATTTGTGGTGGAAAAGTCCGGTCCGTGTATGGTTTATTCAGGAGATATGAAATCTTCCAACAAAGATGTGAAGCCCACAAGTCCTGATTTTCCCATAGTGGAGCTTCTGGAGAATCAGAAGATAAAGTTTGAAGCTATTGCGCGATTGGGAAAAGGAGCTGAACATGCAAAATGGCAGGCTGCAATAGCAAGCTATCAGTATTATCCTGAACTTGAGGTTGATTACAAAAGGGTTGGAGATCTCAAAAAATGCGCTTCTGAATGTCCGAAAGGGGTTTTGCAAATAAAAAATGGAAAGCTTGTTCTTGCAAATCCGGAGAAATGCGACCTTTGCAGGAAATGCGAGGAGGTTTGTGAGGGAGTGAGGATAAAAGGAAATCCGAACAAATTCATATTCAGAGTTGAAAGTGTTTCCGGTCTTGAACCCGAATATATAGTTTCCAAAGCAGCTGAGATTCTGGAGAAAAAAGCAGAAGAATTCATGAAAAAGGTAAAGGAACTTTAAAGCCGGTTAAGGTTTTAAAAATTAACATCCTAGTTATTAGTAGGTGGAGTTAAAATGAAGAAGATAAGTTACACAGATCTTTATGCTTTGATGGAGTATCATCCTTTGGAAAAAATAAGAAAGGATGCAGGGTCTAGGCTTGTTGAAAGTTATGTTAAAGAAGGTGATATTTGGCGTCTTGAAGAACTGAGAAAATATCCACATACACCGGAAGAAGTAAGGAAAAAAGCGGAAGAAAGGTTTCCAGACGCGGTGGACAGTGCTATTAAGAAATACGTTAAAGAAGGGAATGTAAAAGACCTTCTGGGATTGTATGAACTTGATATTTCTAAGAGAAAAAAGAAAGATATAGAAAATACGTGTGATGAGATTATTAAGAATTGGGGTAAAGAGAAGCGGTACACGAATCTTATAAATACAGCTAGAACTTCTGAAAACAGAAAAATAGGGGAAAAAGCACTGAATGAGGTTATAAATGGAAGCAGAAAAGCCATCGAGTGCCTCACCGAGGAAGGAGAATGGAGGTCTCTAATATACTTAAGGGATAATCCGGTGGTTCCTGAAGGAATGAAAGAATACGCATCCGAGAAAGTCCCGGAGGCTGTTGATAGGTATATCGAAAAATGTGTTAATGAGAATAAAAGAGAGCTTTTGTTCGAAGTAGTTGCGAATGAAAGTATTCCGATAGAAAAGAGAAGAATCGCTGCTGACAAAGGTTTCAATAGGTTCGAAGGAAGCTGGATTGTATATTTGATAACAAACGATAAACTGTCCGAAGAAATAAGAGTATATGTAGGAAAAAAACTCATTGAAAGGGGAGAATGGGAATATCTTAAGGAATTCTCAGAGGATAAAAGAATTCCTAAGGAATTGCGGGAGGAGATGCGGAATGCGGTGCCTCGTGCATTGAACAAATATATCGAAGAACAGATCGAGCTGTATAGAGGAGGATACCCTGTAACACATGTGCTTAAAGAGCTTCAAAAGATATACGAAAATCCCGAAATTCCTGAAGAACAAAGGCAAAAGGCAAAAAGGAAACACGATGAAATACTTGGTGAGCTGACCGAATTATTGTATTAAAATTAAACGTGTCTTTCAAAATGAACCAAAACCTCCTCCTAAAAGCAATGAAAAGGCCTGAGACCTATGATGAGAGTGTTGAGGATATAAGGATTGTTCAGACGCATATATCCTGGGTGTTTCTAACAGGGAAATTCGCCTATAAAATAAAAAAACCCGTGAATTTCGGATTTCTGGATTTCACAACACTGGAAAAGAGAAAATATTTCTGTGAAAGAGAGGTGGAGATAAACAGAAGATTTTCTCCAGAGATATATCTTGGAGTGCTTCCTCTTGCGGAGAAGGCTGGAAATATAAAGCTCGGTGGAGAGGGAAAGGTTCTGGAATATGTTGTGAAGATGAGGGAAATTCCTCAGGAGTGTTTGATGAGCGAGAAGCTTGAAAGAGGTGAGGTTTGCAAAAGGGATATGGAAAAAATAGCAGATATACTTCTCCGATTTTACGAAAAAACCGAAAGAGGAAGGAGAATAGAAAGATTCGGTTCTCCTGAAATGATCTGGTTTAATTGGGAGGAAAATTTCAGGCAGACCCGAGGCTTTTTAGGAAAAACCATAGATGAAAAAAGTTTCAGGATGGTAAAGCAATATGTGGAAGGATTTTTGGAGAGAAACCGAAAGCTTTTCCTTGATAGGATTAAAGAAGGAAAAGTACTCTGGTGTCACGGAGATCTGCACTCAGGCAATATCTTCCTTGAGGATGGCAAGGTCTGGATATTCGATGCAATAGAGTTTAATGAAAGGTTCGCATGCTCGGATGTTGCAAGCGATATTGCTTTTCTTGTAATGGATGTGGAGTTCAGGGGAAAGAAAACCCTTTCGGATTATTTTGTGAAAAAATACCTGGAAAAAAGCGGGGATTCAGGCCTGGAGAAGCTTCTGGACTTTTACAAGTGCTACAGAGCGTATGTGAGAGGCAAGGTCACATCCTTCAGGTTGATGGAGAAGGGGATTTCTGAAGAGGAGAGGGAAAAAGCAATATCCCTTGCAAGGAGGTATTTTGAGTATTGTTCGAAAATTGCGGAGAGTTCATGTTAAACCGGTTACTGATTAGAAATTTCATCCGCCAGCTGCTTCTCCAGATTTTTCGAGGTATTCACTATGATATGTTCCCTCTCTATTTCTTCCCATTGCTTTTTTATCTTCAGGTATACCTGGAAATCCGCATCAGACAGGTCATTTCTTCTGGAACGAAGCCTCTCTTTCAGGATTTTCTCAGGACAGATACATTCTATTACCTTGAGTTTTGTTCCGAGTTTTTCAGAAAGTTCGTAAAAAGGCTTTCTTAAAGATTTTTTGTAAAGAGTTGCATCCACTATCACGTTTTTTCCTTTTTTGAGCAGGCTCTCGGTAATTTCAAGAACCCGGTTGTAGACTCTGGATTTCTCTTCTTCTGAATATACAGGTTTTCTGAACATTTGCTTTCTAACCGCATCGGTTCTTATTATTTCCGCGTTTATTTTTCTTGCAAGAAACCTTGCTACTGTGGTTTTGCCTGTTCCCGGAAGGCCGCAGATCAGGACAAGTTCGGGAAGGGATTTTCCTTCCTTGTTCGGGGTTTCAGCCATAGCTCACACCATTGAGATCAGAATTATAATCACACCAACAATCCAGCAGTAGAAAGCAAAAAGATGAAACCTACCTTTCAGGACAAGGGATATCAGGGTTTTCAGAGAGAAATATCCGACTATCATGGCTGTAAGCATGCCTATAGCAAGAGATACAGCATCCACACCCGATACTGTGAGGTTGTTGAACTCAAAAAGGGTTGCACCGAGAATTGCGGGTATGGAAAGGAGAAATGAATACCTCACGGCTGTTTCTCTGGATATGCCTGAAAGGATTCCTGTTCCTATGGTCAAACCGCTCCTTGACATTCCGGGTATAAGGGATATTCCCTGGGCTGTACCTATCAGAAGGGATTTTCTGTAATTTATCTCACCTCTTGCAGGAACGAATTTCGATGTGAATAAAACCATGCCTGTGACTATCAGGGAAATCCCAACGGAAAGGAGATTCGTGAAAAGGGATGTGAAAAAATCATAAAAGAAAAATCCCATTAAAGCTGTGGGAATGGTTCCAGCAAGAATGAACAGAACGAGTTTTCCTTCCGGAGATTTGAAATCTCCTTTTGCAACACTCCTGAGTATGGAGATAATATCCTTCCTGAACACGAAAAGGATCACAACAAGTGTTGCGAAGTGAAGCATAACATCAAAAGCCACAGGCACATCAATTCCTGAGAGCTGCTGGTATAGAACAAGGTGTCCAGAACTTGAGATAGGAAACCATTCTGTCAATCCCTGAATCACACCGAGAATAAAACTGTCAAAAATGCTGAGCATATTAGAATTTTGTGAGGGAGGAATAAATTTGTTTTTTGTGTAACTAGCTTCTGTAGGATTTTGTTTTTTCTTCTAAAAAATCATAAAGGTTCATATCACCAAACAGTTTGATTGCTTTGTATTCTCTATTGTTGATTTTTATTTTTGTTTCATAACCTCTGCATTTATATCCCAATTTTTTTAATTGCTGAGGGGCATTTCCGATTGCATAAAAACCTCTTCCATGAGCTGTCTGTCCATCAGGCCCGTAGAATTTGACATGCCTTATAACTATTCCGTCATCTTTGCTTTCCCCTCTCCAAAAAGCTACCTTTCCAAGAGGCTTAATATCTCCGTGCCACTCTCCATCATCGGTCAAATCCTCTTCAATATTGTTGTATCCGATTTTTCCCAGCAAATCAGAGTAATCTTCTTTTATAATTTCTACATAAAGTTTAACTAATCCCTTACCCACTCTAACCACCTAACAAGAATATAAAACTCAATCTTTATAAATTTTTCGGTTTTTTACTACTTATAAAATACAAATTCTTGTCTTCGCATTTGCTTGACTCATTCCCTTCGGCAAGATAATTTTTAAAGTTATTTATTATAGTGCTTTAAAAGTGATAAAAATGGAAATCGGAAAATTAATCCAAAAAATAAAAATGAGCAAAGGAATACAAAAGGGATACTACGATGAACTCGAAAGTCCTGGTTATCTTCCACTATGTGCTCGACTTTTTTGGTATAAGAGCTCGAAGTTTGATCCTTTAAACTTAAGTGAATTGGATAGACGAGAAAAATTAATGGAAAAATGGCATAATAGAAGTTAAAGCTGATCAAAAATATTGTGATAATAAAGCCCATACCCATCGATCACAGACCGGTGGAATTCTTTTTAAATAAAATTTTATAAATCTTGTTATATCATCAATTTTTATGAACAGGAATCAGTGTTTGGTTTTTGTAATAATATTTTTAGTACTTGGGATGTATTTTGATTATTTAATGGGGTTATTTATTCCTTGTTCACTTGAATCTGATGTATGTGATATTAAATCTACAATTTATGCTTCGTTTGCTTTTATTTCATTCGCTGTTGTTTTAGCGTTTTCAATCTCTGGTTTTTTGGAAAAGAAGCGTTAACAAATATTAAATATTAGATTTTATTATCGAAGTTTAACAAACAGAAATTTAAAATGTTACATTATACCGAAACATTTAATGCAATTTTGCCCATTTTACTGTACAAAATCTTATAAATATGTACAATCTGCGATAAATATTCAACAATTCCGCTGGTTTTGTTAAAACTGTACGGTTTTTAAAATTTAAAACCGCAAACTTTTTATATAAAGTTTGTGATTATAATTTTATGAAACTCCATGAAATCAAGGATATAATAACTGCCCAGAGAGAGGAGATTGGAGAAAAATTCGAAAAAGAAAAGATCATAGAAAGGGAAGTAAATAGAGAAGAATTAAGAAAATTTCTGGGTTTTCCCAACATTCTCGCAATTCTCGGTGTCAGGAGATGCGGAAAATCCGTACTCTCAGTTCAGATTTTTCAGAAAAACTTCGCCTACATCAATTTCGATGATGAAAGATTTGTGGAGATTGAAGCAAAAGATTTAAACAAAATACTTGAAGCTTTCTACGAGCTTTACGGAAAGGTTGAAAACATAATCCTTGATGAACCCCAGAGAGTGAAAGGATGGGAACTGTTTGCCAACAGGCTAAGAAGAACCAAAAGGCTAATAATCACTGGTAGCAATTCCCAACTGCTATCAGGAGAGCTCGCCACTGCCCTGACTGGAAGACATATTCAGTTTACACTTTTTCCTTTCAGTTTTTCGGAATTTCTCAAATACAATGAATTCGATATCGGTGAACTCTATTCCCTGAAAATAGCTGAGATTAAAAAAATGCTGAAAGATTACATCAGAGCAGGAGGGTTTCCTGAAGTCAACAGATTTGGAAGAGAAATCCTGCTGAGGATATACGGGGATATGATAGAAAAGGATATTTTGAAAAGAATCAGAATAAAGAAAAAAGATGCCCTGAAAGAATTCATTAAATATCTTGTAACAAACTCGGCAAAGGAATTCAGCATAAGAAAAACAAAAAATATCCTTGAGGTAAGGGATGTTCATACACTCAGAAACTGGCTGGGTTTTCTGGAAAATGCATATCTTGGTTTTGTTCTGAAGAGATATTCACCAAAGCTGAAGGAACAGATGATATCTCCAAAGAAGTTCTATTGTATAGACACAGGGCTTGCCAATACGATTTCCTTCAGAATTTCAGAAGATTTTGGAAGGCTTATGGAAAATCTTGTGGCAGTAGAGCTTATGAGAAGAAGGAGTTACAGATACGGAAGCGAAGAGATTTACTATTGGAAGGATTACCGGCAACATGAAGTGGATTTTGTGATTAAGAATGGAGTGAACATAAAACAGCTTATACAGGTAACCTGCATGGAAAGTAGAGATGAGATTGAAAGAAGGGAGATCAGGGCTTTGCTCAAAGCAGGAAGGGAACTGAAATGCAGGAATTTGCTTGTTATAACTTGGGATTATGAGGGAGAGGAAACTTCAGAAGGAAGAAAAATAAAATTTGTGCCTCTCTGGAGATGGTTGCTTGATTTGTGATACTCTTTCTAAGAGATAGTTCTTAATAAGACTGGAAACAAAAAACTGATGAAAACTAGAAATGTGATTATTCTCGTAATTGCGCAGTTATTTTTAGGAGATATGCGGAATTTTAACCTAAACAAAAAGCAGGATGCTATATTTGTATGTTTGCTACTTTTAATTATAATTTGACCACTAGAGATGCAATAAGAACTTGCTTTGAGGTTAAACAATATATATCCTTATAAAACTATGTGCAAATAGAACAATATGCCAAAAATACACATCGATTTGAAAAAATTAAGGAAGATTCTGAAGGAGGAATGTGTATATCAAGGTTTGGAACTAAGAGCATCTGAATATGAAATAACTTGTTATAGGAAATCCTCTGATGATGAATACAGAGAGTTGGTAATGAAGTTAAAATTTGAACCGGGAGTTGATTTGTTACATTTAACATTTAAACCATATGATAGAGCTTCAACGCAACTAGTGAGTTTAATTAGAGAAAAATTCAAATAGTTTATCTGTATCTCTTCGAAACGTGAATGATGGTTTGTTTGGAAAATTGCTTATAAAAAGAACGGTTCAAAAATTATTGTTATGAATCTGAAGAATGTTGTGCTTAAATATGTTTTACAGAATGCGGTTTTTTATGGAGGTAAGGCAAGCCCCAAGGCTGTCTTAGGAAAAGTCATGGCCAGCGAACCTGAACTAAGGAAAAGGGTGCATGAGGTAAAAGCGGAAATTGAGAAGGTTGTGAAGGAAGTGAACTCTCTGTCTCGGGAAAAACAAAAAGAAATGCTTCAGAAAATTGCACCCGAACTTCTCAAAAGAGAGGAAAAAAGGCAGGAAACTCTTCCTGAGCTTCCTGGAGCACATCCTGGAAGAGTTGTGACGAGGTTTGCCCCTGCACCAACAGGCCCGTTAAATATAAGTCATTTGCTCAGGGCAGCCATGCTGAGTTATCTTTATGCGAAAAAATATAACGGAAAGTTTATTTTAAGGTTTGAAGATACGGATGCAAGAAGAATAGAAAAGAGATTTTATGATATGATAATGGAGGACCTGAAGGTTTGTGGTGTAAAATGGGATAAACTTGTTATAGAATCTGATGATATGGAATTGTATTACAAATACGCAGAAGAGCTTATAAATACAAATAAAGCCTATGCATGTACATGTTCTGCTGAGAATTTTAGAAAATTCAAGCTTGAAAAGAGGAATTGCCCATGCAGGGAAAAGGGTAAAGAAGAAAATATGAAGCTGTGGCAGGAAATGCTGAAGGGGAAATACAGAGAAGGTGAAATAGTTCTCAGGTTTAAAACTTCCATGCATGATCCCAATCCCGCTTTCAGAGATCCGCCCATAATGAGGATTAATGAAGCCGAACATCCTCTGAAAGGGAAAAAATACAGAGTATGGCCTCTCTATAATTATGCTAATGTAATAGAAGATCACGTTTGTGGAATAACACATGTATTTCGGGGAAAAGAGCATGAACACAATACAGAAATACAGAGAAGAATATATCAGGCTTTTGGTTGGGAACCACCAATAGTAGTGAATTTTGGTATGATATATCTTCCTGGAGAGAAGCTTCACACAAGGGATATAAAAAGGATGATAGAGAACGGAGAGGTTTCAGGCTGGGATGATCCAAGACTTCACACCGTTCGGGCTCTGCTCAGAAGGGGTTTTCAACCAGAGGCTTTTAGAATGTATGCGGAACACTGCAGTTTGACGAAAACCGATATTATTTTGAACTGGGAAACTTTTGAATCCTATAACAGAAAGGTGATAGATCCTATTGCAAAGAGATACATGGTTGTTATAAACCCTGTGAAGATAGATATCAGTTCTTCTAAGGTAAGTGGAAGTAAAGTAAGACTAAAAACCCATCCTGAAAAGGAGGAAACCAGAGAGGTTGAAGTTGGAAACTATATCTACGTCTCAAAAGAGGATTTCGAAAAGTTCAAAGGTAAAAAAATAAGATTGAAAGAACTTGCTACAGGAGTTCTCAATAAGAGATTTGAGGAAATGGAAAGTATACCGGAAGAAGACAGAGTGTTGCAAAAGATTCAATGGGTTCCTGAGAGGTACGTGAATGTGATTATTGTGAAACCTGAAGGAGAAGAAGAGGGTATAGGGGAATATTCTATGGAAAGTTTAAAACCCGGGGATATTATACAGATGGAAAGAATAGGTTTCGGAAGGGTTGATGCTGTGGACAAAAACATTGTTACAATTTTCTTTGCTCATAAATGAAAATTTTAAATCTTCTTAATCTGTATCATTATGAATAATATTATTAAAATCAGGGTACCGAGTGCTATCAGTACCAAACCAAAAAAATTGAAGCATTTGTTGGGACAGTAGGGACCGCAATCGATACCGTTTTCATTGAGGTCTTGGATTCCATTTCTGCAGGTTATATCCGGATTGCAGTTTTCATCAACACTACCGTCACAATCATTATCAAGGTTATCATAACATATTTCTTCCGAAGGTAACACTGCTCCTTCACACTTTCCCCATGAACCATTAATGCATCGTTGAATTCCGGATTTGCACACACCGATGTTTATACCACAAGTCCTTGTTTCTCCTTCGGTACAGCAAGATATACCATCATCTATTTTCCCATCACAATCATCATCTATATCATTGCATATTTCTGCTGAAGGAATTCCATTATTATAGCATCTGCAATGTGTTTCCTCTACGGACTCGCCACCATTAACATCATCCACAATACCGTTACAATCATCGTCAATGCGATTGCATACCTCTTCTACAGGGCCGACATAATCTCTGCACTCGCTCCATTCATTATTTATGCATATTCTGTAACCCTCTTTACATCTTCCTATATTGCTTCCGCAGGGTTTGGTTTCTCCAGGTGTGCACGATTCGTTTATCACACACGCTGGTGTTTTTCCATCACTTTCAAAGGTTTCATCTATTTCTCCATCGCAGTCATCATCTATATTGTTTGCACATATTTCTGGCTGTTCTCCGGGAAGACGGGGTGCATTACAAGTAAGGTTCAAACCATCTTGAGAGCATACCCATGTACCTGCACAGGCACTGCCCTCCCAATTATAACACTCCTCGCCCAGCAATGCGGGTAATTCTCCAGAAAGAACTTTAGCAGGATCCCTGAAATCCTCATCAACTTCACCATCGCAATCATTATCCTTTCCATCGCATATTTCCTTTGCTCCGGGATACTGACTCGGATCATTATCGCTGCATATGCCTGATGTCTCGCAGTAGCCGTCCTCATCCTGATCTTCACAGACCCAGAACTCAGAAGAGGATTCCAAAAGCTTTACCGATCCGTTCCACAGTTCTGCTTTAAGTACATGGGAACTGTTCAAATCTAATGAGCTTAGGGATATTCTATACCTGTAAAGGCTCACATTTTCCGTATAATTCTGCGCAAAAATAATTTTTGTCACCCTTGCTGTAACGGTTTTTGTTTTGGGATCAAAATTCAAACTCACAGCATTATCCGGGTCGTATGTTTTAACAACATAGAGCATGTCTATAGTTCTGTTGCATTCGCTCTGATCTGGTATAGGACAATCGGGATATGGAAGGTTATTTATATAGTCATCTGTGAGTGTTCTGATATATTCTTTATCATATGAGACCTGGTTTCCACTTACTTCTTGATAAACCTTCCATTCGGATGAGTTTTTGACCGAATAGTCTGTATATGCACACATTCTGTGGCTTTCATTGAATTCTGAACCATCAGGCGGTAAATAGAATATAACATAGGTTCTGTCTGCATCGTAAACATTGAACACTATTTTTCCCTCGCTTCCATTCCAGGAGGATATTTCCACACCAGGTCTCTGATAAATCATGTTTCCGTTATCATCGATCATGTACACTCCACCGCCGGTAATACCCTGTACTGAAGGGCCGCCGTATTTTCTGTATCCTTCCTGCAGGCTTTCTTCATTAAACGGTCCTATGTTGCAAACAGCACCTGCTCCCTGTTTTGTACAGAATGTGTTGATTTTTCTTCCAACAACGTTCCATCCGGTCTTATCCCGGGTTATACCCGGAGGGTATTCCTCTCCGCCGCAGGCCGCTCTCATCGTTGCCTCAACGTTTGTGTTATCTATCACACTTACACTCCATTCTTCTATCCAGCCGTCTTGAGGTGGTGCTATAAGGCTCAAACCATCTTTTATGAACTTCAATCCATCATATCCAGAAACCTCTGCCTGAAGCTGCGGATATTCTATATGCCATTCACAGGGATATGCGGGGCAGTCACCATCGCAGGAACACGCTGTTTTGCATTCATCGGATGCTCCCAAGTCACTTCCACACCATCCCCTTGCAGAAACAGTATATGTAAAGGTCTGGGAAGGATAATCAGTCCAGTTATTCCATCCCTCTGCCACAACATTGTAATTGAAAATGTGGGTTTTAAGCGTGTAATTCTGCTGGTTCTGAAGGTATTCTTCTAAATCTATTACTGCTGCCTTTTCATCATCTATGTAGATTTTGAGCACAATATCTTCTGAAAGATGTACATCGTGGATAATGCTTATATTCATGTCAAGATATGTGTGTATGGAATGATTGATCTTTTCATCGTTTATATCAAGAGCAATATAAGCCTCTGCAGAAGAAAAGCTAACGAGAAGTGTAATTATGATTAGAAAACCGAGAGTCAGTTTTTTATGCATATTTAATTTTAATAGATAAACTCCTATATATTCACTCTTTCGAACTCCTTCAAGGGGGGAGAATGGTAAATGCATTTCATATACTGGAACCGGAACTCAGAAAAATAGTGGTAAAGCGGTTTGAAAAACCCACACCTATTCAGGAAGGTGTTATTCCCGAGATTCTTGCAGGAAAGAATGTGCTTACAATATCAGAAACAGGCTCAGGCAAGACAGAAGCCGCAATGCTTCCCATTTTTGATGTGTGGTTGAGGGATAAGCCAAGGCCCATATCCATACTTTATATAACCCCTCTGAGAAGTCTCAACAGGGATTTACTGAAAAGAATAAAATGGTGGTCAGAAAAGATTGGTTTTTCTGTAAGTGTTAGGCACGGAGATACCACTCCAGCGGAAAGATCAAGACAGGTGAAACAACCACCTGATATGATAATATCAACACCGGAATCCCTTCAGGCAATGCTTACAGGAAAGCTTATGCGCAAAAATCTGAAAAATATTCGTTACATAGTTATAGATGAGGTTCACGAGCTTGTTACGAATAAAAGGGGTCTTCAGCTCTGTGTTGGTTTGGAAAGGCTCAAGGAGATTTTGAAAAAAGAACCGCAGATACTCTGTATGTCTGCGACCGTGGGCACACCTGAAGAGATTGTGAAGTTTTTTTCACTGAACAAAAGGAAATATAAAATCATAAATGTGGAAAAGAGAAAAAGAATCAGCATAAAAGTCGAGTCTCCGGCACCTGAAAAAATCGATGTTCTCATAGCGGATAAAATAGCAGCAACACCCGAGATTGCAGCAAGGATAAGAAGAATAAGAGATCTGATCAGGGAAAGAAAATCCGTCCTGACATTTACAAATACCCGTGAGTTTTCCGAGATTCTTTCATCCAGATTAAAGATTTTCGATAAAAATCTTCCTGTTGAGACCCATCATTCATCTCTCTCGCGGGATGTAAGGGTCTCTGCTGAAAGGGATTTTCGAGATGGAAGGATAAAATCGCTTATATGCACATCCAGCTTGGAACTCGGAATAGATATAGGTTCCATAGATCTTGTTATTCAGTACATGTCTCCTAGGCAGGTATCCAAGCTTTTGCAGAGAATAGGGAGGTCAGGACACTCCCTGGAAAAAACCTCAGAAGGTGTGATAGTTTCTACAGATGCTGATGATTGTTTAGAGGCTGCGGCAATCGCCTCTCTTGCTCTTAAAGGATGGATGGAACCAACAAAAACCTATGGAACCGCACTAGATGTGCTGGCGAATCAGATATTGGGGCTCAGCCTCGATGAGTATAAAATTCCGGTGGAGAATGCGTATAAAATCATCAAACGTGCATATCCGTACAGAAACTTGGGTTTTAAGACTTTTATGGAGACAGCAAAGATGCTGGAAAAATTAAGACTTATCTGGATTGATTCGAAATTCGAAAAAAAGCCTGTGCTGAAAAGGAGGGAAAGAAGTTTTATTCACTACTATGAAAACCTTTCCGTTATTCCGGACACGAAAACCTATACAGTGTTTGATGTGGTTTCGGATAAGCCTGTGGGAACACTCGATGCAGAGTTTGTCGCGCTTCATGGTCAGCCCGGTTCTGCTTTTATAGTGAAAGGACAACCATGGAGGATACTTGATGTTAGAAGCAATAAAGTAATAGTTGAGCCTCTTTCGGGTATTGCCGGAGCAATACCCGCATGGGAGGGTGAACTTATACCGGTTCCATTTGAAGTTGCTCAGGAGGTTGGAAGAATCCGGAGATTTATAAAAGAAAAGCTCAGAACCCAGAAAAAGCATAAAATTATAAATCAGTTAATGTCACTTTATCCTGTATCGAAGGATGTAGCGGAAAAAATATACTCTTACGTAAAAAAGCAAAACACCTGGGGATACGTGCCCGACCATAAACATGTGCTTATTGAATATTACAGTGATGAGGAAAATTCTTGGGTGGTTATTCATGCATGCTGGGGTTCGCTTGTTAACGATACCATAGGAAGGGTTTTGGCCTCTGTGCTTATGACTAAATTAGGTTCGGTGGGTTTGCAGACAGATCCGTACAGGATAATGCTGAAGCTTCAGCATATTGGTGACTGGAAATATGTGGTTGAGGCGATGAAAAACATAAAGCCTGAAGATATAGATGAAGTTCTAAATGAGACTGTTCCCAAAACAGAAATCTTTGCATGGAGGTTTATTCATGTCGCAAAAAGATTCGGTATAATCTCAAAAGATGCGGATTTTGGAAAGGGTTATATAAGAAAAATAATTGAAGTCTATGAAGGCACACCTGCTTTCAGGGAAGCTATGAATGAGGTTTTGCGGGAAAAACTGGACACAGCCATGGCGAAAAAGATTGTAGAAGAAATAGGCAGAGATAAGATAAAGATTGCTGTAAAGCAGGGAATATCGCCCATGGGAACAATGGGTATACAGAAAAAATATGAGATAGTAGCTCCTGAGAGACCGGAAAGGGAGATATTTGAGGTCTTTAAAAAGAGACTTTTGGAAACCAGTATGGGTCTTGTTTGTATGCAGTGCGGAGAATATGCAACCATAAAGAAAGTGAAGGATGTTCCGGAAGAAATCAGGTGTCCTAAATGTTCTGCAGGATTGATAAGCGCTGTGCCTTCAAGATATGTATTTGAAGCACAGGAGCTGGTAAGAAAGAAAAACGCGGGTGTTCCGCTTTCTCAGGAAGAGTTAAAGTATTATAACATTATGCATGATACTGCTGCAATGGTTATGTCCTCAGGAAAAAATGCTGTTATAGCCTTAGCAGGACGGGGTGTTGGTGTTAAAACCGCTGGAAGAATACTTGCTAAAATGCCTGAAGGGGATGATCTTTTCAGGGCAATACTTAGAGCTGAAAGGAATTATGCAAAAACAAAGAGGTTCTGGAAGGGATGAAAATTTCAGTTATTTAAAATTCCGGTTTTAAAAAATTTTATTGGTGAATCTCATGCTTTTAGGGAAGGTTTGCGGCAAAACAACAACCAAAAGGTTCAGTTTTAAAGCTGAAGCCAGAGTAAACAGACTGGATTATGTTGCTGCTAAGGATCCTGAAGGTAAATGGGTTCTTGCGCTGGTGGATTCTGTTGTACAGTATGGAGATTGCATAAGAGTCGGTGCAAAGGTGATAGGATACAGGGATAACAGGGGTTTTTTGCAAACACCCAAAATTCCCTTAGCTCCTGGCACGCCTGTATATGCGGCTGAAAGGGATTTTATAATGGAAACTCTCGGTCTTTCAAAATCCGGTGCGTATATAGGTCTTCTTGAGGGTTATGATATAAAGGTTATGCTGGATATAGAACGTATAATAAAAAAACATATCTCCGTTCTTGCAAAAACCGGTGCAGGTAAAAGCTATGTGGTTGGTGTTCTTCTTGAAGAACTTGCTGAAAACAATATTCCTGCGGTTATCATAGACCCTCATGGTGAGTATGCAAGTCTCAGAAAGGAAAATAAAAATCCTCAGGAGCTCAGACTTGCAGAAAGGTTCGGTATAAAACCGAAATCTTACAGGGAAAAAATAAATGTTTTTTCGCTTTCCGGTATGAAGAAGATAAAACTCAGTTCAAAGCTGACAGCCCAAGAGATATTTCAGATGTTACCCACATCTTTATCCTCTGCGCAGAAAGGTATAATTTATTCGGCTCTTAAGAGCTTGGAGGGAAAGGATTATACCCTTCGCGACCTTATAGAGGAAGTGATGGCGCAGAGTTCTCCTGTGAAGTGGAATGTTGTTTCAATGCTCGAGTTTTTGGAAGATACGAAACTCTTCTCACCGGATGCTACACTGCCTCAGGACCTTGTGCAGAAGGGCAAGATCTCCATTATAGATCTCAAGGATGGAAAACCCGAAATTCAGCAGATAATTGTGATGAAGGTTGTTGAAGAACTGTTTCATGCAAGGAAGCATAATCTGATACCACCATTTCTTCTTGTTCTGGAAGAGGCTCACAATTTCTGTCCGGAAAGAGGTTTCGGAGAAGTGGCAAGTTCCAAGATGATAAGAACTGTTGCAAGTGAGGGAAGAAAGTTTGGTTTTGGTTTGTGTGTTGTAACACAGAGACCTGCAAGGATAGATAAATCCGTTCTCTCTCAGTGCAATACCCAGATAATCCTGAAGGTCACAAATCCTAATGATCTCAAAGCAATAGCAGAATCTTTGGAAGGATTTACTTCCGGTATGAAAGAGGAAATAAGGGACCTGCCTGTGGGTGTTGCCATGATCGTAGGTGCTACGGAACATCCTCTGGTTGTAGATATAAGGATAAGGAGAACCCAGCATGGAGGAGAGGATGTAAGTATATCACTCCCTGAAAAGGAAAAAGAAAAAATTCTTCTGTTCGAGCCGAGATACAGAGAGGGTGATATCCTGTCTGTTTATAAAGGTGTGGAAAAACCCGAGCTTGTTTACTATCCTTTATGGAAGGTCAGGGTGAAATTCAAAAGCTATACCTTTAATCTTTATGTTGATGGGGTTACGGGAGAAATTGTATTTCAGAGGGGAGAGGATGTGGAGAGAAGTAAAGGTGTAAGAAAGCTTCTGGAATTACATCCTTCCAGCAGGCTGATAATACTATATCTAACCAAACAGGGCCTTTCCACACTTGAAAGGATTGCCGAGGGTTTGAAAATGCCTCTAAGCACGGTGCAAACAAACATTCGCGATCTTGTTTCCCGTGGTTTTGTATCAACAGACGGTTACATGTACAGAAATTCTCTTGTTCTGGAAAACATACCCCCAAATCTGCATCAAGTTCAGTTAAAGGAAAAACCTGTTTCCGGAGAGATTTCTGGAAGGGTTCTGAACTTTATGATATCTTCGGATTTTGTCAGAAAGATTTCCGAGCTCTGGAATGTAACGGTTATAAAAGCAGAGGCTGTATATTATCCTTACTGGATGATTAAAAAAGGTGAAAAAAGGATTTTGGTAGATGGGGTTTTCAACAGAATAGATCATGAAGCAAGCGAAGCTGTGAAAGGATTTTTGTGAAAGTGCGTTTCAAGTTCTTAAATCTTCCAGCTGTATTCTAATCTTCTGAATTTCTTCGTTTGTTATGGTATTGATTTTTTCTTTAATCATTAATACAAAATCTCTAAGTTTATTGAAATCCATATCAACTTTTCTGTTTTTTAAATAATACTGATTATCTATTCTTAATTCTTTATCCCTTTCCAACATTTTTGTTGTTCCTTTCATAAGAATTCCTTGCTTTTCAAGAAATCTAGCAATTTCGATTGTACAATCATGAATTTCAGATTTAATGCCGAGTTTCATTAATAAAGCATAAACAATAAAATATTCACAATAGTATCTAGTTGTTGCAAGCCACATATTTGATTTTCCTTCTATGTCTTTTAGGATAAGTAATGTTTCTTCTGCACTTCTTATATATTCCTTTGCAAGATTTTCATTTGGTTTTATAAGTTTTATTCCTCTTTTCTGCTCAAAGCACCATTTTAACTTATCAACCATTTTATCAACTTTTCACTCCCTTGAATTATCACATGCTTATCAACAATTTCCTTTTTTAATGTTTCACTGATTTCATTCAAGTTTCTGACATTTATTATGTGGAATTTAACATTTAACCTGCCTTCAAGAACTTTCAGTTTTTCTTTTTTGAATTTTCCTATTACAAGGAGGTCTATATCATTTGCTTTCTTAATCGATTCAACAGCAGAACCAAATATAACAAACATGTTATCAAAATCGTGAAGGTAATCAACTATTTCTTTGAACATAAGGTTTTTTTCGCATATTTTGATCAATTTCTCTTTTTCTATTATCGTCAGGTAATCGATAAATAAAGGGATTTCTTTTAGTTTATAAAAGGTTTGTCTGCCCTTCCTTTCTTTTGCTACCAAGCCCATTTTTTCAAAAACTGCAAGGTGTTTTCTTACTGTTGTGTGCGGTTTTTTCAGTTTTTTTGAGATTTCTGCCAGATGTACAGGTTCTTCCAAATAAAGTAAAGGTTCCAAACTTGACCATATTGAAACTTTTTTGACCATATTGTTATTTTGGTAACTAATAATTTATAAATTTTAAAGTAGGTGCGTTTTGTTAATTTATTTTCGTAGGGTCTCTGTCCATGTTTCTTGTTTTCAGGAATTTAAGTTTTTCTGCAGAGATTGATAATTACTGGTTGGTGTTGAGTATGGAATTTCCGATATACATGATAGAAAATTTAAAATTTTTCACAAATTTGTGAAAAAATCGTGATTATTTCTGAAACAAAATAAAATAAAAAAGAAAGGGAAGGAAGTAACCGTCTTATTCTTCAAAAGACAGTACTCCCTGCATTACCTTGGCTGCAAGCTCTCTTGTGTCGTCAGCGGTTGTACCGGCAACGACGAGAGCTTTCTTTCCTGAACCAAATGCGTTTGTTACTTCCTTGATGAGACCCTTTGAGAGATCCCATGCATCGCATGCTGGAATACCTGTGGTCTCATCCTCAGCGAGCTGTGCTACCAGCTTGTTAGCACATGGTCCTCCGATGAGGATGAGGTCTCCTGTCAGAGATGCTGTGTTTATTTCATTGTCGAGCTTGGCAACCGGTGTGGTTATCTTGATTGCCTGCTCAACTGTTCCTGCCTCGCCTGCAACAGAGAACTGTGGATCCGGACCTACAGCAACATTTGCAGTTGCCTGCTCATCCGGATATGTGATTGTCACAAGTCCCTGGCTGTCTGTATCATGTTCAACCATTGTTCCTCTTCTGTCCGCGTATACAGTCACGCTGTTGTCACTTTCCTTTGTGTATCCTGTACTTGCACCTGTAGCTGTTAGCAGAGGTGCCTGAATTGTGAGATCCACACCACTTCCACTGCCGTCAGCTATGGTTACAATTATTGCATCCTGCACATCATTGTTGTTTGCATCCTTTGCTTTCTCTTCAAGTACGAGAACTGCTGGATACTGGAGCTGTGTGTTGTCAGATGGGTTTGCCAGTGCGAGTTGTCCGCTTGTTATGTTGTATGTAACCCTTCCTAGTGGCTTAATAGAGTTTGCATCTGTTGTTGCATTGTAATAGAATGTTCCTGTTGGCAGCTCATACCATGTACCATCGCTAAGACTTACCTTTGTTGTCAATGTGAACCACTCACCACCGTTGAGCTTTATCAGTGGGAACACGGTTGTCTCATTTCCTGCACTACCTCTACTTGCAGTTGTTCCCCATGTGAATACCATATCCGAGGAACCGCTACCACTTGAGTTCACATAGTACTGCTGACCGTCTATGTAGAATGTTCCTCCCCAGTTGTTACCTTCCGTGAGGTAGACTCTTGTTGTTGTTCCGGTAAATACATCCTTCAGGTCTATGTATGCACCGCTCTGTCCGAGGCTGCCTGAGGATGTGTACTGCATTATATGACCGAATTCGGATCCCTGTGAAGGTGCAAGAAGTACATAATCACCCTTCTTTACCGCCTCACCTTCGACTACATGGAACTGCCTTGTGCTTGTTTCGTTAAGTGCTGGGTTGAAGTTGCTTGAAGATGTGTAAGCCCAGGTGATTGTCTTCTCATTTCCTCTGTAGTCTGTTACCTTTAGAGAGGCTGCAGTTGTTCCTGAGTTGTCTACTGTTATTGTGTCAGTTGTTCCCATGTTCATGCCGCCGAAGGCGATCTTGAAGCTTCCGAAAACTGGGTCTGTAAATGCTTCTCCCTCAAGTATGTAATCAGCGTTCTGGTCCTTTGCTGTTACGGATATCTCTATCTTGGAAATACCCTGTCCTGATGTTGATGTTATCGATACCAGAGTTCCGTCTACAATATCATCCTGTGTTCCAACCTTTACAGGCTGGCCGTTTTCAAGTGTTATCTTGGATGCACCTGTGCTGACGCTGAGAACGACCTGTCCCGGAGGTGCTGTTGCTCCTCCTCCGAAGTAGAATACATCCTCTATGTATACATTCAATCCTGCTATTGTGTAGGAGTTTCCTTTTGTTACGGACCTTGATTCACCGTCCACTGTTATAACAGCTGTGGTTGTGCTTGATGTACCTATCAGACCGATTTCATGGTCAACACCATCAATGTTGACTGTTACGGTTTCTCCCTGGCTTATTGTCTGCTTGTTTGCACTGGAGTAGAGAACAAGCTTTGTATCACTGCTTCCTGCTCCTATTGAGTAAGCCTGTCCCAGAATCTCTATGCTGTTACCCTGCACATCTGTACTTGAAGCGTTCAGGAGTTTGTTAAATACTATTGATATCTTGTAAAGAGGTGTTGTTGTGCTGTAACCTGTATCTATGTATATTGCAGGGTCGGAAAGGTCACCATTGCTCTTTCCTGCTGTTACAGTACCTGCAGACAGTGTTATGTACTGGTCATATGGATATGTGTTTCCGCTGTCATCTGTTACAGTTCCGGATGCCAGAAGTGTTGGGAGATCATTCTTTGTCAGGGTTGTTTTCAGACCTGACTTTGTCAGGCTGTCTCCCAAGTAAATCTTTGTGTTTGCTGTAGAAATGTCAACACCGTTGCTCACGGAAACTGTTGTTCCTGTACCGACTGAAACCTCCTGTGTTGCATAGCCAGCAACAGCTGCTGCGATGTCTGCTGCTCCGACAATATCCTTTGCAAGACCTGCCGGAGGTGTTATTCCTTCGTAGCTGGGTACCACTATTATCGGGGATGTAAGCACACCTTCAGGTGTGGCTACAACGTAGTCCTTAAGAGATGTGCTCTGCGCAAATGCGCCGAATGCCACAGTTGCACCGGCAGTAAGTGCAGCAAGACCTCCTGCCAGTACCTTTCTAATATTCATTTTTCATTCCTCCGTATAGTTTATATTTCGCCCCGGATAAAGGAAGAACGGATCGTTCTTCCAGTACCCAGAAGCGAAATAACTGATGTTAGATAGTTGGTTTTACCCTATATATATAGGTTACTTGAAACAGTTTCAGAAACAATTTTTAGCCGATATTTTATTTGTTTTTATTTATTAAAAATATCTGTTTTTTAATTTAATTGTTTCAAAAGCAAAAATAGATTATAATTAACTATAAAATTTGATTTTAGAAATTCTTGTTTTTTAACCGTTTTCATGCGTTAATAACCATCTCCAGAGTTGGACAAATCTGACCTTTCTTTTCAGACCCCACCACTCCACTTCTTCCTCACCATCATAATTATCCGTGATCACAAGCAGATTTTTGCATCTGAGATTTTTTGATGCATGTAACAAAGACCTCAGCTCTCTTTTTCTCGTGGTCTCATCATTTATATTGTAACATACCTGAATCAGGTATTCTATTTTATTTCCCTTCTTTATTACAAAATCAACTTCTCGGTTATGATAGTCTTTCCAGTAAAAGAGATTTTTTCCGTGCCTCTTTAACAAATGAACAGCGACAACATTTTCGTATCCCGCGGTTATTCTGTCCGAAAGAGAGAGATTCATTACGTTTTTGAAACCAATATCCATAATATAGGCTTTTTTCGGATTGCTTTCCTCTTCTTTTATTGAAGGACTGAAAGCTTTGAGAAGAAACAATAATTTTGCATTTTCCAAATATTTTGTATACCTTTCAACTATGTTCTCATTAAGTTTCGTAAACCTCGCTATTGAATTGAACGTTATTCTTGACGAAAAATTGTTTATATAGAAATTTCCTATTATTTCAAGCTTTCCCGGTTTTCGAATATCATATCTTTTCACAATATCCTTAACCAATATATCATCATAGTATGTTTGAAGAAGCTTTGTTTTTATGTCTTTTCTTTCTGTAAGTACAACCTCTGGAAATCCTCCGAATTCGAGATATTCGTGAAGTAATGTTTTTATTTTCCTTTCATTTCTGAGAACATCAAGCTCTGTATGAATTTTAATCCCTTTAAATATTAGAAATTCTCTGAAGGATAAAGGAAAAACGTTTATTGACAAAATCCTTCCTGTGAGAAGTGTGGCAAGTTCTTCACTCATAAGCTTTGCACTCGATCCTGTTACTACAATTTTTGCTTCTTTTCTTTCATGTAGAGTTCTTACAAATTTCTCCCAACCTTTTACATTCTGTACCTCATCAAGTATAATGAGCGGTTTTGATGTAGGTTTAACTATTTCAAGATATGCTTCATATATTTTTACCAAAAGATCTTTGGTTGCAGGCTCCTGCAGCTTCACTTCTTCAAAATTTACTATAAGCGAGTCTTCTTTTTTCTTTGTCAAAGTTGAAGCAATCTGTTTCGTTATATAGCTTTTTCCGGATCTTCTTATACCTATTAATGCCAACACGCTGTTTGTTTTCAAGCACTCGCGTGCTTCTTTTATATATTCCTCTCTTTTTATTCCCGTATCTATCTTATTTCCCCACAGATTCCACGGAGCAAGAACACTTATCAGCTGATTTTTGTCCATAATTCTACATATATGTAGTAAAATTTATAAAAATTGCTACAAATATATCGAATTTAAAAGAATTTTATGTTTTATGCTACAAGCCCGATTTTTATTTCCGGTATCTGGTATCCTCCGGTTCCGGAAAACTCGATATCGTTCTCTCCCAACTGAGCATCATTAACATCAAATTCAGCAGAATTCCATCCTTCCTCTGGATTGAATACACCCAGGGTATTGCCGTTGAGTTTTATGGTAAGCGGTCCTGGTCTTGCAATTGTTTCAACTCTGTAATCAATCCTCCCCTTTACCAAACCCTTTTCCAGAAGACTGTAGTTCTCTTCGGTGATGTTGAATTTTCTGATTATCACAGATTTGTTATGGAGAAGGTAAATCTTCAGTTCCACATCGTGAAGACTGTAAACACCATCTCTATCAATGAATGTTATTATGTTACTTCCGGATTTTATAGGGGTATCGAGATAATCGAATTCTACCGTGGTCACACCTTTGGGTGCACCGCTGTAAATTTCAACACCGTTGACTTTCACCTTCAGATTTCCTGTACCGCTTGCATAAAAGCTTATCTGCCCCTTATCGAACATACTCACCTCATCAGGAAGCATGGAAAAAGCAATGATTTTATCCGGTCCGTATTCCAGATTTATGTTCATGTTTTTGAGAATGTAAACGGTTGAAGCCCAGAACATGAAACCTGGACCGTCAGTGTAAATCTCCAGTGTGTTCGAGCCTTTCACATAACTTGAGTTTATAAATACGGTGTAGTGCTTGGTCTCAGCGGGTTTTGAAAAGAAAACCTTTCCGTTCCATTTTATTATCAGGTTTCCGTATCTGTTAGTATCGTACACATAGAAGCTTATTCTAACACCTCTTTTTGTTACTTCAAGCCATTCAGGAACCGTTATATAATATTTCTTTCTTTCACTTCCAAACCAGCTGGAAGAAACCTGTAGTTGCGGAACGGTTTTCAGATTTTCCTTTTGTGTTTCACCAACGCTGAAGGAACCGAGGTCTATGATCTTTGATGCCTGATTTGTAAATCCAGCATAGCCTCCGGAGAACTCTCCTATGAGTGTGTATTTTTCCGGAGGTGTCCATTGAAGAAAAGTTGCAGCAAGTCCGATAACAACCAGGAGGGCAACAGCAATCACAAGCAAATAAACAAAATCGTCCATCAGACCACCAATTTTTGTGATATATATTATTTTGGTTGCGTAAACTTATAATAAATTATTCAATTAAAGTGGAATCTATGCAAATCCTGAAGAAAGACTTGAAACACGGAATGGTGAAAATCAGAACAGAAACTCCTGATGATCTCTGGCATCTCGAGAAAATTCTCGAACCAGGCGATATAATAACAGGTAAAACATTCCGCAAGGTGGTGATAAAAAGGGGTTCTGAATTAAGAGAAGGTGATAGAGAAGCTTTGGTTCTGTCCATAGAACTTGAAAAAATGGAATATCATAAGGACACGCACCAGTTAAGATTGACAGGTCCCATAATATCCGGACCTGAAGATAAGGTTCAGATTGGCTCGTACCATACTATAGCTGTGGGTATAAGAACCGTTATCACAATCCAGAAAAAAGAATGGAAATCCTATCATCTGGAAAGACTCGAAAAAGCAAAAATCAAACCCTCACTGCTTCTAATATGTGTTCTGGATAGAGATGAAGCATGTTTTGCCGAACTGAAAGAATCCGGTATAGAATATCTAACAACCATCTACTCGAAAAAGCAGAGAGAAGAGGACAATCTGGATGGATATCGAAATGAGATTTTGAAGTATCTGGAAGGCAAGCAGGAAAAATTCAATGCTATTATCATTGCTGGTCCTGGTTTTGAGAAGGAAAACCTTCTGAAACATATAAAAGAAAGGAACCCGGAGCTTGCAAAGAAGATTTTTATCGAGCACTGCCATTCCCTGGGCATAACAGGAATTAATGAGGTTGTGAGGAAATGTTCTGCAAGAATTCTTCGGGATTCCAGAATTGCAAAGGAGACCGAACTCGTGGAAGAACTTTTTTCGAGGATATATTCTGAAGGCTTAGCTGTATATGGCAAAAAGGAAACAGAGCATGCAGTAAAGCTCGGTGCGGTGGAAACCCTTCTCGTTTCTGAGGAAAAAATCCCGGAATTTGAGAAAATTATGGATCTAACCGAAAAAATGGGAGGGAAGGTGAAGATAATTTCTTCGGATCATGAAGCAGGAGAGAGATTTTTGCATTTAGGAGGTATTGCTGGATTTTTAAGGTTCAGGTTTTATCAGAATTAAACAAAAAATCACCTTTCAGCAAAAACCCTTACCCAGTATTTCTTTTCGCTTTCGGGTTTTTCCACAACCGTGAAGTAAGATATCACCTTTATATTTCCCCTTAGATTTTCCATCACCTTCTTATACAGAAGCAGCACGTTTTCGGACACGCTTCTGCAATCTATAAGCAATGCCCTTGAATCCTTCAGGGATGTGAGTTTTTCCACCAACTCGTCCTCCTCATCAGTCTCAAAAACAAGCCTTTCAACGTTTGCAGAATCTCTGAACAGGGTTTCTACATCCTGAGAATCCAAAAGGCTTTTCTCCTTTTGAATTTCAGCAATAATAGATTGTTTGTTCATGTTAAATTTTTTGGTATCAAAATTATATAAATCACACTCATTTCCTAATTTATTAATGAAAAGATTCATACTGATCAGGGGTCCGCCCGCTTCGGGAAAAACAACGATTGCAAGATGCCTTCGAGATGTCCTAGGAAAAGCTGTGATGTTTGATGCGGATCACTTTGTTCGCTGCTTCGGAGGAAATGCTTCCAGTTTGTCCGACAAGTATCTTGCATATGAGATAATACTTAGAATATGCAGGGATTTTTTCGTTAAAGATGGGTGGGATATAATTATAGGAGATTCTCTTCTTGTAGAAAAAAGAACAGATTTATTCACAAAATTTTTTGAAAAATACGGATATACATCGTATATTTTTACATTGACCTCGGATTTTGAGACCCTTACAGAAAGATACAAATTCCGTGAGCGCTGTGATGCACTTGAAGATGAAAAAATAAAAAAACTCATGTATACTTTTGATGATGCAGAATCAAAAACTGTTGTGATTGATACACGAAAAATAAGCAAAAAACGTGCTCTGAAGATCATTCTAGAAACGCTGTATCAGAAAAGCTAACCGCGTAAATCTGCAAGCTCCTTTATTATTTCATTCACTGACATTTCTTTTTGCTTACCTGTGTTCATGTCTCTGAGTGTATACCTTCCTGTTTTTATTTCCTTCTGTCCCACAAACAGGGCATAAGGTATTCCGGTCCTGTTGATGTGTTCTAGTTGCTTTTTCAGATTTCTTGACATCAGGTCTGTTTCCACGTTAAAGCCGGCTCTTCTCAGTTCCTGTGCAATTTTGATAGTTTCTGTCCTGAAAGAATCTTCTACGGAAACTACAAAAATCTCGGTTTTTGTTTGAGGTAGAGTGAATCTGCTTTTCTCTTCAAGAATATCGAATATCCTTTCAATGCCTAGGGACACGCCCACAGCCGGAGTTGGTTTACCACCCAGTACTTCAATAAACTTATCATATCTTCCTCCTGCAGAGATGCTTCCCAAATTTTCCTTTCCTTTCGCTTCAATCTCGAAAATAGGGCCTGTGTAGTAATCCAGACCTCTTACCAGGCTCAGGTCAATGAGGATTTTTCCTGAAATATTGTAGGGTTTAAGCTTTTCTATGATTTCCCTGAGCTCCTTCAGGCCTTCCTCTGCTTCAGAAAAACCCGCAAAAGTCTGCATGCACTCCTCAATAATCTTTTCAGGCTTTCCTTTCATTCTTGCAAAAGCAAGAAGACCTTCCAGAGTTTTGTTTTTTACACCCTTGTTCTCAAGTTCTTTTTTCACACCGTTTTCTCCAATCTTGTCAAGCTTATCCAGTATTCTGAAAACCTCAGGCTGTTTCTCCTTCTCTATTCCGAGAAATTCCATCATACCGTTGAGAACTTTCCTGTTATTTATTCTTATTTCAAAATTTTCAAAGCCCAGTTTTTGCAAGCATTCAGAGGCAAGAGCTATACATTCTGCTTCGCAATCCATAAATGGAGAGCCTATTATATCCGCATCTGCCTGCCAGAATTCCCGATATCTTCCAGCCTGCGGTCTATCATATCTCCACACCCTTCCTATCTGATAGACCTTGAAGGGTTTGGGTATCTGCGGGTTTCCAGAAACAAATCTTGCAAGAGATGTTGTGAGATCGAATCTGAGGCCAAGCTCACGATCTCCCTTGTCTTTAAAATAGTATATCTCTTCTTTTATCGCCTCTCCTCCACCACCCTTTCTGGAAAGAACTTTCCAGTATTCCACAGCTGAGGTGCATACAGGGCTAAAACCGTATCTTTCAAAGGTTTCGCGGATTTTTTCGATTACATACATCCTCTTTATCATTACTTCCGGAGGGAAATCTCTCATTCCTCTTGGTGGTTGGAAAGGCATAATCAATCCTCCATTTCCATTTTTTATTGTAATGAAATTAATACTTTTTTATTTCAAAAATTATCTAATGAAAACAAAAAAGCGTTCAAAGCCCTACTGGCAGATAAGAACAGCAAAAGAGAGGATTAATGCTCTTTTTCAAACCGCTGAGAAACTTTCCAGGGAAAACCCGGATTATTCCAAACGATATGTTGAAATGGCAATGAAAATATGCATGCGGTACAATTTAGGTATTCCCAGAGAATACAAAAGGCGGTTCTGTAGGAAGTGTTATATTTTTTTCGTCTACGGTGTTAACTGCACGGTTAGAATCAGTTCAAGGCAGAAATCTGTAATAATAAGATGCGGGAACTGCGGGCATATCATGAGGTATCCTTACAGAAAGGAGAAATTAAAGAATCCTTCATAAATTTATAATCACCAAAACCGAAATATATAATGATGAAAGTGCTTATAGCTATTGGTATGATAATAGTATTTATTTCAAGTTTTTTCGTATTCTTTATAACAGACTGGATAGGAAAAAAATATATGGATTGCTACAATAGCGAAACAAAAACCGTTTGCAGTTTTAAAGCTCCGGATGCTGGTCTTTTTTTAAGTTTCGCCTTTATTGGATTTTTCATTATGCTCAGCATAATCACAATGTATATCATCTTCAGAAACATAAGGGAGTTTACCTAAAAAATAAAAAATGAAAAGGATGAGGATTTTAACATCCTATTTTGAAAACCTTTGTTCCGCATTCAGGGCATATTCCCTGTTTTGCGGGTTTACCGTTTTTGAGCGTTACGCTCTTTTCATCTTTCATTGTGACTTTTTTCTTGCACTTCACACAGTACGCTTCTGTCATCTCATCCCTCCTTCTTTAGAGATATTTTATTAAATGCTGTTCGAATTTATAAATCTTCTCAAAATTAATAAAATAAATCAGGTGAAAGATTTGGCAGAACTGCCTCTCGCAACTGTTGAGAGAATTCTTAAAGATGCCGGAGCGAAAAGGGTTTCTAAAAAAGCAGTGATTCTGTTTGCAGAATGGATGGAAAAGACGATTAAGGATCTTGCACAGGAAGCTGGAAAGCTTGCCGAGCATTCTGGAAGAAGAACCATAACAGAGGAAGATGTGCTTCTTGCAAAAAAACGTCTGGGGCTATAACTATAAAAATCATTTATCCGAATAATTTAAAACATGACATCCAAGCTGGTTGTTTCATGGATAGCTGGAGGGTTTTTTATTCTCATAGGCTGCTGGATTGTGAATAATCTTGAGCTTAATATCGGTGTCTCTTATTTTTCGTATTTAATAGCGCTTCTCATTGCCTTTATATTCTTTCTAATTGCAGGATTGCTGTGGATAAACGTGGCTTCCGGCATAAAACATGAGAGATTTTAGGCTTGTTTCCCGTGTTCTTCAAGCCACTTCTTTATAGCATTTGCAATCCTTTCGTGAACCTCGTTGACCTCGCCTTCAACATTGACTTCAAGGAGTATTCCCTTATTTTTGTAATACTCGATAAGGGGTTTTGTTTTTTCTTCGTAAACCCTTAACCTTTCCTTTACCACTTCCGGCTTTTGGTCTTCCCTTTGATAAAGCTCTCCGCCGCATTTATCGCATATGCCTTCCTTTTTTGGCGGAACGAATTTTATATTATACACTTCACCGCAGTTTCTACATGTGTAACGGTTCGTTATTCTGTCTATTATAGTTTGTTCTGAAGCAACCAGATTCACAACAAGGTCTATTTTCGTAATCTTATCCAAAGCCTCTGCTTGAGGAATCGTTCTTGGAAAACCATCGAGTATGTAACCGTTTTTGCAGTCCTCCTGGGAAATTCGCTTTTTCAAAACCTCTATAACTATTTCATCAGGCACAAGTTCACCGGCATTCAGTATTCCTTCAATCCTTTTTCCGAGTTCGGTACCTTTCTTTACCTCTTCCCTGAATAGATCGCCTGTGGATATTTTCGGAATTGAATATAACTTTGCTATCAATCCTGCATGTGTGCCTTTACCAACACCGGGTGCACCAAGAAAGATCATTTTCATGTATTCATCACCTCAAGCTCTGAATGAATTTTCGACAAAGTGATTAAAATGATTTATATAAACATCTATCTGTAAATCAAGGTTTTTAAAATTTAATCTCTACATACGAAATATGAAAAAGAAAAGGGTTGCTGTAATAGGAGCCGGAATATCGGGTCTGTCTGCATTGCATGAGCTTGCCAAAATTTCTGATATCGATGCACACTTATATGAAAGTTCCCAAAGAGTTGGCGGAAGGATATATACATCCAATGCTGGTGGTGAAAGAATAGAGCTTGGTGCATCATATTTTCATGGATACTACTACAGTTTGCGAGAGCTGATAAAGGAATTCGGTCTCGGAGAAAGGCTGAAATCCTATGAGGCTAAAAAAACCGGGTTTCTCTTGAATGATGGTATTGTGACCCTTGATAATAAGGGCATCATTCTCTCTCTGCTCTCCGGAAAATTATATCCAAAGGATGTGGTATCTCTCTTCAAACTTAAAAGGAAAGCAAAAGCCCAAGCTGTAGAGGGTTACACCGCTCTGGAATATTACTGGTACTTTAATGATCTTGAATTTATGGATATTTTGGAGTGGTTTCCGCTCACAAAAAAGGGCTACAGCAAGTCTTTTAGAGGATTTTTTTACAGTTTGGGTAAAAGGATAAGAGAATACTTTGTTAGACCGTTTGTGGTTTCAACACTATGTGCCGAACCTGAAGAAATCAATGAAGCCGTAGGCAAAGCCGTATTCATTCCAACAGTAACCGATATTTATACACTCGAAGAAGGAATGGATTCCCTTCCCAAGAAAATTTATGAAGCGTATCGCGACAGGATTTCCTTGGAAACACCCGTGGAAAAAATCGAATTTCTCGATGGTAAATACGGAATAGCCACACCAATGGGAGAGGAAGAATTCGATTTTGTAATAAGCGCTGTACCGCTTCCAAAACTTGCGGAAATATTCAAAGATGTAAAGGATCAATGCAAGATTAAATATGGAAGTTCGATGGAGGCTGTTGTTAGAGGTAATCTGAAAAATAAATACAAGAAGGTGGACAGCCTGTTCATTGGAGAGGGAAACTCCGGAATTACCCACATTTCCAAAAAAGGAAAAAATCTGTACAAGGTTTCAGCATACACGAAAAACCCGCAATTTGAGGATTTCTTTACGGATTATGAGATAGTTGAATCCGTTGAATGGAAACACGCCCTGCCGGTTGTATCAACTCTTGAACAAATCCCGAGAATGGTGGATGAAAGATTTGATAGATTTTATAAAGTTGGGGATTTTTCACTCCCCTGTATGGAAATGTCCAGTATTACCGGAAGGAAGGCGGCATTAGATATAGCAAAAAGATTTTAGATAAAATCATATATACGGTTTTTACCTTTCCTTTTAACAGAAATAAATCCAGATTTTAGAAGGGATGAGGTATATTTTCTAAAAGTTCTGTCAACTACCGGTTGCAAACCCTCATTTCGGCAGATTTCGTTAAGCTTTTTAAAAAGCTTTCCAGAGGTCATTTCTCCTTCCTGTTTAAGGATATTTATAATAAGTTTCTGGTACGGGTTAAGCATACTAAATCTCGATTCGAGTTTTGGATTGAAAATCGAGGAGGTAAACCTTGCGATCACATCATCGGTTATTCTGTTCAGGTCTCTTCTCTCTGCCTCCTCTGCGCAGATTCTGAGAATCTCTATCGCAACTCTTGCATCACCTGAGCTTGTTTCTGCGATCTTTTCCAGCTGCGGTATGGATATCACTCCCGGAAACAAACCCCATTCCACTCTATCCCTGAGTATGGAAACAATTTCCTCTTTCCTGTATACGGGAAACTCTATTCTCTCCGTAGAGGCGAGCCTGCTCATTATTCTCGGATCCATCTTGTAGAACGCGTGTGGATTGTTCGATATCATTATCAAACACATGTTTGGAAGGGTCAGGAGGTCGTAAATAACATCGGTCTCCTCAATCTGATCCACCTCATCCAATACGAGCACACAAGGTTTCTCCTCAAGCCTTCTCTCCAAGGCAAGAGCTATCTCATCTACAGGTGTACCCTTTCTGTGAAATGATAACCCCATTCCGAGATCTCTGGAAAGCTCATAGAGTATGTTGAATCTTGTTCTGACCCTCCAGCAGTTTATATAGGATGCGAAAGCTCCGGTCTCTTTGGAAAACTCTTCCAAAACATACCTTGCAATACAGGTTTTTCCCGTTCCTGTAGGGCCAAAAAGAAAGGAGTTTCGTGGCTTTCCACCTTCGATTACTGGTTTTAAATTGTTGACCAGAGCCTTTATTTGTCCGTCTCTGCATACAACTCTGAATGGAATAAAATCCATCTCCAGAACTTCTCTGTTCCTTATCACTCCTGCCTCCATATAAAAACTGGGTATTAATTTTTTTAATTTTTGATACCAATACTACTCATGAAATACCTTTTCGTGGTTCTGGATGGTGGGGGGGATATAGGACCGCAAACTCCCCTTTCTCTTGCAAAAAAACCCACAATTGATTTCCTTGCCAAATCCGGTATTGTGGGTCTCCTGGACCTTAAATACAGGGAGAGGGCTGATTCTGATGTAGGCTACCTCAAGCTTTTGGGCTGTTATTCTGATGATACATATCCAGGAAGGGGTTACCTCGAGGCTCTGGGTCTGGGACTGAGTCCAGGCGAGGAGGATGTATGTATAAGAGCAAACTTTGTGACACTGGATAGCAGAGGAAATGTGATAGACAGAAGGGCGGGACGTGATGAAAGAGGCCTGGATAGATTCTGTAAGCTTCTCGATGGAATGGAAATAGACGGTGTGCATTTCACTGTGAAGAAGTCCCAGGGTCACAGAGTGGTTATAATTCTCAGCGGAAAAAACGTCTCGGAAAAAATAATCTCCAATGATCCGAAGAGAACAGGGGTTCCTCTACCCCAGATAGCCCCGAAGGATAAATCCGCAAAGTTTACAGCCTCTGTTCTTAATCGATTTCTTTACAAGGCAAGAAAAATACTTTCTGAACAGCCGGAAAACAGAGAAAGAACATTTCCAGCCAATGCACTCATAATTCGAAACGCAGGGAGAAAGAAAACCACAAAAAGCTTCAGGGAGAGGTTTTCTTTGAACGGTGTGTGTATATCTGCAATGCCTGTTGCAAGGGGTGTTGCAAGGTTTCTGGGAATGGATGTATTGGAGTTTGATTCTATTCCTGAGATAGATTATGAGCTGTGTGAAAAAACAGAGGAGATAACAGGTGCTGTAAATGATTATGATTTTGTGTTTCTCCATTTCAATGGAACAGACATACTTTCACACAACAGGGATCGGGAAGGTAAAAAGAGGTTTATAGAAAAAATAGATCAGTGCCTTGGTACTGTACTGAAAAGCTTGGATTTGAAGGATATGATTGTTGTAATAACATGTGATCACAGAACAGCAAGCCTTCCTGAGTATAAGGGTTATGAACACCTTACAGACCCTGTTCCTGTGCTCATAGCTGGAAAGGGAATAGAACCTGATAGGATTGAAATGTTCGATGAGGAGCATGCGGAGCAGGGAAGTTTCAAGCTTGAGGGGAACGATCTCCTCTATTTTATCCGCAGAAGGGTAGAAAGATGAAGCGCTCTCTGAGAACAGGTATCAGCTTCGGAATGACCTCTGCAATAATCACAACTCTCGGTTTAATGGTTGGACTTACATCAGGCACGCACTCCAGGCTTGCAGTAATCGGCGGAATACTGACAATAGCCATTGCAGATGCGTTTTCGGATGCATTAGGCATCCATATTGCAGAAGAATCGGAAAACAGGCACAGTGAAAGAGAAATATGGGAATCCACGTTCTCGACTTTTCTCTCTAAATTCGTATTTGCAATGATATTCATTCTTCCTCTTCTCGTTCTGCCTCTCGGAATTTCCGTGCCCGTGAACATAGCTCTGGGACTGAGCTTTCTCGGCATATTCAGCTACTACATAGGAATTGAACAGAAAACAAATCCATGGAAACCTGTTGTAGAGCACGTGCTTATAGCTCTGATGGTTATACTTCTTGCTCATGTTCTCGGCATATGGATATCCGCAACATTTGCTTAGTGGGACCGCTGGGATTTGAACCCAGGTCGCGGGCTTTTTCTCCAAAGACCCGAAGCCCGAATGCTAGACCAATACAGGATCGGTTCTGAAACTCGAAACCGATCAAACTACACCACGGTCCCTTTATCTATCGAATATTAAAGGTTGATATTAAAACTTTTAACTCAATAAGACCTGCTTAAAAATTTAAATAACTGATTTTTCTTCAATAAATCATTATGAAAATTAAAGAAATAACCCTGGGAGAATTAAATCCCGAAAGGTTTATTGAAGAGAAAGTTCGAGAAATTTCTTCAATTGTTGGTGATGACTTGGCCATCAGTGCACTGTCGGGTGGTGTTGATTCTTCAACCGTTACGATGCTTGGGTATAAAGCTCTGGGTAACAGGCTCAAAACATATTTCATTGATAACGGTTTGATGAGAGAAGGCGAAGCAGAATATATTGTTTCACTGTTTAAAAATTTGGGAGTGGATGTGGAGCTTATAGATGCAAAGGAGGTTTTCTTTGAGAGATTAAAAGGTCTTACAGATCCAGAAGAAAAGAGAGAAGCAATCACGCAGGTATTTTACAAGGATGTTTTTGGTCCTTTGGTAAGAAAAACCGGTGTAAAATACCTTCTTCAAGGCACAAATTATACGGATGTGGAGGAAACCGTTTCGGGAATTAAAAGGCAGCACAATGTACTTGAACAGCTTGGGATTGATGCAGAGGAGGTGTATGGTTACAAAGTTATAGAACCGTTAATTCAGCTCAGAAAATCGGCAATAAGGGAAGTTGCAAAGGCTCTTGGATTGCCTGAAGAAATATATAACAGACCGCCCTTTCCGGGTCCTGCTTTAGCGGCGAGGATAATAGGGGAAGTTACACCAGAGAAAGTGGAGATTATAAGAAAAGCAACAAAAATTGTTGAAGATGAATTATCGAATACAAAAGCATTTCAATATTTGGCTGTTCTGCACGAAGACAGAGTTACCGGAATAAGGGAAGGAAAACGAGATTACGGATTGCAATTAGAGGTGAGGTGTTGGGATAGTAATGATGGAAGGACGGCATCTCCAACAAGACTTCCTTATGAAACTTTAGATAAATTGGCAGAAAGGTTGACAAAGGAGGTACCGGGTATTGTAAGCGTCACCTATAACATAACAAAAAAACCGCCCTCAACAATAGAAGCTCTTTAGTTAAAACTCACCACCTCCTGAGACTTTATTCTCCCAAGATCTGGAGTATCACTTCTCTTTTTCTCGCAGGAACATCGAAATCCAGAACAACTATGTTCTGCCACGTTCCTAAAAGCAGTTTTTTGTTCACAAAAGGTACAATCAGGCATGGCTTGAAAAGACTCGCTCTGATGTGGGATTTACCGTTGTCATCACCCCATGTTTCTTTGTGTTTGTATTCAATATTTGAAGGCACAAGTCTTTCAACCGCATTTTTCAAGTCAGAATTGAGATTGGGTTCGTATTCCGTGGTTGTCACAGAAGCTGTTGACCCAGGGATAAATATGGTTACTATTCCGGAATTTATTTTGGATTTTTCTACAGCCTCTGCAACTTTATCTGTAATCTCTATTATATCCATATCCGGTTTTGATTCTATAACAAAGCTATGGGTTTCTACGGGCATATATTTAATTATGCATATGAATTAAAATTAGTTTATGGATGTTGTTGGAATTGCTGGAGGATTTGCGGAATGGGCAAATTCTCTAATAATAACCTGGGGTTACTTGGGACTTTTCTTGGTTGAAGTAATAGGGTCGATGAGTATATTCTTTCCTGTGCCTGCATTTGCTGTGAATTTTTTTCTCGGAGGTATGCCGGGATTCAATCCCTGGATTGTAGGGATGGTTGCTGGACTTGGTTCTGCAATAGGAGAAATGACTTCTTATATTTTGGGAAGAGGGGGGAGAAGGATTGTAAACAAAAAACATCTGAAACTTCTTAATAAAGCAAGAAAATGGATAGAAACACACGGTGCATTTGTGATAATAGTTCTATTTGCCGCAACACCCTTGCCTTTTGACATAATAGGGATTCTTGCAGGAATGATGAATTATAATATAAAAAGGTTTTTCCTTGCTACTCTGACGGGCAAAACTCTGGCAGGTCTTATACTCGCGTGGGCTGGGTATTACAGCGTGGGCTGGATACTTACGGTTTTCGGTTTTTGCTGAATTCGAAAAATTGAATTTTATAGATAAACCTCGATTATACCCGCTATCACTATAAGAATTGAAGCGAGCACAAGGAGTTTCAGACTATCCATTATTATCACTTTTAGAACCCTCCAATCATTTCTCTTTATCACAGCCGCTGATATTATTCCACCTGCCAAACCTGCAAGGAGGTATGCGGCTATTTCCGGAAGGCCGTGAGGAAGGTATCCCAGACCTACGAGAGGAATTTCGGCTATGTGTTTACAATTTCTTGCTATTGCAACACCAAGTATTGATGCATTCCATGTTATTATAAATACAGCCCCTGCACCGAATATGAGCGAGAAAAGGAATGCAAAAATCATAACCTGAAGGTTGTTATACACTATTCTAACAAAGCTGTTGAAGTCGCCTCTTATGTATTCTCCTGTGATCCTTCCCTGAATCTGATCTATTTTATTGTGCTGTACCTGGAAAAAATCCTCTGGCAGTACAAGGCACCAGAAGGCAAAGCTCAGGGTTAGTCCGATAAAAAACAAACTTGTCCATATTAGATGGAGTTTATGTTTTTCCCAGAAACTCTTCTTGTGATACCTTATTATTTCCTTCTCTTCCAGGGCTTCTTCTCTTTTTATCATTACCGTCAAAAAATACGCCGCGGGTATGATCGTAAACAAGACCGAAAAAAGGCCAGAAAGGTTAAAGATTGTTTCACCGATAAGCACTTTATATGAGATCTGAGCGCTTATGAGAACAGCTATACTGGATATTATAACCGCCCAGATGAGCATCATATGGGGTCTGTTCTTTATTTCTTTGAAGTCCAGAAAGGATTCAAGCATATTATATTTTTTGTTATAACAGAAATTTAATCGTTTGGATTTCTGCTCCGAAAGATTTAAAAATCTTTTTATTAACCATTTGGTAGTGATTATATGAAAAAAGAATTTGAAGAACTTGAAAGAATGATGGAAGAACTCAGGGATATAAATCAGGAGCTTGATGCTATACACAGGCAGATGACTCAACAGCTTATGGAAAGAATTCGTCTTCTGGAAAAACTTGTAACCCTCATCTCCAACAAACCAAAAAAACAGATAGTGGTGGAAAAGGCATTTTACAGGTACATAATGGAATCGGATGAAGATCAGGAGCTGTGTTTTTAGATTTTTATTTCAAGTTTTCTCAAAGCCTCCATTGTCATGGAGAATTTTTCGCATAATTCCGGATACACACTAAGAAATCCTTTCCATGGATAATATAGAGATGCCCCCCTGTATCCTTCCTCTCCAAGGTATATAATAAGATCATCGCTTACATTCGGTATTTTGTAAATTCCTCCTAAAACTAAACACAAATCACCGAGTTTTCTGTGAAGATAAAAGCTTTTGAATCTATCTTCTGCCTCCACGGCATCTTTGAGCATCAAGGTAAGAGATTTTTCTGTATATTCTTCCAGAGCGTGGGAGATAAGCTTTTGAGGGTTTCCCAGATTTGAAAGAAGTTCGGAAACATAAAATCTTGCTGTTGGACTTAGAAACTTTCCGTGTTTTTCGATTTGCTCATAAAAAAATTCATTCAGGCTTTCACATTTGATTAAACTCATAATAAGGTATGGCAACGTAAAAAATAAAAATGCGAGGGCTGGGATTCGAACCCAGGAAGGCACTTCCCACCTTTCGCATCTCGCGAAAGGGTTCTAAGCCACAGGATTTCTCATCTTCTTGAGCGAATCAACACTTAAGTTTTTTCTAAAACTTAAGTCCTGCCCCTCTGGCCTTTGATTTGGCCGCTCGGGCACCCTCGCATGCTTGATTTATTATACTTCTTTTCAGTTTAAAAACTCATCTACCTTATCCTTTGCTTTTTCGAGTTTTTCTTTATGCTTTTCGAGAAACTTGTTGATTTTTTCTATGGTATACATCTTAAGCTCGCCGGTGAGAAGTTTTCCGGACCTGTAATCATCATGAATTTTTTTCAATTTTCTATCATCAGGCTCGAAACCGAAATACAGAATCTGATAGGCAACGTCCACATCCGGATTTCCACCTTTTTTTCTGTGCTCTTCTATGGTATTTCCTCCGCCGGAGAATGCATGCTTCATTATTTTGTATTTCACGGTTTCAGGGTCATCCGTAAGCGCTATATAGGACATGGGATCGCTGGATGACATTTTTCCACGTTTTAAACCGGGCATGAATTTATGATAGGTTGAGCTTGGGGGTATGAAATCGAATGTAGAGCCCAAACGTGAAGCTATATCTCTTGTGAGCCTTATGTGCGGGTCTTGATCTACGCCTACAGGAACAATAACCGGTTTTGGTCCACCAAATTCCGGGAGCTGTGGGTGAAGAATATCCGAAACCTGCATGAGAACAGAAACGATTTTAGCCGGAGATGTATCTCCGTATATGGCTTTCATTTCATTCAAAGTAACCGATCTGGCAGAGATCTCTGCCAATCTGTAATATGCAGAGGATTTTTCACCGTCTTTGGATCGCTGGCTTTGAAAATAGAAATCACAGTTTTTGGGTTTAAGACCCAAGGCTATGTAATTCAGAAGGTATTCCTCTATGGCTATTCTTTTTAATTCTTCGAGTGACATTCTCCTCATGTTGTATGCTTCTATATCCGCAACACAGAGAAATATTTTTGCTCCCGATTTCTGATAATAGATTATCTGCTCCGCAACCAGTTTATGACCCAAATGAAACTTGCCTGAGGGCATTAGTCCTGTCATCATTGCAAATTCTTTACCCTCTTTGAGACATTCCGCTATTCTCTCGAAATCTCTGTGACCAAAAACTACACCTCTTCTCATAAACACAGGAAGATCAGGTAAAATACTTCTGAATTTTTCAAAAGGTTTTATACCGAACTCCTCTATAAGCTTGTTATAATCCTCAACCTGTACGCTTCCCCAAGGATCTATGTTTACAACCATGGTATTTATTTGAGAATCATTGGTTTTAAATTTCTTCTATCTTGTCACCATTTGCTGTTTCACAAATTCTTCGAGTTTTTTGGCATGCTTGTTGTGTTTGAAGTGCTTTCTGACCGGTTCTACAAGTTGGTTGATGTACTCGGAAACTGTATTTTTAAGGTCAGCCGGGTGGAGTTCGCCTGAGGAATAAAGTTTCACGAGTTCTTCAAAACTCTGTATTTCCAGGTCTCCACCGAATTTTTTCGGACGTTTGATATGCATTGTATCAAATTTTTCAAAAATAATATATCTGCAATACTCTATTATGGGATTTTCATTCACTTCTTTTGGAGGACAGTATGCCTTTTGGATCTTTCTTTTTATATCCTCTTCTGAATCCGTCATGAATATTGCAGAATCTGGTATGCTCTTGGACATTTTCATCTCCATCATCCTTTCATCTTTTGGTTTATCATTTGATGGGGGTGGAAGGAGGCCCATAAGCATGTGATGTGAAACCACAACAGGTTTCCAGAAACCGAGTTTCGGACCAATTTCTCTGGCAAGCATGTTCACCTTTCTCTGGTCCATACCCAGCTGGGTAATATCTACCTTTAGATGAAAAATATCAGCTGCCTGCATACAGGGATAAAAAATCTGCGCCGCGCTCAAAATCTCGGTTTCCTTCCTTCCCATTATCTGAGAGCATCGAATTATTCTTCTCAGTGTGCAGTTTCTGGCGATATTTATCACCTTCTTCCAGTATTCTTCATTTTGAACCACTTCGCTGCTCCATATGAATTCAACCTTTTCAACATTCATACCCGAGGCCTTCCAGACCTCTATCATGTATTCCCCGACCTTTTTTATCTTTTCAAGATCTCCTCCCATCTTATTGTTCATCCAGGCAAACCAATCAGCGACAAGAAATTTAAACCTGCATCCGGCTTCAAGCATTTTGTTTACGTTAATCGCTCTGAGTATTCCCTGAGCTATATGCATCTGTCCAGAAGGTTCGAAACCGTCATAGGCTACAGGCTTGGTTTTTGTTTCGAGAAGCTGTCTCAGTTCTTCCTCTGTTATTATTTCTTCTCCGACTTCCTTTATGAGTCTGAGACGATTTTCGATGTCCATGAAAATAATATTTTTCACATTGATTTAAATCTTAAAACCAATTTAATTTCATCATGAACATGACCATACCGTTGCCAGAGCCTCTGAACATGCTTATCGGTGGGCTCAAATCAAGGTCTTTGACTAATTTTTATGGTGGTCCAGGAACCGGAAAGACAAATATATGCCTTATCTCTGCTCTGAGATGTGCAAAACTGGGGGGTGAAGTAATTTATGTGGATTCCGAAGGTGGATTTTCTCTTGAAAGAGTAAAGCAGATTGAACCAGAAGATTATAACATTCTTCTGAAAAAAATAAAACTTGTCGAACCCAGTACTTTTGAAGAACAGGGCAGGATTATAAGACATCTTTCCAAGCAACATGCAGATATGATTATAGTGGATTCTATGGTCGCTCTTTACAGAATAGAGTATTCGGAAACCAGAAATGGTGAATTAAAGCGTCTGAACACACAGATTATGGAAGCAAATCGCGAACTTTCACGACAGCTCTCTATTTTATCAAATATAGCCAGAGAAAAAAACATACCGGTTGTGATAACTGCACATGTGTTCAGTAACTGGGATACCGGAGAAGAAGAGATAATAGGCGGTGAGGTCATTAAATACTGGTCAAAGGTTATGGTTTTGCTGGAGAGAACCGGTAAGATGTCTGAAAGGAAAGCAACTATAACAAAACACCGGTACATGCCTGAAGGAAAGAGTGCAAAATTCATCATCGTTGATGAGGGTATAAAACCAGCCGGGTTCAGGATATTTTAAAATTTAACAAATTTTTATAAGTCCCGGTTTTTTATTATAATCTAGGATTCAATGAAGGCTCAAAGGAGTGGATAATGGCAAAGGATCGGAAAATGATATGTTTTTGGACAGCTGTTGAATTCTTGAAAACCAGAGAAGAGTTTACCATGGAGGAACTTGAAGATGAAGTGATAAGAAGGGGCGGTATTTTTAGAATTGCTCCAAATTATCCGCTCAGAGATTTCATTAATGAGTATGTAGCGGATGGGTGGTTAAAATTTGACTACAGTAGCGGTAAATACATAAATCTAAGACTGAAGAAAAATAAATAGCTCATTTCTTTATCCTTATTTTGTAAACTCTTTCCTCAAGCGGGCGGTTGAAAGTCTTAGATGTTGCTATGATGTCCCTGTAAAGTGTTTCTGCTACCTTTTCTTCATATCCTGTGATATCTTTTATAACTTCTATATACTCATCATCACTAAGCTTTCTTTGAGGTTTTAATAATATTGCGTGAATTTTATCCTTAGCTATGCTGTTTTCTATCTTTTCAAACTCTTCTTTGAATCCGGGATATTTTCTGAGAAATCTTTTTTTAAACTCTGGAAAAATATTATATTTTCCCTTTGGGGTGGTTGTTATTTCTGCAGATATCGGAGCAATCAAGGGAGGATATTCCAGCTTCTCTTTGCTTTGAAGAATCTCAAATAGTTCTTCAGCATGTTTTTTGTTATATCTCTCTAATTTTGATTCTATTCCTCTCAATATTTGACCTGCTTCTTTTGAAATGTACATATTTTTTGTTATCTTTGAAAATTGTAGTGTTTTTGTCATGCCCGACCTCTGCTGCTACTGGAAATTACAATAAAAAATAATACGAGAAAATTTTTAAGTCTTTAATTCCTTTTTTATGATTCTGCCATGGGGCTTTTCTTCACAGAAAACCTCCGCACTGAAAACGTATACCCGTGTTTTTTTATCTCTCCATTCATATGGCTGCAACCCTGCCTTGATGCATGTGTTGCACAAAAACATTTCTTCATCCATACCGTGCTCTACCGCAACCTGCGGAAGGAGCAAACCGTTATAAAAACCCTTTCTCACTATCAATCCATCTCTTCCAATCTTTATCATTTTCGGAATATCCTCGGGTCTGTCCGCTTTTATTTCACGGGGTTCTGTTAATATAGAAACCTCCACAACAATTTTGTTTAACTCATCTTCTTTCAGTTCAGGAAACCTAGGGTCTCTTGTCGCAAAGATCGCTGCCTCCACAAGACCATGAGAAAGAGGGAAATTTGGCTCAACAAAACCTATACAGCCCCTGAGCTCGTATTCAGGATAGGTGTGGATGCTCACGAAAACACCGAGTTCCTTATCAAAAAATTCCGGAAGGTTTTTTGGTGTGTATTTTATTCTATCCCTTACCCAGGAATCTATCACCTTTCTCGCTGTTTCTACTGCAATTCGACCGATTTCTTCTTCCATAACGAAAATATTATAAAATAGAAGATTTAAAAGAAGCTATGAAATGGACGATAACAAAAAAGGAAGCTCTGCTCGTCAAAAATCTTCTTCAGCTTACAGGAAAAAAGCTCCTTCTGTATCACAACGATCCGGATGGTATATGTTCGGCTGCTCTCCTATTAAAATTCTTTACCGGTTTTGAGACGATGCCGAGGAAGGGGCCGCTGATGGATGAGGAATTTACAAAATCTCTGATAGAAAAGAAGCCTGAACTTATTGTTTTTCTGGACATACCTGTGGATCAGGAAAGAAAAATGCTTAAGAAGCTTTTTAAAGCTCTTCCGGATCTGAGGATTCTGATATTGGATCATCACATACCGGAGAAGAATCTGAATTCTGAGAATATCGTTCATATAAATCCCAGATTCAAAAATAAAGACCTGTATATTCCGACATCAGGTATGGTTTATGTTCTTTTAAAAAAGCTTCGGTATAAGGTCACGCATCTCGTATGGATGGCTGCTGTGGGAATAATAGGCGATTATGGTACAGAAGACTGTAAAGATATCATAGAAGAGTGTAAAGAAGAATATCCATACCTTCTGGAAGAAGATCCTATGACTTCACCGTTAGCCGAAGTTGCAAAGCTCATCTCCTCTGCGGTAACTCTGAAAGGATTGAAAGGGGCTGCAACCGCTCTGAAGGTTTTATCACTTTACGACTATTTCGATGATTTCATTAAGGTTGAAAAACTGCAAAGATGGAAAGGCATGGTTGAAAAAGAAATAAACAGGCTTCTGGAAGAATTTGAAAGGAGGAAGGAAAGGAAAGGAGATGTCATCTTTTATAAAATAGAAACCAAGCTCAATCTTACTTCAGTGATATCAACCATTCTCAGCGAGAAGTATCAAAAGGAAATAATTGTAATAAGAAAAAAATCTTCGAAGGGATGGAAGATTTCGGTGAGAAACCAGTCAGGAGATTATAATGTGGGTGAGTTGGTTAAAAGGGCTGTTCAGGGTATAGGCTCTGGTGGAGGGCATGAAAAAGCAGCAGCGGGTATCATTTCCAAATGGAGAGAGTTTAAAAGGAAATTTCTTGAAGAAATACGAAAGAATTCTTGAAATTCATGACTTGTAGAAGTTTTCAGAAATCATTAAAAACTTTTTCTGTCTCATTGTCACAACTCTCGAACCCATTTTAATGAGCTTTGCTTTCAGTTTTTTATCCTGAGTACATACAATAAAATCCTTTTCGGAAGCAAGTCTCAAGATTTCCCTGTCTGTTGATTTATTTTGAGCCTGAACCATCTTTATGTTTTTCATTTTAACAAGCTCCAAGGCAAGTCTTGCAGCTTTGGCATCTGAACCGCGACCCTTAGAAATTTTCTCAAGCTCTTTTATTGTTGTATCAAGGATGTAAAGCTCCGGTTTTCCGAACTTTTCAAGTTCAGCAAATATATCCACCTTGAACTGTCCTGGTATCATTAAAAAATTTGTATCCAGCAAAAATCTCACGTTAACACCTTTTGAATTTTCTTTAATCCTTTTTAAAAAACAACCATAAATCTTTTTCATTCTCTTTGAATTTTAATAGCACATAAGTTCCGCGGAGTTTTTTGCCATGAAATTCCAGCACAAGCTTTTTCCCATCGCTTTCAATAAGCCTGTATGTGCCTCGGTCCCATATTTCAACCTTTCCTGCACCGTACATACCCGGTGGTATTTCTCCCTCAAAATTCGCATATTCCAAAGGATGATCCTCCACCTGTATTGCAAGTCTTTTCAGATTTTTGCTTAAAGGTGGTTCCTTGGGAACTGCCCAGCTTTTGAGAACACCGTTCATTTCCAGCCTTAAGTCGAAATGGAGTTTTCTTGCATGATGTTTATGTATCACAAAGATTTTCTGTGCATTACCTCCTTGTGAGGATTTCAATTATATCACCATGCTTGAGTTCATAATCACCACCTATTTTTCTTTTATTTATATCCAGCCCTCCTATGAATTTTTCTCCTATTTCCGTGTGGATTTTGAATGCAAATTCCCTGAGTGTTGTTCCTTTTGGAACAAGATAAGCATCGGGGAGTATATTTCCCATGCCATCGGAAAGTTTTGAGATATCAGCAACGGGATATACAGCTATCATACCCAGAACCTTGAAAACCAGTGTGTTCAGGCATTTCTGCACACCTGTAGAGCCGTATTTTTCCAGGACGTTTTTTCGAATAAATTCCAGCGCGTTGAGCTGCTTTTCATTTGGTTTTCCCTTTATCACAAAATCTTTTGAATCAGGCATGTAATCTATCAATCCCTGTCTCTGTGCTTCACGAAGAGCAAGTTCGGATTCAGCTGAACAGGGAATGATGGGGATATTCATGTTTTTCAAGGTTTCGAAATTTTTCTGTGCTGAAGGCGTATCTATCTTATTGGCAGCCACTATCATTGGCATTGCAGATTTTCTTATCTCCGAAGCGAATTCGTGATCTTCAGGTGAAAAGCGTTTCATTGCGTTTTTTATATCGATTTCTTTTATTCCCAAACCGGACAG
>CAZCGK010000008.1:11077-67606 GCA_964498245.1 uncultured archaeon | reverse complement strand
AGTTGTTTGAAAAGGGTTTTGATTGGAATTTGGATGAAATTCCAGAATTCAAGGAGTTCAAACTTGGTATAGTTAAGTGGAAACCTTATAGCGAAGAATATATCAGATTGTTTAAACTTGGAAAAGAAAAAACAGAAAAATAATTATTGCACCACCGAGAACTCTTGGCTTACTTCGTAAACCTCGCCACTATCATGGACAACTAACAGCAAATTTGCGATATGTTAACAGAATTGGCAAACTCCCAAAACATATAAATAATCAAACGCGCCTTTAAAAGGGTGATTATTATTGGATAAAAACGACAAGTTGATAATGGTGGTGAAAAGGGAAATTTTGTTTGGTAATGAGTATTTCGAAGGTTTTAGACCCGCAAATGTGGTAGATTATAAATCACGAATATTGGAAAACTTTGAGTGGATAAAAAGAAGTTATGCAGAAAAAAATCCCCGATACAAACAACCTGTTGGTTATTCGATAATTGTTAACCCGATCTCAAAACAAATTTTTGCATATCAAAGATCATCTATGGACGATGAATATCATGAGAAAAGACTTCAGGGAAAATGGTCCTGGGGTATAGGCGGTCATATTGAAAAATTTGATATCAAATCTGGTGAAAATCCAATTCACGCAAGTGTTCTTAGAGAATTAAGGGAAGAAATTGGAATTGAAGTAAGAAATCTTGATTTAAAGCTGTTGGGTTATATAAATAATGACACAGATGAAGTTGGGAGAGTTCATTTCGGGATTCTGTATATTGTTGAAATTTCAAAAGTTATAGAACCAAAAGATTCTGAAATTAAAAATGGAGGACTAAAAACGATTGAAGAATTGAAACAAATTTGTCAATCTTCAGAGTATACAGTTGAAGAGTGGTCAAAGATTTGTCTCGATCCACTGAAACTATACCTTAAACAAATTGATAAACAGCGAACTCACTAACTCTTCGCTTCCTTCGAAAAGTTTGTTCGCCATCGCTCATCAGATTTCGCAAAGCTAGAATTCAAAAAAGATTTATTAATTCCTGTTCAAGAACTAAATTTAATGAGCGAAAACATTTTTGTTCTGAGTCTTGGTGGTTCTCTTATCGTTCCAAAAGAGATAGATGTCAAATTCCTCAGGGATTTCCAAAATCTAATTTTAAAGCATATTGAAAAGGGGAAAAAATTTGTGATAATAACCGGTGGTGGTCGCACTGCAAGGATGTACATAAATGCTGCAAAGGGGATAAGAGAACTGGAAAAAGCAGACTACCATGAAATAGGACTTCATGCAACAAGGCTCAATGCGGAATTTCTTCGTGTTTTGTTCAAAGAACATGCACATCCGGAAATACTGATAAACCCCACAGAGAAAAAGGAATTTGAGCATGTTCTTTTCGGCGCGGGATGGAAACCGGGATTTACAACTGATTATGATGCTGTACTTGCGACAAAAACCTTCGGTGTAAAAAGAGTGGCAAACCTCTCCAATATAGATTATGTTTACGATAAGGATCCGAAAAAATACAAAGATGCGAAACCTATAAAGGAAATGAGCTGGAAAGAACTTCTGAATATAACAGGAACCGATATTTATGCTGGGATAAATATTCCCTTTGATCCTTTAGCCTCTCAGGAAGCAATGAAGGCCGGGCTTGAGGTTGTTATAATGAACGGAAGGGATATCCAGAATCTGGATAATTATCTTTCCGGAAAGAAGTTTAAAGGAACGGTTATAAGATAAATTTTTTAATTTCTGAATTGGTTTTGGAGATGAAAATCTTTTATACCTCTCTCACCATTAAATTTTATTGGTTTTTACAGTGATGAAAAATGAAAGAGAAAGTTGAAGTGTTGATTAAGAAATGCATAACAGCCGCAGATACTGTAAGACTATTTTCAGGAAAAATACGTTTGGTCTCGCATTATGATGCAGATGGTATATGCTCCGCTGCCATAATGGTTAAAGCCCTTTCCAGAGAAGGGAAAGATTTTCATCTCACCATTGTCAAGCAGTTAACTTCTGATATGATAGAGAACCTTTCAAAAGAAAAAAACGAGCTTGTAATTTTTACCGATGTTGGTTCGGGTCTTCTTGAAATCATACAGGAGAAGCTTGTGTCGCGAGGTACAAGAGTAATAATACTCGATCATCATGAAAAACAGGGTGAGGTTCAAGAGAAAAATTCGGAAATTCTCTATCACATCAATCCTCTTGATTTCGGAATAAGTGAAAACATTTCCGGTTCAGGTGTAACCTATCTCTTTGCAAGAGCGCTGAATCCTGTTAATAAAGACCTCAGTGTTCTCGGTATAATAGGAGCCATAGGCGATTCTCAGACAGGCTCCATAGGCGAGAACTGGGGCCTGATGGGTTTGAATAAAGAAATACTCAAAGATGCTGAGGCTTCTGGAAGAATAAAGGTCGAAAGGGGCTTAAGGCTTTGGGGAAGAAAAACAAGACCTCTTCATAAAGTTCTGGAATATTCCATAGATCCTTACATACCTGGAGTATCCGGTTCAGAATCCAGAAGTGTACAGTTTCTGCAGGATATAGGAATCAAACTCAAAGAGGGTAAAAAATGGAGAACCCTTTCTGACCTGTCAGAAGAAGAAACAAAAAAATTAGCTTCTGCAATTATTGCAGAAAGAGCGATGAACGGTGAGGAAAATCCGGAGTGGATTTTTGGTGATGTCTATGAGCTTCCGGAATGGAACGGTGAGCTTAGTGATGCAAATGAATTTGCAACCGTGCTGAATGCCTGTGGAAAAACAGGAAATGCATATATAGGCGTTGCATTATGCTTGCTGGATAAAAATTACATGCACGAAGTTGAGAATATTCTGGCATCTTACAGAAAGGAGATAGGAAAGGCTCTCTCATGGATAGAACAGCACAAAGAGGCTGTAAGGGAAACAGAACATGCAATATATGTTATGGCTGGGAATAACATTTCAGAACACATAATCTCAAATGTGGTCTCCATTTTACACAAGTCAGGAGTATTTTCAGATAAACCTGTGTTTGCATTCGCAAAAACTGAGGATGGTAAAGTAAAAATAAGCGTTAGAATAAGTGAAAATCTCGTAAACATTGGCGTAAATGCTCGGGAGATAACGGTAAGAGTCGCAGCAAAAGCCTCGGGAGAAGGTGGAGGACATTCAGGAGCTGCAGGAGCAACCATACCGGAGGGAAACGAAGAGATTTTTATTCGGGAAGTGGAAAATTTGCTCAAGCAAAATAATTTAAATACTGCACCACAAGAAAAAATAATATCTTCTGAAGCTTCTGATGATGGTGTGAAAGATGGGACAACAAAGAGTAAAGGATGTGGACAAGGAACCGAAGATAAAGGAAGGGGCAGAGAAACCGGTAACGGTAAAAAAATGGAAGGGCAAGGACTGGTACGTTATTTTATCTCCTAAAATGTTCGGAGAGTCCGCTGTAGCGGAAACCCCTGCCACAGATCCCAAATCTATAATAGGAAGAAATGTCAGTGTGAGTTTATCCGAACTTTTCGGTGAAGGTTCGAAAGAATTCATGAATCTTATTTTCAAGATAGAAAGGGTTTCGGGAAGATATGCTTATACACGGTTTAACGGAATAGTTACCGTGAGGGAATATATAGCAAGATTTGTGAGAAAGAGGGTTCAAAAAGTTGAAACAGTTGATGATTTTACCACAAAGGATGGATGGAAAATAAGGGTGAAAACCGTTGCCATTCTCAACAGAAACACGGAAACCACAATAAAAAAGAAAATGAGAGCGCATATAAGGAGCTTCCTTAAAGAAAAAATAGCCAAATCTACAATTGAGGATGTTGTCAGATCTGTAATAGCAGGAAACCTTCAAAACAACATCAGAAAATCCGGAAACAAGATATATCCTGTAAGATTTTTTGAGATATCCAAGATAGAAGTTCTGAGCCTGCCCAAAACACAAAAAACCTAACTGCAAATTCTTTTTCTGATATCTAAAAATTTATAAACATTGGCTTCTATTAAATTAAAATTCATAGGTAAAAGGGGATTATGCTACCGATTGAAGTGTGTTAGTATGACACGAGATCTTACCGCAATTGTAAAGGAATTAATGAGAAAACCGGAGAATATAAGAAACATAGGTATAGTTGCACATATCGACCACGGAAAAACAACACTCAGCGATAATCTCCTTGCAGGAGCTGGAATGATTTCTGAAGAACTTGCCGGACAGCAGCTTGCAATGGATTTCGATAAGCAGGAACAGGAAAGGGGTATAACTATTTATGCCGCCAATGTTTCCATGGTTCATGAGTTCGAAGGAGAAGAGTATCTTATAAATCTAATAGATACACCAGGCCATGTAGATTTCGGTGGTGATGTGACAAGAGCAATGAGAGCTGTAGATGGTGTGATAGTTGTGGCATGTGCTGTTGAAGGTGTGATGCCACAGACGGAAACTGTTATTCGTCAGGCCTTAAAGGAAAGGGTAAGGCCCGTTCTTTTTATAAACAAGGTTGACAGGCTTATAAAAGAGCTCAAACTCACACCTGAACAAATGATGGAAAGGTTCAAGAATATAATCACAGAGGTAAATCTTTTGATACAGAAATATGCTGAAGAGGAATACAAGGATAAATGGGTAGTCAATGTTAATGATGGTTCTGTGGCTTTCGGTTCTGCTGTAAAGAACTGGGCTATTTCCGTTCCGTTCATGAAAATACATAACATAACATTCAAGGATATAATCGAAATGACCAATGCAGGTCAAGAGAAAGAACTTGCAAAGAAAGCACCTTTGCATCAGGTTGTTCTGAACATGGTTATAAAACATCTTCCCAATCCGGTAGAGGCTCAAAAATACAGAATTCCGAAAATATGGCCCGGTGATCCGAATTCTGAATTCGGAAAAGATATGATGGCATGCGATCCTGAAGGAAAACTTGCAGCGGTTGTTACAAAAATATATCCAGATCCTCATGCAGGTTATGTTGCAACTGTAAGAATATTTTCAGGAAAAATAGTGAAAGGACAGGATATCTATCTTGTAGGAATGCATAGAACTGAAAAGGTTCAGCAGGTCTCCATATACAAAGGTCCGCAGAGAATCCAGATGGATGAGGTTCTTGCTGGAAATATCGTAGGTATTGTGGGACTTAAGGAGGCTTCCTCCGGTGAAACACTTTGTGACCCTGAGCATATAATAGAAGGTTTTGAAGCAATAAAGCATTTGTTCGAGCCTGTGGTGACCAAGGCAATAGAACCGAAAAGTCCAAAGCAACTCTCCAAACTCATAGCATTTCTGAAAAAAGTGAGCAGGGAGGATCCCACACTGCGTGTAAAAATAGATGAAGAGACAGGTGAATATCTGGTTTCCGGTCTGGGAGAACTCCATATAAATGCCAAGGTTGAAAACAAACTTAAAGAGGAAGGAATAGATGTTGAAATATCTCCGCCCATAGTGATTTACAGAGAAAGCGTTAAAACCGCCACACCGGAACCCATAGAAGGTAAGTCTCCGAATAAGCACAACAGATTTTACATTGTTGTTGAACCTCTGGAAAGAGCTGTATACGATGCGATGGTTTCCGGAGAAATAAAGGATCAGGAAGTTAAAAAGAAGAATTTAGAACTTGTGGAAAAGCTTGTTGAATTGGGTATGAAAAGGGAGGAGGTAAAAAAGGTGAAGCAGATATATGAAAGAAATATACTTCTGGACACCACTCTTGGTGTAGGAGCGATTCTTGAAGTAATAGAAATGGTTAAACAGGCCTTCAGAGAGGCTATGGATGAAGGGCCCTTGGCAAGAGAACCCTGTGCAGGTGTAAAGGTAAAACTGGTGGACGCAAAACTCCACGAGGACGCCATACACAGAGGTCCAGCACAGGTAATACCCGCTGTTAGGAAAGCTATAAGAGAAGCCATGCTTGCTGCAGAGCCTTATATTCTTGAGCCTAAACAGATCATAAGAATAGATATACCTACAGAGCATATGGGAGGCGCTACGAGAGAGATATCCAACAGAAGGGGGCAGATTCTGGAAATGAAAGAAGAAAGAGGAACAACGATAATAAAGGCAAAAATTCCTGTAGCAGAGATGTTTGGTTTCAACTCTGATCTTAAATCTGCCACAGGCGGAACCGGCTTCTACTGGCTTATAGATATAGTATACGAACCATTACCGAAGGAACTTGAACCAAAGGTTATAGCTCAGATAAAGCAGAGAAAGGGAATAAAGGAAGAAGATTAAAACTTTCGATTTCTGGTAAACAAAATATAAATTTTAAAGAAAAAGTAAAAATATGATCCTCTCAATCCAGACTTCAGGTTTCCTTCCGGATTCGTATATCTATATGATAGGAATGAAAACCCTGAAGGATTTCAAGATATGGGGAGTATGGAATTTTTCTTCAGAAAAAAACATGCTTGAAGATTTCATAGAATATTTCACAAGCACGGATGACAAAATAATAATTGGTTTTAACATTTTGAAATTTGAAATTCCGATGATTCTGTTGAAGTCCCAAGGCTTGAGAGGATACGAAAAGCTGTTCAAAAAAATAAATTTTTCAAATTTTGAAGATATTTTTGTGATTCTGACCTTTCTGAACCATGGTGTAATAAGGGGGCTTGAATTTTACAAAAAAACCTACAATATTTCCACCAATCTTCTTTCAGATAGAGAAATGTTCAGGCTTTACCAGAAAGGTGAATATGAAAAACTTGATAGAGCCATGAAAGAAAAGCTCGATGTAATAAACGAGATTTTTCTTAAATTGTGGGGAAAAATAAAGGAGGAGAATAATGACTGAAATATATTTCGATATAGAAGTAGGGTACAACGATAAAAGAATGATAGAGGGACTAAAACAGGGGCGAAGGGTGAGTTTTAATCCGGAAAAGGCAAAAATAATCACAATTCAATACCAGATACTGAACGAGGACGGAACACCTAAAAGGCCTTTGCAAATATTCAAGGAATGGGAATCCTCAGAAGAGGAGATAATAAGAAAAGCAGCTAACCTGATAAATCCCAGAAGAATATGGGAATTCATACCTGTTGGATACAATATATATTTCGATCTCGGAATGTTAAAAAAACGCGCTGAGGATTACGGAATAAAATACAGGAACTGGTTCATATATCATGACCTTCCGGTAATAGATATAAAGCACATATGCATAGGCATGAATGGATTCAAGCTGAAGGATTCTGGACTGGATAAGTTCACCGGAAAAGAAAGCAGCGGTTTAATGGTTCCTGTCTGGTACAGCGAAGGGGAATATGATAAAATAATAGATTACATAAAAAAGGAGGCTGCTGAATTTATCGAATTCTATGCAAAGCTGAAAAAAACCCTTCCTGAATTCAGAAAGCAGCATGGTTTTTTCTAGGAAAGAGTTCAAGCTGTGGGCTTTTTTTGGTTTTTCCCTCTTTGTAGTATTTCCAAAGGTCTTTTGGTGTTTTGTTCAGACAGCATATTCCATACCAATCCTCAGGATCACCAAATTCCGGATCAAGGGAATCTATAAGCCTTTTAAGTGTGTTGCGGTATATTGCAAGGAACTGTTTTGGATTTTCAGCAAGCATCTGTTTGTAATGTTTGGTTAGAGAATTCTTTTTCTCTTTGTATTTTATTGCTTCTTTGGAAGCTATTTCAAGCTTTCTCTTCCAGTCTCCCTTCTCGAACCCTTTCAAAACAGCTTTTATATACAGTTTATCCGTATATTCAGGATTTATTTTCAGTTTCTCTTGAACCTTTTCAAGAAGACGTTCGATTCTGTATTCAACATATCTTTCCAGCATTTCATCCACACTGTCGGGTATCGGGCATAGCAGATAAATATCACTCGGTTTTGTCATTATAACCACCAAAAAATAATAAAAATTTAGGATTTATAAAGTTTTTGAATGTATTCCAGAACTCTCTCAATGGGGTATAAAACGAGATAATTCCACACATTTGGAACTGAACCTTCACTTAGAGATTCCTTTTTCTGACAGGTCTCTGCATTGCATGCATATGTTTCTTTTATGCCCTGATACACAGATTTCATAACGAGAGAATATAATTCTCCGTTTTTTCTTTCACACGTAATTTTTACGGTTTCTTGAGGTTCTAAAATTCTGCATTTCGTGAAAGCCCTTTTTCCCACATCTTCTCTGAAACAGTTCTGAGGAAGCGAAAATGTGCAGATTTCCTGAGGCGAATAAGTATTGAGTGTTAGTGTAATTTCTACACCTTTATCAGGCATATTGCCTTTATTTTGGAAAGTGAAGATTATGTTCGAAGAGGATGAGTTCTGGATTACTATTATCCAAGGATGGTAAAGGAATATAAGAGTAACATTAAGAAGAAAAATGAAAATAGCAAATATTATCAAAGCCATCTTCTTTCTCACATGCACTTTTGTTTCTTTCTCCTTTAAATAAGACTCCCATCCGTATACCATATTTTTTATTTGGAACAAGGAGCTTATTTTTATATGCTCTCCTGCATAATCAAACAGATTCCTGAAGATTTTATTGTAAGAGAAAAAGCGGAGCTGAAATTCGATCCTACGGGAAGATTTTCATACTATCTTTTGCGCAAGAAGGGATACAGTACACAAAAAGCCGTTGAGATAATATCCAGAATTTTTCGAAAAAGACTGAAATATATCAACTTTGCTGGAAACAAGGATAAATATGCTTTAACCGAGCAGTATATATCCATTCTTCATGGACCGAAGAAAAACCTCAGGCGAAGAGATATAACACTTGAATTTTTAGGGCGGGGAAGGGAAAGGATAAATCTCGGTGATTTCATAGAGAATGAATTTGAAATAACCGTTCGGTGTGTAGAGAAAAAACCTAAGGCTGTAACATTTTTTCCAAATTATTATGACATTCAGAGATTCGGAAAAAATGTGAACAATCACACCATAGGCAGACTCATAATTCAGAAAAGACTTCGGGAAGCATGTGAATCCGTACCTGAACTCAGAGAAAAGCTTCGGAAGTACGGAAAGGATTTTGCCGGTTGTTTAAGAAGTCTGCCTAAAAGGGTTTTAAGGCTCTATCCTTATGCATATCAATCCTATTTATGGAACAGAATCGCATCTGAATACATCAAAACCTTTTCGCATTATGAAATAGATTTTCCTTTGGGAAAGCTCGCAGTTCCAAAGTATAAAATAAAAAATATAGAGATTCCGATTCCTGGATACAAACTTACCAGAACAGGAAACAGAAAGTTGAATCTGATAATCGAAAGAATTTTGCATGAAGAAGGAATAAACCCTGAAAACTTCAGGCAAAAAATTTTTCCAGAATTCGATCTTCATGGTGGATCAAGAGAATTGCTTGCAGAAATAAAAAATCTTAGAATATCAAGGCTTATGGAAGACGAGCTCAATCCAGGAAAAAGGAAATGCGTGCTTAAATTTTCACTTCCTCCTGGAAGCTATGCAACTATGGTGATAAGAATCATGTTCGGAGGATATGAAATCGGTTGTCAGGATTGAAAAAGGTCTCACAAATCTCACAGATTCATTTTCTCAACCTTTTTCTTATTTCTTCGAAAGTTCTTTCAAGTGCTATTTTCCTTATATTGCATATCACATCCCTTTCCTTGAAAAGAATGGCAAGGTTCTCAATATCATGATAAATCTCTTCAATTCTATTTTTCATTCTCCTCCATTCATCCTCATCGAACAGTTTTAATTCACCTTCAGCTTCAAGAAATCTGTGATATACGCTTTTAAGGTTTTCGCATATTCTTTTCGATGCTTTCAGAATTTCAAAATCATGTGAAACCAGCCTTTCCAGCCATTCTTCCGGTATACCTTCATCCCATTTGAAAACCCTCATCTTTATTTCATCGGAAAATATATCGAGTTCATCTCTTATTTTAACGAGGTCATTTTCAAGAGCCTGTTTGTGTGCCTCAAAGCCCAGCTGTATCATTTCGAATATTATTTCTTTACATTCTCTTATCCGATTTGTGAGAAATTCGCATATTTTTTCATCTGTAAGTTGTGCTGCATGCTTATCAGAGTAATTATAGTAGTCTACTATGCTCTCTATAGATTCAATGGTTAGTTTTTTCTTTTCCTTTATTGTTTTCCATCCGGACATTGATTTACCTTTGGAAATTTTGTTTTAAAAAAATTCTGCAAGTTTGTTAAGATATAAATTCCTTCGTACAATTAGTTGATAAAATCCTTAGGAGGAATAAAGATAATAAAGTTTTTGTTCAATTTTTAATATGGTGAAAAAAGAAAGTCTTCGAGAAAGAATTTGGAAAATATATCTGGACCAAGTAAAATTGATAGCGAGTGTATGCAGACGATGTGAACATTATTTCTTATGGGGAGAGGGTGTACAGGTGTGTATAGAAAAGGAAAGCCCTCATTATAAGAAAAGAAATATAGAAATGACATTTGAAGAGGAGATAAGAGGGTGCAATAAATTCGAGCTGCAGGACCCGGAGTTTATAAACAAGATTTCAAAAGAGGACGCAGTGTATATTCCTGGAGATAGCTCTTTACGAAAACATCCCTGTGAATACTTCATTGAAGGAGGAGAAAATGTAACATGGAAAGATTTTCCACCCATTTATTCAACAATAGAGGAACTTATAAAGGATTATGAAAGGGTATGTAACGCGGTGAAAAATACTAGTAAACGCCTGAAGGAAGGATTATGGAAAAAATATGTAAAGGAACTTGATAAAGATATGATCAACCATATGAAATGTGGACGTTTATTACCAGTTGAACTGATAATTGAGGAGTATTTGAGACTAAAGTGAAGAAAAATAAAAAGCTGTAAAACCCTCTGAATATTATTTCCCAAATTTTTCTCTGTAAAGTTCCATTGCTTTCTCTATCATTTCCTTTGCTTTGTCCACGTCTTCCCAACCTTCAATCATAACTTCCTTTCCCTGAAGATGTTTGTAAACCTCGAAAAAGTGGGCGATTTCCTTGAGTATGTGCTCTGGGACATCTTTAAGGCTTTTTATTCCAGTAAATCTGGGATCCTCTGCAGGTACACAGAGAAGTTTTTCATCCCTTTCACCGGAATCCACCATCTTCAGTAATGCCACGGGTCTTGCCTCTATCAGAACTCCTGGAAATGAAGGTTCTCCTACAAGAATTATTGCATCAAGAGGGTCTCCATCTTCACAATGTGTCTGAGGAATGAAACCGTAATCTCCTGGGTAATGCAGAGGGGAATATAAAACCCGATCAAGTTTTATTATGTTATTTTTCTTATCATATTCGTACTTGTTTTGACAACCTTTAGGTATCTCAACGATTACATTGACCACGTCCTTTGTTCCCGGAGACAGGTCGTGCAGCCAGTTCATAGAGGATCACCACAAATAGATATTGTTTATTTGAAAAGCATAGATTTAAAAATATCGGTCAGACCTTGTTAACTTTGAAATTTTTCTTCAAAACAGAGAAAGCATTGAAAACATAAAAGTTATAAAGGAATTCTTTTCTGATGATTCATTAATGATGACAAAACATATCACGGGTTTGAGAAGAGTAGTTGAATCCTTCAGAACATATGAAATAATTTGTCTTTTATAAGTAGTAAAAACTGAAAAATTTATAAATTTTTATATTTTCTATCTATCAAAGGAGGTGATTTAAAATGAACAAGTACATAAATGTGGAAGGAACATTTAATACATTACCTCATTATAGAGCCAAACCGTATGAAACATCAATAGAAACATATAATCTGGAAAGAAACAAATTTAACGAATTAACTAACAATAACTCAATTCAACAAAAATATTACAGAAGTACCATTATAAAAAACCACTGGAAGATACCGAACAAATAACAAGCAGGAGTTGAAACAATAAGTCCGAACAGTTTCAGATTTTGTCTCATATATCGAAAATCTTTCTTGCATTTTTTTCAGCATTAGAAAGCACTTCTTCAGCAGAGATTTTTTTTATCTCAGCTATTTTTTCTGCAGAAAGTTTTATGTTCCAGGGATAATTTCTTTCCGGAGGGAAACCTGATGTGTTTTTCAGATGCGGATTGTGTTTGAAAGGGGAAAGAAACGGTGAATCTGTTTCGAGAAGAAGTCTGTTCAGGGGCACAAATTTCGCAAGTTTTTTGTGTTTCTTTGAAAAACAGACCTGGGTAGACATGGAAATGTAAAAATCCTTTTCGGATATTATTTCTTCCGCAAGCTCTACTGAACCTGAGAAGCAGTGAAAAATACAGATCAGACCGGAATCCTTCACCATTTCAAAACATTCTCTTTCAGCATCCCAGGAATGTATAACAAGGGGTTTATCAAGTTCGGATGCAAGTTCTATAAATCTTTGAAAGATTTGTTTTTGTTTTTCTCTTTTTTCGGGATTTTTTTCCCAGTGATAATCAAGTCCAACCTCTCCTATACCAACAAGTTCGTGTGTGTTCATTTTTATAGATTCTATGGTTTTTTCCAGCTCTGTTCCTTCTGTAGGATGATATCCCAGAGTAGGAAAGAGAAAATCTTCGTGTTTTTTGATTAACTCTATAACTTTCAGACCCTCAAGATACCTGGCAGAGGAGACAACAACTCCAGAAATTTCCTCTCTGCACTTTTGAATAACTTTTTCAACATCCTTTTCAAATTGAGGAAAACACAGATGTGCATGAATATCAATCATAATGAATTAATGGAAGTCTCTGTTTATTATTTTTTCTCTACAAGAAAATATTTAAGTGCATCTTCAATATTCATAACCTCCTTCACTTCTATACCTATCTCTTCAGAGATATTTACCTTCTTCGGTATTTGTTCTATGGTGCATATCTGGCTCCAGCCGATGCGTTCGCAGTATTTTTTGGTTTCATAGGTAATTTGAGATGACTGAAGCAAGGGAACAAGAAACAGTTGTGCTCCTATAGACTTTGCGGCTTCGGCCTTTTCAAGAACACCACCCACGGGTCCGATGGTTCCATCATGATTGATAGTTCCCGTTATCATGACGCTTGAATTCAGCCTCTTACCTTCCAGTGCGGCAACAGTCGCTATTGTGAGTGCCGCCCCTGCCGAGGGTCCCTCAATAACACTTGCATTTGCAGATATTGTATAGATTAAATCATAATAAGAAAGGTTTATCCCTGTTATATTTTCTGCAACACTTCTTGCTGTTCTTATAGAATTCTGTGTATCTATCCAGAAGAGAAGCCGATCTATATTTACAAGAGTTCTCCCTGAGCCCGGTACAGCCTGAACTGTAAGAAGTGTGGAAACACCGTTTCCCTGCTCATCAAGTGCTGGTATAATCATGGATGCTACAGACCCATTGCTTTCATTGAAAAGTTCTATAAAGTGCAGAAATTCCGCTGTACTTTCACGGTATTTATAAATATATACTGTCTGTGATGTGAAATATCCACCTATGTATGCACCCAGCACGATTCCTATGATCAGGGCTAAAATTCGTGTTTTCATAATATTTTTAAACCCTTTCCAGATTTATATATTCAATTGAATCCTTCTGAAAAGAATTTTGCATTTTTTATTTTTTTGGTTTTCTGCCTATTGATTTTTTAGCTTTCTTTTGCTTTTTGAGAAATCCGCGATATGTTTCTTTATAGATTGGTAAAGATTCGAGTTTTTTCACATCCCTTCTGTACATATCATCCTTTATATCACGTCCTGTTTTCTTTTTATACTCTTTAAAAGTCATGGAGTATTTTTTCTGATCCTTATCTCTATACATCTCTGGCATTACATTGAATGTACAGAAAGGTATGATTTTACTTCCAGGCATTGCATAGTGTATGCAGCATCTCTTTACTCTTTCTATATCATAATTATAGAGATCCATGAAATGCATCATTCCGACAAAAAGAGATTTGTGATGGAAAGCACCCAATGCTTTGTAATCATGCTTGATAAGCGCTTTGTAGATTATTTTTGCTACGCTGAAGCCTTTAGGCTGTTTTTCTTTATCCACAAAGCTTTTTAATTTGAACAACATTTTCAGTGCAACTATATATTTGTTTTTGCCTGAACGTATCTCCTCTGCCTGCTCTTTAAGGTACTCCAAAAGCCCGTCCACATCCACAAATTTGCTGAGCGGTACCATTTTTCCATCAACATTGAATATATATGTTCCCATTCCGCATGCAAAATGGGTGGATAAAGCGTATTCCGGTTTTCCTGTCAGCGCTTCTACAAAGTTTGTTATTGCCATTGCTGCGGGGACGGGATAAAAATCATCCTTTGTGACCTGTCCGTTTGTCTGTTCCTCTATGGCTTTTATCACATCCGGAATTGTTATTCGGTATTTTTCCCTTTCTTTTTGGGGCATTCTTCCCACAAGGGAAACCGGCTGATAGTTCACAGCTCTTACAACATCATTATGCCTGAATCCGAACCTTAAGATATCTCCTATTTCATGATCGTTTATCCCCTTTATTAATGTGGGTACCAGCACAATACCTATTCCGGCTTTCCTGCAATTTTCAAGAATACAGGGAATTTCCCAGTGATTTTTTGGATTCGTTTTTGGCGTTACTCCATCGAAGCTGAGATATATCGTGTTTACTCCGGCTTCTCTAAGTTTCACTGCATAATCCGGTTCGTGTGCAAGGTGGGCTGTACCCTGGGTGTTGAGCTGAACGTGATCAAAACCCTCTTCCTTAGCAAGTCTTATTATCTCAAAGAGATCATCCCTCAGTTCAGGGTTTCCTCCGGTAAGCTGAACTGCATTACACGGAACAGGTCTTTCGGATCTCAGAGTATGAAGCATTTCCCTTATTTGTCCCAGAGAAGGTTCATAAACATACCCCGCTCTTTCAGCAAAATAAAAGCAATACCAGCAATATGAATCACATCTGTTCGTTACAACTATGTTTGCAAGTGCTGTGTGACTTTTATGTATCTTGCATAATCCACAATCATATGGACATACAGGTTTATTTTTCTTAATTTGAGGATTTTCCACTCCTCTCCCGTCCCATGCATAGGTTTCAGCCCTTTTGTACATTTCATAATCCGCCCAGTAGACATCTTCAACTTTTCCGTGCTTTTCACATTTTTTCGATATCCATACCTTTCCATCTCTCTCAAAAATCTCAGCTGGAATAATCTTTCTGCATTGTGGACATACGGACTTTGTAGTTTTTAAAAGCTTTACTTTCTTCTGTGGCATTTTCTCACTTTTAATAGTTATTAAAACTATTAAAAATAAATAGTAATAAATCTATTTAAAATATATGGGTAATGTTAGATCTCTAAAGGAAAAAATTTATAACACATTTTCTGAAACAGCAAACTCTATCGGCTATTCTCCGCTTCATGGAAAAATAATAGGCGCGCTCCTTGCCAACGGAAAAGAAATGTCTCTTCAGGACCTTGCAAAGGAAACAGGATATTCCATATCTATGATCTCTCTCAGTTTAGATCTCCTTGAACTCCTTGGTGTTGTGAAAAAAGTGAAGAAAACCGGAGATAGAAACCTTTATGTCTCTCTTCAGGGTGATCTGCTTGAATGCCTCAAAAATGCGATAACGATACGGGTGCAGAAAAGCATATCTAACACACTCATGGAATTCCAAGAAGAAAAGAAAAATATAAACAAGCTTTCAAAGAAGGATCGGGAAAATGTGCTCAGAATCATAAAAGTGCTGGAAAATCAGATAGAAAGACTTCAAAAATATGTAAACATGCTTTCTAAAGTAAAACTACCAAAATGATTTTTAAAGTTTCTTATCCATAATTTGAACCGGTGAGAATATGAACTATCATTTTCCGTTTTCATTATCACATCTTTATGAACAGATAATTGATATAAAGGGCAGAGAAAACGAAGAGTTCGATATTAGCCGTACGGAAGATTGGAATTTTAGAGAAAAGGCTTTCATGGAGAAGTATAAAGAAAAAACAGGAGACCCTCTTTATAAAATTGCATTGTTAATCACAGCAAGTGCACTGAGATGTTCAGCGGATTTGATAACACCCGATATGTTTTTGGAATTGCTTCACAATTTTTCCTTGGTTATTTTTCAAAAAAATACGGAGAAGAGAAATGGAACGGTGAGGCAAGTACGCTATTTTCTCAGAAATTTGAAAAAAGAAAGGAATGGTTTGGAAAAATATGGGAGAGATGCAAGATAAATAAAAAATTCTATCCCCCAACGATTATTGTCGATGAGATGTATGAAATTTATAAGAAAATCGAAGAATTATTCTGAAAAGATTTAAATAATTGTTTTTCCAAAATAGAGAAATATTTACAAGGTGTTATTATGATAATACCCATTCGCTGTATGACCTGCGGAAAACCTGTAGGACACCTCTGGGAAAAATATAAAAAACAGGTGGCTGAGGGAAAAAATCCAAAAGAGGTTCTCGATAGTTTGGGACTGGAAAGATATTGCTGCAGATCACTCTTTCTGACACACAGAGATCTAATCTCTAAAATCGGAAAGTTTAAGAAGTGAGTTTTCTTTTTTCAGAATCTTATAGTATTTATTTGATCTGATGAGAGCTAGTGCAGTTGAAAGAATATCTCTCCGTTCAGGATCAAAACTCTCTCTGAGATATTTTTTCGCCTTCTTTGCTATACCTATTGCTATCTTTCTACATTTATCAAATGCTCTGGAACCGACAAATAGTTTTCTTACAATCTCTTCAGGCATCTCATACACGTTTTGCTTTGTCTTTACCATGGTGAGAACAAGGGGATATGTTAACAGTTTGTTTTTCAGATCATAATTACCATCTGCTATATCTGCGATATCATTAACTATTTGTAATGCAGCGGAGAATTCTTTTCCGTAGTTTTTCAGGTTTCTTATACAATTCTTATCTGCTCCGAATAGAATGGCAGAGATTTCACATATCTTTCCAAAGCAGTTCCCAGCCTCGTACTTTATATATCTTTTCTCAAACAGATCTTCGATCCTTTCTTTCAATTCTTCTGGACTTTCACCCTTGTATTTGAAAATATAATCGATCCATTGGTGCATATAAGCATTTTTAACAAGTTCACTGAACAGTTCTGTAACTTCTGCTTCCTTTTCTGGTTTCAGTTCTTTTGTCACATCTCTTAGAGTCTTTTCAGAAATTTCTCTCATAACTGAAGATGCCATATAGAAGAGATTAGAATCCTTTTCAATCTCTACATGACATTTGTTCAGTTTGTTATCAAAAACATCATTAGTTAAATAATCTGCAATGAGCCATAACTCAAACCCCGCGCAGATATCCAGAGCTGACAGCCAATCATCATTTCCCTTAACTGCTTTATACACTCCTCTTACAAGAAGCGATCTCAATCTTCTCTTGTTCTTGAGCCTGCCATGCATAAATTTCTTGATAAACTCTTTTAGTGAATACTCCTCTATTTCTCTATTCAGAATATCCTCTACCTTTCTATATGTTTCCCTTCCCGTTTCTTCCATAAGTTGGAAATATGCTTTAACATCCATACTATCACTTGTTTGCTACTTATGGTATGCCAAATAATTCATTGATAAACTTTCTGATCAAAAAATTACGAAAAAAGAAAAATTCATAAAAATTTTTCAATAATGTTAAATATGGAAAGAATTAAATTTGACTTAAAAGACAAAAAGATACTTGCAGAGCTCGATTTCAATGCAAGGGAGTCTGTAGCAAGGATAGCACGGAAGGTTAGACTATCAAAGGAAGTAACCCTCTACAGAATAAGAAAACTTGAAAGAAAAGGGATAATCAAGCAGTACTATGCTGTCATAAATTCTGCAAAGCTAGGTTATCGTTACTGTAGAATATATGTAAAGTTCCAGAACATCACGAAGAAAATTGAAACGAATATAATAAATTGGTTAAGGGGGAACCCGAACCTTGCTTATCTTGGGATTGGTGCTGGTTTCTGGGATATGCTGCTGGGGTGCTGGGTAAAGGATATGACCGAATTTAAGGAATTTATCGATGAGTTTGTCTTTCGATATGGAAAACATATCCTGGAAAAGGAGATTTCTGTTGGTCTATACCTGTGGCAATTTCCTTACAGAGTTTTATGGAATCAGAAAGGAGTAAGAGAATTCAAAACAGGTGGTGTTTTAGGAAGGGAAGAGGTTGACAAAATTGATAGAAAAATATTAATTCTGCTCACAAAGAATGCCAGAATGAGTTTAATGGACATAAGCAGGGAAGTTCATCTCTCAAGCAAAGCAGTACAGTATAGAATAAAAAGACTCATGAAAAGGAAAATAATAGCAGGTTTCAGAACTCTTGTTGAGTACAAGAAACTTGGTTATTCAAATAACAAGGTGCTGCTTTATCTTCAGAACTTGACAAAAGAGGAATTTACTAGGCTTATAAATTATCTGAAATCACTTTCTCCTTGTATATACATAACACAACCGATAGGAAAACCTGATCTGGAATTTGAAGTCTTAACAAAAGACAGAGAGGAGTTCTTCTCTATCATCCAGGATCTTAGAGAAGAGTTTAGAAGTATAATAAGAAGTTATGATCATTTCATAATTCATGAGGAACTCGTTAGTAGGTTTATTCCGCTTATATCCTAAAACTTCTTTAACATTTTATAGTATTTATTGGTCCACACAAAAACCGTCATACTTGAAAGAACATCCCTCCACTCAGGATCAAATCTATCTTTCCGAAACAGTTTCCAGCCTCATCTTTATGTATCTCTTTTCAAACAGATCTTCAATCATTCCTTTCAATTCTTCTATAGTTTGATCTTTGTATTTTAAAGTAAAAATTTCTAGAAGCTACTTCAGATCCTTTCTTTCAAGAACGATTACCGTTGTATAGATATTTTCCTTCTCCATGCCTACAAGAAATCTCACACCTTTTCGCTTTGCGGTTTCAGCAAGCTTCGCGTTCACGATACCGTCAAATACGACTGCGTAGGGATTTTCCAGAGACCTTAAGGTATTTTCCAGTTCATTAACTGGAACCTTTCCAAGAAGTTCGAGTTTTTCGTTGAAAATGCATGCGGCTCTTGTTCCTATTATATCTTCCAGAGTCTTTTTAAAAAGCTCCTTTTCTTCTGGTCTTAATCTTCTTTTCCTTACAGTCACGGGCTTGGGTTTTCGAATAATCTTTTTTCTTCTCCCTTCGGATGAAAGCTGAGGCTTTTCTTGTACCCTTTCTGTTTTTTGCATGGTTGAAAAAAATTCTTGTGCAGGCACTTTTTCTCTCAGGGCTTTATAAACCTCTTTTTTGGTGAGTTCTTCCACTTCCTTTCCTTCAGGTGCAACCGCAATATAATCAATATCAGCAACTGATGCAAGTTCTTTTGCTATTAGCTGCCCTCCTCTATCACCGTCAATAAACAGGGTTGTGGTTTTTTCCCTTGTAAGCTGGATTATTGCTGGAGGAACGGATGTTCCGCCGACAGCTATTGCGTTTTTTATACCATATTTCAGAAGGTTTATCACATCTGCTCTTCCCTCTACTATGATAATATCTTCAGATTCCATAACAGTTGGACCACAGGGCATTCCGTGCCATGTAGTGACTTCCTGAGCCCTTACAGCTTCCTTTATCTGTTCGGATATTTCTTCAGCCTCCGGCATTTCCTGATCCATCATCTTCTGTAAGATTTCCTTTGCCTTATCAACAACATATTTTCTTTTTTCTGATCTCACATCTTCCACAGCAATTAGTTTTATGGTTGCTGCACAGGGTCCTACCCTCTCTATTGTTTCGAGAGTAGCTGCTATCAGTGCTGTCTCCGCTGAATCCAAAGAAGAAGGAATTATTATTTCCCCTTCAGATCTTCCCTTTTCTGTTTTCATGTTTACTTCTATTCTACCTATTCTTCCTGTTTTTTGCAGTTCTCTTAAATCCAGGTCAGGCCCGAGAAGACCTTCAGTTTGACCGAATATTGCACCTATTATGTCCGGTTTTTCTACCACACCCTTTGCCTTTATTCTTGCCCTTATGAGATATTTTATTGAAGTAGGAGCTAATTTTGACATAAATATCAACCTCCTTATTCCAGTTCTTCAGATCCTCGATTTTGTTTATCCCCAGATTCATAACCTTGCACCTCAACCTTGAGTTTGGGTGCACGCGGTATCTGCGCAACAAGAATTCAAGTCTGGCTGCAATCCTTTTCCCCTCCTCATCGAAATCCGTGAGGATTATCACCTCTTTTCTATGGTCACAGAGTTTGAGAACCCTATGAACCACCTCTATGAGGGGTTTGCTATTTATTGCTATTATACATCTCATGCCGAGGGATTTTAAGGCTTTAAAGTCCTTTTTACCCTCGACAATAAGTATGTTATCTTTAAGTTCATCTAATATATTTATAAAGTTTTCATAGCTTTTTAAAAGCTTTGGTTTCATCATATTTCAAGCACATCCCTTTGGGTAAGAATTCCCACAAGCTCCGTGTCATCAACTACAGGTAAGAATCCTATCCTTTTTCTTTTCATTATTCTAACAGCTTCGTAGATATCATTATTCGGTTTTACTGTGATTACATTTGTCTTCATAACATCTTTTATCGGTGTACAGTCTCTTTTAAGTTTTCCTAAGTTTTTGATCACATGTGAAACAATATCGTGCGGTGTAATTATGCCTCTAAAAATACCGTTCTTAACCACGGGTAGTTTTCTGAATCCGCCTCTGCACAGCATTTTTGCTGCTTCGTGCAGGGACACATCCTCATTAATAATTATGGGCTTGGTTGTCATTATGTTCTCCACAGATATCCCTACAGGTTTATTTATATGTCTTATGAAATCCATTTCGGATATGAATCCCACAATTCTTTCTTCATCCACTACAGGATGAAGACCCTTTCCGTACTTTCTGAAAAATTCCAAAGCATCTTCCACATTCATATCCCTTTCTAAAGGAACAACACTTTTATCAGCAATGCTTTCCACCCGCGTTTTCCATTTTTGTTTTGAGTAAAGCCTATGCTTTAACCCGCCCCCGAGAAAATCCAGAAGTTCTCTATTGGTTATCAGGCCTGTTGGTCTTCCTCTCCTATCTCTAACAATGACCCTTCCTTTGCCTTGAAGAGAAAGTTCAGCAAATCTTTTTACAGGTTCCTCCTTTTTAAGTGTATAAACCGGTGTAGCAGAAATGTCTATAATTTTGCTCCGAAAATCAATGAAATCTTCAAGAGAAAGATGGGTTTTGCTTTTTCTCATAATTTATACTTTTTCAGCGAATTTAAATTCATGCCCTTGGTATATTTTTCTATTTTTTTGATTATATCTTCTATAAAGTATTTATCATATCTTCCTTCCATTACTACAGAAGATCCATATTTGATGGTGAATTTCTCGTTTTCAAAATCTATTATCATTTTATATTTATTACCGTCTACTTCAAGGAGGAATTTCATTTTCTGGCATTTCTTTTTTCCGGTTTTTTTGGTTTTAGGCATATTTTCTTTACCTAAATGTCTATTTGAAACAAAACTTTTTATTTTTTAAATCTTATTCAATAACCAATATACTGCAGAGAGCATGTCCAAGAAAGAAAGAATTCTTGTTTTATGTGTAGACAGAGATGATGATATAGGAGAAAAAACCAGTTTTACCGGTCCCATAATAGGCAGGGACAACGTGGTGAAAGCTGCAATAGAACTGGGCATCGCAGACCCGGAAGATTCGGATGTTAATGCTCTGTTTGAATCCATAAGATTGTTCGATGAAATGAAAAAAGAACATGAAACACAAATAGCTGTAATCACCGGTAATAAGAATGTGGGAATAGTTTCCGATAAAGAGGTTTCCTCACAGCTTAAAGAAGTGTTAAAAAATTTTAAGGCCGATAGTGCGGTTCTGGTTTCTGATGGAAGCGAGGATGAATATGTAATACCGATAATTCAATCGAACGTTCCCGTATTCTCCGTAAGAAGGGTTGTGGTTAAACAATCGGAAAAACTGGAATCCACCTATTACAAAATAAAGGATTTTCTCGAAGAGACCATGGAAAACCCAAAATATGCAAGGCTTTTTTTCGGTTTACCGGCGATAACATTGCTTGTTTATGCTGCATTTGGCATGGAGGGGTGGAGACTCATATTTGGTGCTATAGGAGGTTATCTTTTCCTCAAGGGATTCAAACTGGACAAATATGTTGTTTCTGCTATAGAGGAACTCAAAACATCGCTTACCAGAAGAAGGTTTGCCTTTTTCACATATATTGTGGGAATAGTCCTTGCAGTTCTTGCATCTGTAAAAGGATACGATGCGGCTATAAGCTGGATAAACATAGGTTTATTCGAAACAGCGTCTGCTTTCATTGCGGATTCTATATATATTTTCTATTTAGCCTGTATAATTGCGTGGATAGGAAAAACTCTCAGTAGAGGAAAGAGATCAGGAAAAACAGTTCTTTCTATCAGTATCTTTGGATTTGCAGTCTCCTTTGTGATACACAATGCTGCAAACCTGATACTCGATCCTTCAATATCAATGTTTAACTTTATTTTTTCCATTATCATAGGTTTTGCTCTGATTTTTGTGGCCGTGGGGATAGAACTGAAACGATAACCTACAGTTTCTAACCTTTAAATTCTTTCAATCTCTCGAAAAATCCCTTGCTTGTCTTTGGCTTTTTCTTTTCTCCTATCTCCACAAATCTTTCTATAAGTCTTTTCTGTTCTTTATTCAGATTCCTCGGTATTTCCACAACTATCTTGACAAATTGATCCCCTCTTTTCCCATCTCTCAGTCCGGGCATTCCTTGATTCTTGAGCCTGAAAATCGTATGACTCTGCGTACCCGGAGGTATCTTTATTTTTGCTTTTCCGGTTATAGTGGGAACCTCTATTTCACCTCCTAGAATAGCTGTTTTCAGGTCTATGATAGTTTTGCAAAACAGGTCTTTACCGTGTCTTTCGAAAATCGGATGTTCCTTTATATGAATTTCTATATATAAGTCTCCTGGTGGGGCTCCTTTCTCTCCCGGTTCTCCCTGGCCCGCAAGCCTTAGGTACTGACCGTCTTCAATCCCTCTGGGTATTTTGACAGCTACTGTTCTCATTTTTCTCTCTCTACCTGAACCGCCACATTTTTCACACGGTGAATCTATAATCCTTCCAGTTCCTTCACATTTTTTACATGGAACTATCTTCATTGTATGCATAAATCCTGTTCTTTTCACAATCCTTATTTCTCCTGAACCCCGACAATCGGGACATATTCTCGGAGAGGTTCCGGGCTCGGCTCCTGTGCCCCCACAAAAAGAGCATTTCTCGAATATGGGTACCTCTATTTTTGTAGTCATGCCATAAAATGCATCTTCAAGCGTTATCTCTATATCGTATTTCAGATCAGAACCAGGTCTGGGTCCATGTCTTTCTTTTTCGCCAAAAAAAGAAAAGACATCAAATATATCATCAAAACCAAAATCCCTGAATAAATCCTCAAAACTTGCAAACCCTCTTTCTCTTCCGGGCTCAAAACCCATGCCCTGCAGTCCAGCCTCTCCGAACTGGTCATAGGCAGCACGCTTTTCAGGGTCACTTAAAACCTCAAAAGCCTCGTTTATAAGTTTGAATTTTTCCTCTGCCTCTTTATCACCAGGATTCACATCAGGATGATACTTTCTTGCCAGTCTTCTGAAGGCTCTCTTAATCTCTTCCTGTGTTGCATCCCTGCTCACGCCGAGAATTTCATAGTAATCTTTCTTTTCGTGCATCTTGCGCACCAAAAATAATTTGATAGATGTGTTAACAAATATTTTGATTTCTATAAAAATTATAAATATTCAAATCAGTAAATTTAAACTTAATGAAAAATCAATACAAAATAAAATCGTTGATTGAAATTAGCAAAAAAGTAATTTTTGATTGTTGTTTGGAAAACGGTGCTATTGTCGCGGCAAATTCTACAAAAAATTATTATCCGAAAGAAGCAAAGAACTATTTTTATATCTGGCCGAGGGATGCCTCTTTTACCTGTATTGCTGCCGATATACTCGGATTGAACATTCAAGAAAAATTTTTTGATTGGTTAATGAAACGGGCTGAAGGCTGGAAGGAAACGGGCCTGTTCTATGAAAAATATTATCCCAACGGGTTGCAGGCATTGAATCGTTTTCAACCTGATCAGACCGGGAGCGTTTTATTTGCTGTATGGCATCACTTTAAAAACAGAAAAGTGCCTGGTAAATACAGAAACTTGGTGATTAAGTCTGCTAATGGAATATGCAATATATGGAAAGAAGACCATTTTACTTTGATCACCAATGATTTATGGGAGGAGAGATTGACATTTCCGGATTTGAAAGAGAATTTTGCTTATTCCCTCGGGGCGTGTATTAAAGGTTTGAGCTGTGCCGATAATTTTTTTCCGAATAAAAATTATGTCAAAACGCTCAAGGAAATGAAGAAAGTACTGTTAAAAAATGCAAAAAGGAAAGGCTATTTTTTCAGGTCTTTCGGAAAACTGAATGACGAAAGAATAGATGCCAGTTTGTTAGGTCTTATATGGCCCTTTGAGATAGTAACTCCTTCCAGCCCCTTAGCAAAAAATACCGTTAAAATGGTAATCAAAAAATTGGTGAAAAATCACGGGGTTTACAGATATGAACACGATGAATACGATGGATGGATGTACAGGACGCTGCACAGAAAGAAAGGAGCCGGCTTCTGGCCGGTATTGAATTTCTGGATGGCTATTGTACTGAATAAAATGGGCAAAAGAAGGGAAGCATTAAAATATTATAATAAGGTTGTTGATTCTGTAGAGAAATTTATTCCGGAACAGATATTCGAAAATGAAATACAAAAATCGGTTAGTCCTCTATGTTGGAGCCATGTTATGTTCGTAATTGCATCAAAGGAACTGGGTTATTTGTAAGAAATTAAACAAGTCCCAAAAACATTGCTATTCCGAGTAAAAACATTATGAAACCAGCAATAAGATGGAGTTTCTTTATATTCTTTTCCTTCCATTCAGAAACATTTTCTACCCTAGATATTCCAGCATAGACTAAGAGCGTTATGCAGATCATTGGAAACACAAATATTATGTTGTAGAGAAGCAGCCATGGAATGGTTTCCATGAGTTCTATTGCAGACAATATTCCACCTGCTATGATATAGGGACCAATCGTGCATGGGAGGAGAAAAATACTCACAAATGCACCTATTACAAAGGCTCCTGCAGGACTCGTAACACCACTTATTATCTTTTTAACTCTGGGTCTAAGGCTTAATGGCATTTCTGTCAGGATACCTCCGGGCTTGTATTTGAAAAAATCCTTTATATTGAGCACACCTAAAATCACTGCAAACAATCCAAGAACCTTGTAAAGAAGGAGTCTCAGAGAGGTAAGGACCTGAATCACCTGGAAGAATCTTATTATCACAAGCCCGTAAAACATGTAGATTATGTAAACTGATGTAATAAAAGACAGCCCTGCAAAAAGAACCCTTCTTTTCCTTTCCGGAGAATGTGTCATTATCGCTATTAGCATTAATGTTAAAACAGCTATTGCACAGGGATTGATTGAATCTACAACAGCCAAAGAAATTATCTTTGCTATGGTCAGCTCCTGCGAAACTTTGTTTTCCTCTTGAATCTGCCCTTTCTCTGGTTTTGACTCTGTATCCATGCTTGCATGCTCCAATGGGTTCCCATTCCATTTAATAATCCACCCATCTATCTTTATTGCATTATCGAATTTTATACTTCTTCCAGAGAGGGCAACCTCTTTGGATTCTACGGGCTCGAATTCCATACCTGCAAAAACTTCAGAAAGATTATTTTTCAAAAGACTGTTTAACATAACCTTGCTCAGATCTTTTTCTCCCACAGCTGTTATAACCCTTTCACCTTTCCATATCTTTGGTTTTCCTGGAAGAGATGTTATATCAAGATTCTCAAAGGGAACAGAAGAACCGTCCACGAGTGGACATGGATTTCCTCTCATAAGTTCTATTTTACCTTTTATAGCCTGAAGTATCGGTATGTCACCTATTATATGCTCCTGCTTGTTAAATATAATGAGAGGGATTCCGAGACCAGAGTTATACTGTGCATCATATGCACTCATTAATGGAGCGTTTTCCCTGGTCTGATATATTTCATATTCTATAATAACCACATCAGGGTATTCCTTCAGAATCTCCCCGAACATAACCGGGTCTGTTTTTGCGCAGTGAGGACAGCCTATTCCTGTAAAGTAGACAATACATGTGGTTTGAGCTGCACTTGAGGTAGGAATGTATAAAAGTGTAAATATTATTGATATTAGAAGTATGAAATTTTTTACCTCCATAGACATCATTAATATTGAAACTATATATAAATCTTAGTTACAACATGTGAAACTTATGAACAAATCAAAAAAAGTGATCATAGGAACTCTGGTATTATCGGTTTTTGTGTTCATGATATCGGTTATTTCACTTTACATAGAGGTGACCATTCAGTCCGGAAATGCATGTAACTGTATAATTCCCTTACCTTTATTCATACCGTTTGTTGGATCCTTAGGACTTTTCATAGGAACTCTTGTATACCATCTCTTTTCACAAAAACCTGAAAGTATAAAATCCTTTAGAGTATTAGCAGAATTTTTGCTGAATCTCCTCAGCGAAGATGAAGCCAAGATTCTCAAAATTCTCGCTGAAAACAAAGGAAAATTATCTCAGGCAAAAATAGTATCATTAACAGAAATCTCCAAGGTAAGGGTTTTCAGAGCGCTGGAAAAAATGAAAGCAAAAAACCTGATAGAGAAAAAACCTGCAGGAAAAACGAATATCATTGTTCTTAACGAAAATGTGAGGAATTTTATTCTACACTCCGTATAGTTCCTGTATACCTATTATGTCTCCTGTATTCAAATCACGCTTCTTTGTCTCACCGTAATCAGAATAACCGTACATTGTCTCTTCTGCACATTCGGCATCGTACAGATCTGCCAGACCCAAGCCGTGACCAACTTCATGTGTTGCTATATTCTGCAAATCCATGACCGTTGAGGTTTCAGATGCGTCTCCCTACGATAAGACCACCAGATATGGATTTTAAATACCCGTTGTTCTGAATGTACTTTTCACCTTTATCGTAAAGTATGCTCCTGTTAATATAAGTGCAGAACCCAGTAGTTGAACAGGTGGAACTGGCTCACCAAACCACACCACACCAAGAATTAAAGAAACCACCGGTGCCAGAAGAAGCAAAACCGCTGCTTTTGAAACATTTATATATTTTATACTCCAGTACCAGAAGAGAACATAACAGAAAAGGATGCTTGTGGAGATAAATATGCTCATCCACTGCTGAGGGGTCATGCCTGTAAGAACGTCAAGCCTGCCTGTTAGCGCGACTACACCGAAAAGTATAAGTCCACCGAAAAACATCCTTGAAAAGGAAATCACAAAGTTTTCCTCTCCGTTTATCATGGCCTTTCTGGCAATAACATTCTCCAAAGCCCACATGATTGTAGCCGATATTATGAGAATATCTCCTAACTGCGGATTCATCCATAATTCTGCTGGATTTATCTTTGCTGAGAATATCGCAATCGTGCCCAAAAACATGAGTATCATGGCATAGAGCTGTTTTTTGGAAATGTTCTCTTTGAGAAGGAAAAATGCAAAAATGCTCACATACAGAGGCAGGGTTTTATGCAGGAACGCTCCTCTTCCAGCTGTTGTGAGCTTCAGACCTGTGAAAAACAGCATGAAGGCAAAGGAACCTCCTATTATTGCAATTAAGGCAAGGTACTTCCAGTTTTTGGTCAGGCTTTGCTTTCTGAAGCTTCGGGTTATAAGAGATAAAGCAAGAAACACTGTTCCTATTATAACCGCCCTTACAGCTGTAAAAACCACAGGATCGAGCTTGATAACAAATATTTTATTTACAGGAATTGCCAAACCGCTGACCAGAGCTGTTAGCAAGGCTAAAACCGTTCCACGGACTTCTTTACTTTTCATCTTCTCAACATTTTATTTATATAGCTTGTTTTTATTTTTTCCGTGATATAATCATAATGTTTGGTTATCCAGTCTCCCGGTTTTAAATTCTTTACAAAATCCGTTCTAAGCATTACTTCTCCTAAAGGAGTTTTCACCAGTGCATTATCAGAATACACCTTTATCACTCGTCCTGGATAAACACGACATTCCTTTACATTGATATCTGGTTTAATCTGCCTTCTCCAGAGTATTGCCTTTTCATGTTCTATAAGGAAATATTTACGAATAACCTCATCATCTATAGTTCTCTTTCCCATTCTTCTGGCAAGAATACTGCACATTCTGGAAGCAACCGGAAAGAATTTTTCCACAGGCAAATCTATGTCCTGCCTGTATATAACGGAATCATGGAGTGTCTGTAAAAACTCTTTCTTTAACTCACCTCTTTTAACCAGAACCTCTCCACAGGGTACAGCATATCGCAGAAACAGTTCTTTATTTTCTATAGGCAGGATCCGAAAACCCATGCTCACACCTTTTCTATGATAATTCCATTGAATACCAGAACTTTCTCCCCTTCCTTTACTTCTAGAAACTCAGAATTCACCTCTTTTTTTACCCCACCGAAATCAACAACCGCTTTTCCTTTCTCAGCTTTCAGAACCGTTCCCTCAAGGGCAAAACACATAGTATTATTTTTGAACATCAAGTAATATTAAAATATAAGTGCAAAAAAGTAGAGTTTAAATGAATCTGCTACTGCTTGTTTTCTTCATCCTCAACCCTGTATTCCGCATCAACGACTTTTTCATCATCCTTTGCTGATTTTTCTCTTTCGCTTTCTGATTTTGCTGCAGATTCATTTCCTAAGTTTGCTTTCTGGTAAAGAGAAGCTCCTGCCTCTCCCAGAATCCTTTGCAGATTTTCCATTTCCTTCTTTACCTTTTCAATATCCTTTCCTTCCAGAGCTTCTTTCAGGGATTTCAATGCCTTGTTTATCTTTTCTTTCTGTTCCCGGGAAATCTTATCTCCGAGCTCTGAAAGCATTTTTTCCGTGGTGTAGATAAGTGTATCGGCATTGTTTCTCGTTTCCGCTTCTTGTTTTTTCTTTCTATCCTCTTCTTCGTATTTTTTTGCTTCCTCTATCATTTTCTGTATTTCCTCCTCCGAAAGCTTTGTGGATGCGGTTATGGTTATCTTCTGTTCCTTGCCCGTGCCTAAATCCTTGGCAGAGACGTGAAGTATACCCGAAGCATCTATATCGAATGTTACCTCTATCTGCGGAACGCCTCTTGGAGCCGGAGGGATGCCTTCAAGGTTGAACATACCCAGACTTGTGTTGTCCTTTGCCATCGGTCTTTCTCCCTGAAGAACATGGATTGTTACCGCGGTCTGATAATCAGAGGCTGTGGTGAATATCTTTTTCTTTTTCACGGGTATCGTGGTGTTTCTCTCTATTATCGGTGTCATTATACCTCCTAAGGTCTCTATTCCAAGGGTTAGCGGAGTAACATCTAAAAGCACAACATCTCTAATCTCTCCTGCAAGTATACCTCCCTGAATTGCAGCACCCATGGCAACGCACTCCATGGGATCGATTCCCCTTTCAACCTTTCTGCCCATGAACTCCTCAACAAACCTCTGCACTATCGGCATTCTTGTGGGACCTCCAACAAGGATTATCTTATCTATATCTTCTTTGCTTAATTTGGCATCTTTCAGGGCCTGTTCCATAGGCTTCTTGCATCTCTCTATTATCGGCATAACAAGTTTTTCAAGCTGGGACCGAGTTATCTTCATGGATAAATGTTTCGGGCCTTCCTTGGTGGCGGTTATGTAAGGGAGATTTATTTCGGTTTCAAGCACGGTTGATAGCTCTATTTTTGCCTTTTCTGCTGCCTCTCTTATCCTTTGCATTGCCATGTCATCGTTGTTCAGGTCTATTCCTTCCTTGGCTTTAAACTCATCCACTATATACTTCATCAGAGCCTCATCCATATCTTTTCCACCGAGCTGGGTATCTCCGGATGTTGAAAGAACCGTAAACGTTCCATCACCGAATTCCATGATTGTCACATCAAGAGTTCCACCGCCGAAATCGAAAACCATTATTTTATGCTCTTCCCCCTCTTTATCAAGACCGTAGGCCATTGCCGCTGCTGTTGGTTCGTTCACGAGCCTGACAACCTCGAGACCTGCAATTCTTCCTGCATCTTTTGTTGCCGTTCTCTGATTATCATCGAAATATGCAGGAACGGTTATGACAGCCTTGGTTATCTTCTCTCCCAGAAACTCCTCTGCATCCCTTTTTATTTTCTGAAGAATAAAGGCAGAAATCTGTTGAGGTGTATATTCCTTTCCAAAAATCTTATATTTGTAGTTGGTACCCATCTTTCTCTTAACACCTATAACCGTTCCTTCTGGATTGGAAACAGCCTGTCTTCTTGCAGGCTCACCAACGAGAATCTGACCGTCCTTTGTAAAAGCAACAACCGAGGGAAACATTTTTCCGGCAACAGTTGCGCCTTCAGCTGAGGGAATTATGGTGGGTTTACCTCCTATCAGAACAGCAGCCTGAGAGTTTGAGGTGCCCAAATCAATACCTATAATCTTCTCTTTTTTTGCCTGTTTCTTTTCCTCAACCATAAACCATCACCTCCCGAAGAGGTGTATTTAGCTTTGAAGCAATCATGAGAAGGAATTTATCTAAGACAAACATAATTATTACTCAAGTATTTTTATTTTTTGCGATTTTTACCTTGGCGTGCCTTATGACCCGTGAGCCAAGTATATAGCCTTTTTGAAATTCTTCCAAAACGGTTCCATCCTCTTTATCGGATTCTTCACTCATAACAGCTTCATGATAGTTCGGATCGAACTTGTTTCCTAAACAGTTCATTCTTTTTAAGCCGTAGCCTTCCAAAATCTTGAGAAAGTTTTTGAGTATCATTTCTATCCCATTCTTGCTCTGTTCATCACTTAAAGACTCAACCGCGCGTTCGAGGTCATCTATAACAGGAAGTATGCTTTTTATAATATTCTCTTTTGCTTCTTCCATCATGTGTTTCTTTTCCTTTTCTATATATTTTCTATAATTCTCAAATTCAGCTCGAAGGTATAAAAGTTTTTCTTCAAGCTCACGAATTTTTTCATTTCTCTTTTCGATTTCCTTTTTCAGCTCTTGAACTCTGTTTTTTTCCCTTTTCTTTTTGCTCATATAATACAGAAATTCTGAAGTATTCTTAAATTTTTAGGTTTTTATTTTCAGAACAAAAAAACATAAAAAGAATCAAATGCCAAAGGATTTATGTATCAAAGAGGGAGAAGCATTGCTTGTAGTCGATGATAAAGTCTATAAACTACCGAAAGGAATAGATCTTATTAAAAAGTATGGAAATAACAGCAAAGTTATAAAAAGAACAAGAGAATTGGCTAAGAAATATGGAATGAAAAATTTCATTGATTTTAATTACGGAATAAATTGCCTAGAGTGTTCACACACGCTATTGTATGAAATAGCTGCGAAAGAAGGAATAGCTATACATCCAGGGGGTAAAAGGGATCCTCTTCTTTGTCGCTATGAAGGTAATAACAATGTAGATCTTATCAGCCTGTGGGAAAGAGAAGAGAAAAAATTGTTTGGTCTGCTGAAGAAAAAACATGTTTTTATGGCAAAGGAGCTGCCTGTGCAGTGACCGATGCCTTTTTCAGAGCATGCGAAGAGTTTGGCCTGCTCAATGTGTTTCTTTTAAATGGTGTTAAAATTACCGAAAAGTTTCATTCAATACTTGAATTCAAGCCGGGTAGTGAACTGGAACAAAGAGAATGTGAAAGATATAAAAAATTGTGCCGGTAAGTTTTTGCATATTACACTTTTTGCACATATCCCGGACTTGGCTCGAATAGAAGACCCTGGGCTTTGAGCTTTTCTATTACCTCATCCACATCCTCTATGCCTTCTTCCTTTGCACGTTTTCTTATATCCTCTATGAGAATTTCCTTCCTCTTTTGTGAAAGTTCGTTTATTATATCCAGTATTATTCTTATCCTTGACCTTTCAGAAGAGGAAACCCCTCCTTCGGTTCTGTCTATATCTATTTCACCGGTTTCTGGATCGAAACCCAACTGGTGTAAAGAATACTTCATGAGTCTTATAGCTCTCTGGGCATCCTCTTTTCTCACTTTGTCCTGGAGCTGTATTTTTGCTGAGGCTTCTGCAAGCCTTATTAATGCCTCGAACTGTCTCAAAGTTATGGGTATCGCACCACCGCTCTGAGCTTTTTTTCTCATTTTTATGTAAAAGTTTTTCAGTATCTTTCCGGCTTCTTCCGTGAGCTTGGGTTTGCAGTGTTCTCTCGCGTAGGCGATGTATTTCCTTATGAATTTCGGATCAAGTTTTGGTTTTGCGCCCTCGAAATTTTCATCTTCTCTTGTTTTGAGCATGTGTTCAACAACGAGTTTATCTGTTTCCACATGAGGTTGATCCCTTAAAGCAAATTTGAGGTCGAATCGCGATAGGAGTGTCTCCGGAATGGTTATCTGTTTTGCTATAGGTAGATACGGATCGAATCTGCTGAATTTCGGGTTTCCTCCTGCCAAAACCGAGGTTTTTGCAGGAAGAGTTGCAACTATAGAAGCTTTTGCTATAGATATAGTTCCCTGTTCCAGTGCTTCGTGCATAGCAACCTGATCCTCCTGACTCATCTTCTCAAATTCATCTACAGAAAGCAGACCTTTATTTGCAAGAACCAAAGCACCTGCCTCAAGAACCCATCCACCCATAAACTGCTCATCCCTTGTAACAGTTGCTGTGAGTCCTGCTCCTGTTACACCTTTACCTGAAACATATCTGCCCCGAGGGACTATTTCCGGAACAAGTTTTAAAAGCTGAGATTTTCCTGAAGAAGGGTCTCCGATAAGCAGGATATGGATATCCCCTCTTATATACGTTCCGTCACTTAAAGAACGCGGAACACCACCAAAAAGTTGAAGAATTATGGATTCTTTGATTTCCCTGAGACCGTAGAGTGATGGAGCTAATGAATCTACAAGATGGTCATATATTTTTTTGTCCTTTGCAAGTTTCTTTATGAGCTCTTCATCTTCCTTGGTTATTTCTATAGCATGCCATTCCGTTTCTGTAGGCTCCACATGATTTGCCTCTATGAAAAAATCTAGTTTTGCGGAGTAAATTTTACCTTTCGGCACATCTCTAAGTATACCTGTTATCTTCAATCTGTTTCCCGGGTCCGTCATTCTCCTTCCTTCAGGGGAAACAAGATCTTCTTTAAGAAGAACCGTTATCTGTGACGGTCTGTCTCCTTCTGTAAGCTCGAACGGCTCTTCCACCACTATCCATCTCGTATCTACCAGTTTTCTATCCACCTCAATAAAACCCTTTCTGTTTCCACATTCACATGAAGATGGTCTTCCAATATATGTACCCTCTCTGGGTTTGCTTATTCTATCTCCGCATTCCGGACATTCCCATATAATTTCTTCTATTTCCGGTCTTATTTCAGATGCCTTTTTGACCACACCTTCAATGCATATGAATTTTTTGATATGGGAGGATCTGAGATCCCTTATGTTGGTGAGTTCTGGTAAATTGAAAAATCTTATCTTAACCGGAGAGGGGAGTTCTATCTGTTCAGAAGCTTCCTGTGCAATATCGAGAAAGAAATCGGGATTGTTGAGCAGAGTCTCTGCCATTTCCCAGCTGAATTTTTCCAGAATGCCGAAATCCACAACTAAAGGTTTATCTTCATTTGCAGCTTTTACAAGCTCCTGATAATATTTTTTTCTCAAAAATTCATTGAACCTTACAACCATTTCATTTCTCTTTTCCTCTGTTTCAGGAGCTTCCATTGCTTTTCACCCAAAAATCATATTTTTTTTATTTTACCGGGCACCGGCTCATAGCATATGCCTTCATCGAGCAGCAAATTTATTGCAGATTCTATCATGGTTTCTGGTGCCTGAAAGTTTTCAAAGATTGATGATATATCGACAGCATCGGAAGCGGTTTCCAAAAACTTTAGAATTTCCTTTTTCAGTGTTTCTATATCCATTTGCTTTTTCTCCTCCCGCTTTTCCTCTTTACAGGTTAGCGTCTTTGCTTCCTGTATCGTCTTAGCTATTTCAAGCTTTCTCAACAGTTCAAAATTCGGGTCATCAACCTTTCTTATAACTTCAGGCATTATGTATATCTCTCCGTTATATTCCCTCACCCTTCCTATAACATCAACCACATCACCCACATTGAATTCCTCTATGGGTTTTACAGTTGTAAAGGTTTTTGCTCTTATGGTTTCTGTACAATCATCTATGGTAATCGTACCGTAACTCTCATCCTCGGAAATGAATTTTGCAACAACAGTTCCGAGAATTCTTGCACGGGATACCTTATCTCCATAAGTTGTAACTACAAAACTCGGCTCTGTTCCGTTGCTCTTTACCCATTTTCCATTAACGAGATGCTTTATCATTACCTTTTTTGCGGTCATTCTTTTTACGGTCATGTTGATAGGTATTAAAAGAAGGATTTAAAAAACTTGAAATTCCAAAACTTAAAATTATGAGCATTTTGATAAAGAATGTTCTTTTGGGAAATAAAAGAACCCATATCTATATAGAAGATAATATAATTTCTGAAACAGGAAAAATTCTTGAAGCTGATAGGATTATAGATGGTTCTGGGAAGGCTGCTCTGCCTGGATTTATCAACACCCATACCCATGCAGCAATGACCCTGTTTCGCGGATATGCGGATGATATGCCATTGCATGAATGGCTGGAAAAAAAGATATGGCCTGTGGAAGCAAGGCTTAACGAGGAGTTTGTATACTGGGGAACGAAGCTGGCGTGCCTGGAAATGATAAAATCCGGGACCGTGGCATTTAACGATATGTATCACTTTCAGGAAGGTGCGGTCAAAGCTGTGGAGGAGTGTGGAATGAGAGCGATGATGGGACCTGTATTTTTGGATCTCAATAATCCTGAAAAAAGGGAAAAAGAAATAAAAAGACAGGAAAGATTTTTCAGGCTTTTGAGAAACCTGAAGAGCGAAAGGATAAAACCTTGCCTGAATCCGCATTCTGTCTATGCTGTTTCTAAAGAATGCTTGGAATGGTGCGTGGATTTTTCGAAAGAAAATGATCTGCCTGTGCACATACATGTTTCTGAAACCAAAAAGGAAAACGATGAATTTATCAAAAAAACAGGGAAAACACCCGTAGAATTTCTGGAGGAAATAGGCTTGCTGAACGGAAAGGTTATAGCTGCGCACTGCGTCTGGCTTTCGCATCAGGATATAGAAATACTTTCCAGACACGATGTAACTATAGCGCACTGTCCTGTTTCCAACATGAAACTTTCCGTAGGCAGGGTCATGCCTTACCATTACATGCAGAAACTCGGTCTGAACATAACTTTAGGCACAGATGGTTGTGCATCAAATAACAACCTGGACATGTTTGAAACCATGAAATTTGCAAGTTTGTTGCACAAACACCATGTATCCCAGACATCAGCTCCTGCTAATGAAATATTCAAAATGGCAACGGAAAATGGCGCTAAGGCTCTGGGAATAAATGCAGGCAAAATAGAAGAGGGTAAGCTTGCAGATATCATTCTGATAGATCTTAACAGACCCGACCTTGTTCCAAACCATAATCTGATTTCAAACATAATCTATTCAGCAAATTCTTCATGTGTGGACACGGTTATAGTAGATGGAAAAATTTTAATGGAAGGTAGAAAGGTTCCTGGAGAAGAAGAAATACTGGAAAACGCAAAGAGATTTGCTGAAAAGCTTTTTTATGAAAAATAAAAAGGACAGGGCACACCTTCGGTGGACAGGATTTCATCACAGGGTTTAACCGGCCTTCTCCTCAATTCCGCTACCCTTCAAGCACCGCTGCCACGGCTTAGGGCTGCTTGCTTCCGCACCTGACCCGGTTCACCGCAGCAGCGATCCTGAAGGACGGAATTTCATGGTTAAAGGACCGGGACCTTGCAATGAAACCCTGTCGCCCTCAGGCTTCGGCTCCGCCGTAAGACGGTTTGCGGTTACAGGGTACGCCTAACACCCCAGCCTAGCCCTGTCCGAGTAAATATTTCGGAAGAGGGATTTAAAAATGAGTTTCTTCCGGTTTTTGGCGAAATATTTTAAGGATTATCAGAAAATTATTTTTATCTGGGGCCCGTAGCTCAATGGACAGAGCGCTCGGCTTCGGACCGAGAGGTTGGGGGTTCGAATCCTCCCGGGCTCATGAAAGGATTTTAAATCAAAAATACGAGTGGAATTACGATGAGAAACAAAATTATTATAATCTTGATAGGAATTTTGATTGCAGGATTTGTGTTAATCATCTCAATGGATCAGACCAGAAGAAAGAAATCATATTAAAACTAATGGAGAAGGTTATAGAATTTTAGAAAACGTAAAAACTGCTGTATTTATTTTGGAAGGTGAAGGAGATAAAGGATTAGAGGCGCATATTTTAACAGGTCATGAGGTTGAAGGGAAAATGGGTTATGGATGCTGGGCAATACAAAAAGAAGGGAGCAACGAACTGGATAAAAGCTGGGTTGAAGAGATAAATGAAATAATAACTGGTGGAAATCTTTAAATCAATATTGTCAGAATATTTATTTATGAGAGGAAAAATTTTGATAGCCTGTCACTTTGCATGTTCTATTTCCTTTTCCCAGCCAAAATATGAAAAAATTCTATCACGGTGATAGAAAAATTTTGTAAAATAACCACTGTTGAAATATTATGATAAAAGAAGCTGTTATGGAAATGGTTGCTGGGTAAGGCTTTCTAACTCTCCCAGATATGTCCCGTCCAGAAGGTAGATTTTTGCTTTATTCATATCAGTAAGGGATGTGATCGGGTTTGAGAAGGCTCTCTTTCTTTCCTTGGCTTCGCAGGAATTCAGGGAATATCCCCCAGAAAATCTGTTGAATGCCGGCATAATAATAAGTTCAGGTAAATTTTTTGTTTCACATACCCTGAATTTTTTCTTTACAGCCTGAAGTTTAAGCTTGGAAATAACCCAGACCTTTTCCGTCCATCTATAGCCCAGACTGTCCCTGAATTCTATCTGTGGTTGCACGTGACCTGTTATTATGTATTTTGCTTTGAAAAATTCCTCTTTAGGCCAGGTATGTCCATGACTGTAATAGAAGCTTCCATCGAGAAATCCCGAGGTTGGATGAAGTTCTATGCCGGAAGGAAGCATTTTTTCTATTCCGGGATCGTGATTGCCGGGGGTGATTTCTACAGGCACTTTTCCAGAAAGCCATGAAAAAAACTCAGGAATCTCCTTCTCCTCCTGAAAGCTTGTTCCTGGAACCTTGTGCTTGATATCACCAAGCAGGATAAGCTTTTCAGGTTTTGTCTCTTTTATAAGTTTTTCCAGTCTTTTTCGCATATCCTCAAGCTGGGAGGGTATGCTTATGCCTGCTTGTCTGTATTCATGCTCAATACCTATGTGCAGATCGGATATCACTAAGGTTTTCCCTGCAAGAAGCGCTGCTTCTCCTGTCACAAATTTGAGCTGGTTCATAATGAGATTAAAAGTTTTCTAAGTTTATAAGATTTTAAACATAAACTAATTATGAGGTGTTTCAAAAATGGAAAAATGTGGAATTGTTGTTTCCACACCTGATGGACCATCCACAAGAAAATTTTCTTTTGTAATAGATAAAGGTAAAACTGTAAAAAGGGGTCAGTTCGTTCAGCTCAATACAGAAGAAGGAAAGCTCATAGGGAGAGTTTCCGATGTTTTCAAAACCAACAGATACTTCACGAGACCGGAATCCGTAAAGGAATATGAAAGCTCAGGAAAACCTTTAAGGGACATCTTTCCGGTAGAGGACTGGGAATATCTGGTTGCGGATGTTGATATTCTCGGTGTTTTTACAGGAAACGGTTTTGCGGATTCCCTGCTTCCACCATCCCCTGGAGATAGTGTGTTTTATCCTGAAAAGGAGATTCTTGTTAGATTTTTCGGTCTGGATGAAAGAGGTCTGCACATAGGCAAGCTTCTCCACCATGATATAGATGTTAAATTAAACTTGACGCGCTTGTTACAAAAGCATATCGCAATTCTTGCGATAAGCGGTGCGGGAAAATCGTTTCTGACCTCTGTAATAATAGAGGAACTCCTCAGCAGAAAACCAGAAGAAGGGCAGATATCCGTGATAGTTATAGACACTCACGGTGAATACACCTGCTTTGCCGAAGATCCGCAATTCTCGAAATTCACAAAGGTTTTTCCTGTTTCGGAAATCCAGATAGGTATACCGAATCTTTCTCTGCATGAAATGACAAAATTTCTCGGAAAGCCTTCAGATGCACAGATTCGAGAGCTTTTCAGGGTTATAAGAAGCATGGGACATAGAAATTACGGTATCAGCGATCTCATAACAAAAATAGAAGAGAGCGATATTGCAGCAAAAACAAAGGAAGTGCTTATAACAAGTCTTGAGGATCTGAGGTATATGGGAATATTCGGTGTTGCTGATTATCCAGAACTCAGCGAACTCGCAAGACAGGGAGGTCTTTCGGTAATAGACCTTTCAGAATCCACCAATTTAAGAAAAAAGCAGATGATTGTTGAATATCTCGCTTCAAAGCTCTTTAGTGCAAGAAAGAACGGAATAATACCACCGTTTCTGCTTATTTTGGAAGAAGCACATCAGTACGCGCCTGAAAAAACAAAAAAGGAAGAAGCAGTTTCTCGAGGCATCCTTCAAACCATAGCGAGGGAAGGAAGGAAATTCGGATCTTCTTTATGCCTGATCTCTCAAAGACCTATTCAGCTCTCCACAACCGTTCTCTCTCAATGCAATACCCATTTCATTCTGAGAATAACAAATCCGTATGATCTCGATCACATAGGAAAATCATCTGAAGGTATAACGAGTTCTGTATTAAAACAAATCTCATCCCTTCGTGTGGGAACAAGCCTTGTGGTCGGAGAAGCCGTTAACTATCCTGTTTTTGTTGAGATTAGAAAAAGGAAGTCGAAAGAGTCAGATAAGAGTCTCAGTCTGGAAAACGCAGCAATAGAATATTACAAGAAAATAAAACAGCATCTAGAAGATGCAAAGGAGTTTATGTAATTTATATTTTTACTTCTCTAAAAACTAAATATGCTGCCATCACTTGAAGAGGTAAAGAGAAAAAGAAAGGCTCTGGGAATTTCTATTGCTGAACTTGCTGTAAAAACAGGTTTATCCGCTGATTTTATAGAAAGATTGGAAGCAGGAAAGGAAGAACCAACATACAGCAGTGTAAAAAGGATATTTGAGATATTAGAAAAAGAGGAAGAAATAAAGATCAGAAATATAAAAGCAAAGGATGTTATGCAGTCAAATCTGATGTACGTTCAGCCGGGAGAAACCATGAAAAGGGCAATCGAACTCATGAAAAAACATAAAATAGCTCAAATTCCTGTAATGAGGAATAATGAGGATATAGGATGCATAAATGAAATGATGATATATGAATATCTCTTTAAGGGACACGAAACCATATCTGAATTAAAAGAAGAAAGAGTAGAAGACGTGATGGAAAAACCGATGCCAAAGGTGGATAAAAACGAGTCTATAGATACTATTAAGAGGATATTAGAAAAAACCAATGCCGTTCTTGTAAGGAACGGTAAAAGAATTGTTGGAATAATAACAAGAGCGGATATCAATCGTTTAAAAAAATGAACAAACCCTTATCAGATCTATGAATGCAACAAAACCGAATATCCAGCAAAACCTCATGGCGTGATCTATTCTAAACCTTGCCATAACCACACGTGAGAGGGATATCAGAAAAAGAAGAATCATGCTCTTTATCAAAAATTCGAGTATTGAGGTAGAACCACCAAAGAAAAAAGCTATACCTATGGATATTAAAGCAAAAAGTTTGAGGGAGTGGGTGAGCATTATCATTGCGAGTCTCGTTCCTGTATATTCTGTATAATATCCAGAAACAATCTCCTGATGTGCTTCTGGTATGTGAAAAGGCGGAACTTCAATTTTAGCAAGCACGGAAATAAAATAGGCTAAAGCAGCAAAGGGAAAACTGAAAGCAAACCAACCGTGAACAGTCTGGTAAGAATTTACATCTGCAGGGAAGATACTTCCCGTAGCGAGGAGTGTCACTATAATAGAAACCACAAAAGGAAATTCATATCCTATCATCTGAATCACACCTCTTACTGCCCCCACCACTGCAAAAGGATTGGAAGAGGAAAAACCTGAGAGATATAGAGCAAGAGACCCGAATATGAGAAAATATATCAGAATTATGGTATCGGAGCTTCCTAGCGGTATAGTACCGCCTATAGGCGTGAGTAAACACGAAATCAGAACTGAAATCATTGCTATGAAAGGCCAAAAAGTGTAACCCATTTTTGCCTGCTCAGGTCGTATATCTTCTTTATGGAGAAGTTTTATGATATCAAAAAACTGCTGCCAGATTGGCGGTCCTATTCTGTGCTGCATTCTTGCTGAGAGCTTTCTCAGTATTCCGGAATAAAGAAGACTCATGAAAACCACAAAAAAAGCTCCGGGATATATCATGGATTCGAATATCATTTTCTTTCACCCATTCTTCTCAATTCACTTCCGTCCAGAGATTTTACTTCACCTGTGTTCACATCCAGAAGTGTTATCCTGTCACAGCAAGAAAAGCACGGATCCATAGATGCAATTATCACGGGCAAATCTCCTAACTGTTCACCTTTAAGTATTTCAGGTATGGATTTCACTATATTCGCAAAAGTGGGTGTTCTTACTCTTATTCTTTCGGGCACATCCGTTCCGTTGGAGATCGCATAGTAAAGGAGTTCGCCTCTGGGGGCTTCTGTCACCGCCAGAGCCTCGTTCGGTTCTACTCTTAACGGTGCTTTGATTTTTAAATTTTTTTCTGTTTTGGAAACTTTCCTGAAGCATTGTTTCAAAATCCTTACGGATTCGAGAATCTCATAGACTTTTACCATAATTCTTGCATGCGAGTCACACTCTCTTTTTGTCACGATCCTCCAGTCCAACTCATCATAAAGCAAGTAGGGCATATCCTTTCTCACATCTATTTTTAAACCAGAAGCTCTTGCAACAGGACCAACTATTGAATATTTTTCTGCAAAATTTTTTGATAGTTTTCCTTTTCCAGTGGTTCTTTTTCGAATAAGCATATCGGAGTGAAACACCTTTGCGTAATATTTTGCTCTTGATTCCAGATAATCGAGTTTTTTCAATATTTCCGGTATTTTTGAGTCCGGAATGTCTCTCTTAACACCACCAAACGTTGGCATACTGTAGTTCACTCTATTTCCAGATATCATCTCAAGGATGTCCATTACATATTCCCTATCCCGCCATGTGTACATGAATGCAGTATCCAAACCGAGTTCATATGCAAGTACACCGAGAAAAAGAAAGTGGGAATGTATTCTTTCAAGTTCGAGAATTATCGTACGTATATATTTTGCTCTTTCGGGTATGTTCTCTATACCCATAAGATTCTCTATGCACTGACAGTATGTTACTGTATGTACACCGCTGCATATTCCGCATATTCTTTCTGCAAGATATAGGTTCTGGATATAGTTTCTTCTCTGCATGAGTTCCTCTATTCCTCTGTGCATATATCCTATATTCACCTCTACATCCACTATGGTCTCTCCATCAAGGTGAAGCATTAAATTTTCGGCTTCCACATACATGGGGTGCTGAGGTCCTATGGGCAAAACATATCCTTTACATGTTTCCTTTCTGTTCTGAGATTTTTTTTCATTCATATTTTCCCTCCTTTTCTGAGAGGTGTTTTGGGCGAGGCTTTATCCAGGAGTATCTTCTTCAGATTTTTGTTTCCCTCAAATCTCACACCCAGCATCTCAAAGTTCTCTCTCTCGTAAATCTCCGCTGCAGGAAAGAGCGAAGAGATGGATTGTATAAAAGGATTTTTTCTGTTTATTTCGATCTTTACATTCAGAATATACCTTTCAAGAAGAAAGGTGTAAATCAGTTCTATATTTTTTCCGTTATCATATCCTGTTATGGCGGAGATTCTTCCTTGAGTTTTTCTGTGGATTTTTTCCATAACCTTCATGAAGTCTTTCTTCTTAACCTTAACAAAAACCGCTTTTCCCTGCTTCTTATAGACCTTTCCCAGAAGTCTCAGTTTCATTTGTCAAACCTTCGTGAATTAAGCAGATCTGCAATTCTCCTGCCTAAATTTTTTACAGTTTCAAGACCCTTTTCATCCGAAAGTACAACTTTCTCTTCATGGCCTCCAAGAGCTATTCCACCAAAGTGTGCTGTGACTGTATCAGAAACCACAATCATTTCATGCAAAAGCATAAAGTTATGTATTGCTGAGCATACATGTTCTTGCCCGCCATTTCTGGTTGCCCCTGTTGCTATTGCTCCACCAATTTTATTTCTAAGCTTCATTCCCTGTCTTCTCAGTGGAAGTGTTCTGTCCATTAAAGCCTTTAGTTGAGCTGTAACATTTCCGAAATAGGTCGGAGATGCGATTATTATTCCATCTGATGAAACCATTTTTTCCAGAATTTCCGGAACATCATCCTTTATGGGGCAGGGACCTGTTTTACATGCATTGCAATGATTGCAGAACTCTATTTTCTTTCCTGCCAGAGTGACAAGCTCGGTTTCTATTCCCTGTTCTTCGATAATCTTGAGAGCTTCTCTTAAAGCGATCTCCGTGTTTGCATCTTTCCTTGGAGAACCGCATATACCGAGAACTTTCATTTTCTCACACACTGTATTTTTCTTCCCATAATTTAAGGGCTTTGACTACACCGTGAAGTATGGCTTCAGGCTTTGGAGGACAGCCAGGAACGTAAACATCTACAGGTATTATTCTATCTAATGGTCCATCTATATTATATGCATCGTAGAATATACCCTTGGATATTGCACAGGAGCCTATCGCCATCACTATCTTAGGTTCTGGAATCTGTCTGTATATTCTTTCCAAACGGGGTCGGATTTTCTTTGTTATTGCACCATCTATCATGAGTATATCCGTATGTCTGGGATTTGCTTTGCTCAAACCACCAAACCTTTCTATATCGTACCTTGGGCTCAACACAGCAAAAACCTCTATAGAACATCCATTACAACCGCCTGTATCAAGATGAAGTATCCAGGGCGATTTTCTCTGTGCATACTTCACTGTTTTATCTATTAATCTGAACATGGTCTCTCTTACCACAACATCACCATGATTATTATAACAGCAACAAGACCTGCAAGTATCCATAATAAATAATCATTAAGATTTCCTGAATGCCACTTCCGAAGTTTTTTGAGTTTAAAAAGATTTATAAGATACCTGTAAAAAGTTTCGGGTGGTATGTTGAGTTTTTCTGGTTTCATATCCTCTCCACAGATATATATAGTCTGCTTTTCTTTATCTTTTTTGTGCGGTTTCCTGCTTATAAAATAGAAAATCAAACCTATAAGTGAAAGTATGAAGAAGAACAACACGGCATTTCCTATATAAGGTGTGTAAATCATCTCAACACCTCTGCTATATATTTTGTTCTTTCTAAAGATAGTGTCATGGCTTCAGAAAGTTTTATCGTGGCACTTGGCATTATTCCCAAAATGATTATGAGAATTACCAGAGTAATCATTGGTATCCTCATTGTTATGGGAATTTTTTTCTCGCTTGCAACAGGTTTGACATTTCCAAGAAATATGAGATAAAAGGCTTTCAGTATATATGCAAGGGTTATAACAGTTACCATGAGAGCCACAACTGTAAGAACCGGATTGATCTGAAGTGTTGCTATGTATATCAACCACTTGCTTACAAAACCGTTAAACAAAGGAAGGCCCACGAGAGAAAGACCCCCTATCAGAAATGAATATGCAACCACAGGCTGAAACTTAAAGTGACCTGATATCTCATATATATTATCAGTTTTTGTCTGATAAACTATAAAAGCCGCACACAGAAAAAGCAGACTTTTTATTATTGCCTGATTTATTATATGAAGGATTCCTCCTGTTATGCCTAAAGATGTGCCCAGACCAACAGACATGGCTATGTACCCCATCTGACTTATGCTGGAGTAGCCCAGAAGTCTTTTAAGATTTGTCTGAACCAGAGCCAGAAAGGCTCCTGCAACCATGGATATCACTCCCAAAAATGTCATTAACCATAATAAAGCATGATGGGAATTGAAAACCAGAAAACCTACACGCAGTATCGCATAGATACCTGTATTTGTTGTGACTCCGGCGAATATCGAGCTTACTGGTGAGGGAGAAGCCTGATAGGAATCCGGTAACCAAGCATGAAAGGGTATAAGACCTGCTTTAACAAGCATACCTGTTAGGATAAGGCCAAAAGATATTCCTACAAGAGGATTTGTCATCGAAGAAATTTTCACTGATATATCCGCCATGTTGAGTGTGCCTGTAATACCGTAAAGAAATGCTATTCCTAGAAGCAGAAGAGATGTTGCTAGGGAACCCATTATAAGATATTTTATGCTTGCTTCCAATGCTGGTCTGTCCTTGTTGAATGCGATCAGTGCATATGATGCCACACTCATGACTTCAAGATAAACGAACATGTTGAAGATATCCCCTGTCACTATCATGCCCAACGCTCCTACCAGAGCTAAGCAGAGAAGAGAATAGTATTTTGTCCTTCTTTCCTTAACATAGCGATAGGAAAATATTATCACAAGAAAAGTTATGAGAATCGAAAGAAATGAAAGAACAATTGAAAGATTATCTATAACTACAGTTATACCGAAGGGAGCTTTCCACGATTCCATATGATAAACAATTCTTCCTTCTGAAACAACCTGAGGAACCATTGACAGCGTGATGATCATGGCTGCTAAACAACCTGTAAATGCGGTGTATGTTGCGAATTTATCATTTTTCAGGCTTAGTATGGGTATTAAGAACGCAGTTCCTAAAAGTACACCTATAGGAAGGAAACCGTATGCCATACTATCCCCATAACTCTTTTATTTTTCTCATATCCAGTGTTCCGAATTCACGATAAAGAAGTATGGCTATGGATAAAGCCACAGCTGTTACGGAAAAATTTATAACTATGGATGTGAGTATCAATGCTTGAGGCAAAGGGTCCACAGCAAGAGAAGAAAACCTTATGAAGTTCAGATCTTCCATTATCGGAGGTATGCCTCCTGTTCTGTATGCAATGGATATCAAGAGTAAATGTATTCCATTTGAAAACAGGTTCAGTCCTATGATTTTCTTTATGAGATTGTTTTTTAACATGATTGTATAAAATCCGATTATCATTAATATTGTGGATATCAAATACGGTATCATTTTATTCCCTCACCATTGAATATATTATAAGTACTATAGCGGTTATCACCATAAACATTCCTGCTATATTGGAAAAAAGTGTAAATCCACCACTCCATATGTTTAATGGTATCTGGGTTGAAAGCAAATTTTCTCTGAAAGTAGCTCCTATACTTAATATCAGAATTATCAAGAGAATTCCTGACACACTTTTTAAATCTATTAGCTCATTTCTTGTAAGTTTATGCTCAACATCACCTTCACTGAAAACAAGAACAAGTAAAGCAAAACCCGTGGCTATTATTGCTCCTGCCGGAAATGCCCCGCCGGGAGTAAGGTGACCATGAAGGGCTGTAAAGCTGCCTATAAGAATTATAAGCGGGAATAGTATTCTCGATACCGTTCTAACGATTATATCCATATCTTTTCCTCCTTATTATGAGAAACACACCCATGGTGGCAGCAAAGAGAACCGTTTCCTCTCCCATTGTGTCATAGCCTCTGAAGTCCCATACAATAGAGTTTACTATGTTTGCCGAGCCTGTGAAAATGAGACCATTCCTAAGGTAAAAAAGAGCAACCTTTTTATTCTGGAAACTTCCAAATTCAGGAAGATAAACTACAGAAATTGAAAGAATCGCAGCAAGCAGAATTAATACGGTATATCCTGCAATTCTGTTTTTTTCTATTCTTTTTTTCTTCACTCTTCTTCCCTCCGTGTTTTGAAAATAGCAACTATGAATACGAATGTTGTCAGAGCCGAAGCAACAGCAGCCTGCGTGATTGCAACATCAGGAGCAGCCATGAGCAGAAAGACCAAGGCCAAAACTGCATCAACAGCTCCTATCACTATAACTGCCTGAAGAAGGTCTCTAAGCTCTACTGCAATAATAGAGAGTATTGCCAAGGTGATCAGGGAAATCTCCAAAATCATTCTTCTACCTCCTTCAATGCTTTCTTGAAAACCTCCAGGTAAGGTTTAACTTTGGATTCGAAAAGTTCTTTACCTGTTTTAGTTCTGTATGTTGTTCTTATCTTTTCGATTTCCTTAAACCTTCTTCTTATTCCTTCAATAAGGGGTATGCCTATTTCAGCTATTCCGTACGCATGTCTCAAAGCACCGAACACACCAACACTGTCAAGCTTGTCCGCCTCATACAATATTTGGGATTCTAAATTTCTTTCTATATTTTGAGACCATTCATGTTCGCTTATTATTTTACATACCTTTTCCAATTTATCTTTGGGATAGCCCAGTTTAACCAAAATCTCTCGGGCTTTTTCTGAACAAAGTTTTGCATGCATACCTTTCGGAAGCAAATTTCCCTCTCCAGGATTTCTTTGAGTCACTATATCGTGTAACAGTGCTGCAATGGAAAGAATTTCTTTATCTCCCCCTTCCTTTTCCGCTATAAGTAAAGCATATCTCTGAACTCTTTTTACGTGATCAAAATCGTGACTAAGCATTCTGGTTTTGTTCCTCTTCATGATTTTTTTTACTTTCTCTTCCACTATTTTTTCCCATTCCATTCATTCCTCACCAGAACCTTGGGTTTTATCCCTAATTTATATGCAGTATTGGCTATTATATGTGTTGATGTGGGATTTGAAAAAAGATTTATTATAAGCACAAGGAAAACCTTTGCAGAATGTATACTCCATGGAGCCCTAAGTATCAGAGCAATCAAAGCAAGACTCATACCTCCCATGGAAATCAGTGTTGCAGCGTGGCTTCTTGTGTAAATATCGGGAAATTTGAGCATGCCTAGAGCTCCCAAGATTGCAAAAATACCCGATATCCAGAGCAGTACTGTGGAAAGTATTTCAAAAAACATCACTATCCCTCATATATCTTACAATAGCAAGAGTTCCCACAAGGGATAAAAGAATCATAAGGATTGCAATATCCATGTAGAAATCTTTTCCTACCTTAAAGGATTCCAGAGCTATAATTGTAACGATTATATTTATCAAAGCTCCTGTAGATATCATTCTATCCGCAAAACTCGGTCCGGAAATAAGCCTTATCATAACCATAACTCCCGCCAAGGCAAAAAGATACTCTATCATCCTGTCACCTTTAAACCGTGTTTTTCAAAAAGCTTTCCTATTTGATAATCTGATCTGTAATATATAGAGTGAACATAAAGTGTATTTTTATCTATTTCAAGTGTAAGTGTTCCGGGAGTTAATGTTATAGAATTTGCGAGCATGGTTTTTCCAAGATCTGTTTTGAACTTTGTTTTTACACCCACAATAGCAGGTTTGATATTACCGGTTATTATCATTTTGGCAACATCAATATGTGAAAGAATTTCAAGATAGATAAAAATCACAAGATACTTCAGAGCCCTTATCCAGTTTAAAGGATTAAATATCATTTTGTGTCTTTCTTCGGTGAAGAACTCCCAGGTCACGAGGGTTGCCATTACGGAAATCCCTGCTCCTATCAGAAGCTCCCCGGGATTGAGGTTGTGAATAAGGAATATCCATACTATATATACAACAATGAAAGTCATCACAAATCTTTTCATGTATAAAAATTCACATTTCCAGATTAAATAATTTCGAGAACCGAAATCGTTAATTATTATGGTGGGTTGAATTTTTGCGGTGTAAGGCTTAAAAAATTAACTTTAAAATTAGTTTTTATGATGGAAATTTTTAAAGCTCCGGAATATGTTGGAAATGGAGAAAGTTTTTACAGAGATATTGAAAAGGTGTATTCGGAAAAATCAAAGGAGTATCAAGAAAAATGTAGTGTTCTTGCAAAACTCGGTGAAGATTTTGAAAGGGATGTGAATTTATGTGTAGAGAAGCTCCAACATCTATACGATGAATCGAACCCTGGGTTTTTTAAGAAACTTTATTTTAGAATTAAATCTTTCTCTTCCAAAAATGAGAATGTTTTAGAAAATCTAATAAAGGCAGAAGTGAAAACACTTGGAGAAATAAAGAACAAGTTAGGTGAAAAAATCAAGTATGCTAAGCAGGAGGTTTCTATTGCTAATCAAAGAATAAATGAGCTTTACGATATGGAGATAAAACTTTTGGAAAGATTAGAGGACAATAAAAAGGAACTACAACAATTGGAAAGGGAAATTGAAAGGATTAACAAAGAACTGAACTCAGAAAACTATATAGACGAATCCGATTTGAAGGTTGTTAAAGAAAAATTACAATTAGAACAACAAAAAAGAATGAAAGAAGTTAAAAAGAATACTTATAAAGGAGAGTTATTGGCTGGTGAGACTTTACAGAAACAGATAAGAAATTTACGAAAAGCCTATAAGATTCTTATCGATGAAGGGCTTGTACTCGTTATAGAAAATGCTGAAACCGTTTATTCGCATCTTAAAGGTACCTACGATGCACTGGAGAAGATGATAGGAGGAAAAATCGCTGTTGCTGGTCTGACAGAAATCACAGCTAAAGCAGTAAAAATGTTTACCCAGGTCAGGAAAGATATGAATTATGTATTTGGGATGATTACCAACTTGGCAGCAAAGCTTCCTGATGTATTGCCTTTACTCGAGGAACCATTTTACGATGAAAAAATGTTAGAGTATTCTTCAAAAATACTTAAGGAAGGTGATGAAAAATTCAATAATCAATTAAAAAAGCTAACAAGGGATGTTATAGACGTGAAAGTTCTCCCTTATAATGATAAATGAAATAAAATCTCTTTTTAAAGAACTGCAAAAAGAAAGGGAATTTTTGTATGGAGATGAAATTAGAGGTTATATAGGCAAGTTGACTTGGACAGAGTGGCGGGAAGAAGAAGAGGATTTCAAAGTAAATAAGGCTTTGTATAAGATAATAGATATTGCAGAAGAACATCCTCTTATTGAGGTAAAGATAGATAAAGAATCGGGATTTCCTCCTTGGACGCTTGTAGAAGAAGTATACTCCTTAAATGAAACCCTGGAAGAACCTCCTATAGATTGGGAAGAAATAATCGAAAATGCAAGATATAATTTATTAAGGGGAAAAGATGTGGATATTCACACTCAAACTCTGAAATTGTACAAGCTGTACGAAGAACTCAAGAAAAGACCGATAACACCTCTGTTCAATACAGTTGATATAGAAAAAATTGACGAAGATTCTTCTGAAGAAAAGCATTCAGTAACGTTTTTCTACTATCATCCTGTGAAGAACTATCCGGTAGTATGGAAAATTAATACACATGTTAAAAGAAGAAAGAGATTCAGATTCTGGGATAATATAAAAAATAAATCACCGATAAAATATGAAAAGAATGAACCAAGGTTAAGCAAAGAATTTGAAAAAGTGATGAAAGAGAATGCCATTTTTGATGCCAAAACCATGTATTTTATGTTAAATCATGCGTTTCCAGGAGATATAGATTCTGTAGAATCTCGAATCATGGGTCCGTTTTACTTCTCGGTGCGGCAGGAAATAAAACCCTTAAAAATGCTTCTGGAAGGAGATGTGGAAAAATATTTAGAAGATAAAGATACAGATGGGATTATGATCACTCAGAGAGAACGTGTATCTAATGGTTATTATTCAGCAACTATCGAGATTCATCCAAGATCGGATTTGGAAAAATACGGTTTGAAAAAGAGAAACTTACCCTGGACTAAAGAGGGGAGAATATGATACATCTTACGGATTATCCATTCATTAAAGGATTCGATAAAACAGATATTGAAAAGATACTGAGATTTGAATATAATATTGGTTTACCAAGAAAAATAACCGATAATGAAGATGAGTTCAAAAAGGAACTTGAAAACTCTATAATTGCTAAGAAAATAAAAGAGACAAGAATATACTACACAGAAGCTCTTCCAAAGGATGATTATGGTAATTATAGTTATTTAGACAAAGTCAATGCTGTAAAGCACAAGTTGAATAAATTGAAATGGAAGATTAAAGAGGGGGAAGATCTTTATAGCTGGGATGTAGAAGAGCTGTTGGCAACTCATTTCATTGTTAAAGATATAGATCATGAAGTTGAAGAATGGACGTGGGATATATGTTTACAATATAAAATTGACACAGAGCTTTGGTTTATTCTCACACCAGAAGAGGTTGTTAGATGGATAGAAAATGGATATTCAGTTCCGTTTTTGAAGGAATTTAAAACCATATACGAAAATGATTATGAATCCTTTAAGAGGATTTTTGAGGTAGCTGATGGAAGGATACAGGAAGAAATTATCAATAATATCACGGATTCCTCTGAATATGAATTTTTCATAAACTTTCATGAAAATGAGAAAAAAAGGGATTTAGTAGCACTCGCGAAATTTGATGTAACCAGATACATCAAGCCTGAGATTCTTTACGTGAGAATGCCAGAAAAATTGAAAGAGGTTTATGCAAACCTGAAGCCTGAAAGACAATTAAAGGTCTGGAATAGACTGGTAAAAACATTTGAAAAAGAGAATCTATCAGAATTTCTTGAACATTCAAAATTTGATTTTTCCAAGGTTGAAGATCCGAAATACATTCTCGATAATTATTTTGATAAGTTTGTAGAATTTTATAAATCTCGGGATAGGAACAGGCAAATTAAAATATGGAGAAGAATCCAGAGATATTTAGATCCGGAAAAAAGAAAGCAAATTTTATTGAAATCTGAGTTTGATTTGATAAATGTACTTACACCGGAGAAAATCTATGAAGAATACTGGTATTTGGTTAATGAGCACAGATTCTTTAAAAATAAGGATAAAAAGAAAGAATTATTCCTAGAAATTGCCTTTTCTCCCAAGATCAAAAAAGTGGATATCTCAAAAGATAGAGAGATTGAAGAGTATTTTAAAGAAGAAGATATTGATCTGGATAAGAAGAGAATGTTTAAAATCCAGAATAATCTTCAAGATAAGATAGGATTTGTATACGTAAAGCCAAAAGAAAGAAATATCACTATTGAGTTCGATATTTCGAATGAAAATGGAAATCTTGAAATCTATGGTTTGGAAAATTCTAATCTTTTCGAACCTGTTTCTGAACTGCTAAAGAGTTATAAAGTTATTGTCGCCCATTCTAAGCTTTCAGATGTAAAAGGGAAGGTTGATATCCTTCACAGCAACGGTAATTTTACATTGACCGTTAATTTTGAGGGACCCTCTATTTCTAGGGTAGAAGAGATTCTTGAGCAGTTGCTTTCGTATAGATATATGATAGAAAAGATTCTTCTTACGGGTGAACACAAACAGTTAACAAAAGAAATAAAGGGAATCCTTGATAAAACTGGAATGTCTTCTCTGGAAGAGTTAGCTCCGAAACCGATTTCTTTAGAAATGAATACACTTTATTTCAGTTATGACAACACAGATGTTTATTGTTTTTCTGAAAAAGAACCTTTGACGGTTTGTATAGGGGAGAAAGAGATAATCCCTGTAGAGTCATATGTAATAAAAGTACCATCTGAAAAAAAGGAAGATATTATAGACACTTTATTGTGTGCGGGATATTTGAAATGGAACAGAGAAAAGGTAAAAAATGCAATAGAAGAGCGTGAAGAGAAAATTCTTCAAAAACATAAAAGACCTAAAACATCTGTTGAAAAAAATCGAATACTCTCTACAACAAATGAACATACTTTGGAGCTAAATAAATTGTATTATTATGAAATTTCGCTTGCAGAAAAGGGAATACCCAGGTCTGTAGATTTTGATTCAGACTGGCATCTGTTGGATCTTGCCATAGAGAATGAAATTTTTTTTGAAACCATTAAAAAATTGAAGAAAAAGGATTAATTTAGTACTTTTTAGACATGCGTGCGATGAATACTTCTACTGGTAATGTGTATTTTTCTCCACATATGTCTATGTATTCATAAACAGGTATTTTCTTGATCTCTGACTTTTTATAACAGACAAGATTGAACCTCATATGATTTTCATCCGGATCTTCTGGATATCCTGATCCAGGTATTTTATAGCACAGTTTTGTTACAACTATTTTCTCATCATCAGGCAGTCTCAATGCTTTGGATGATAGAATTTCTTCTTGCTCATTTAGCACTTCTTTCATTTTTTCAGGAATATCGATCATTTTTGTTTCTTCAAAAAATTTATCAATTGATAAGGAAGTTTGATTCAAATAGTCTTCAATTATTTTGCACAATCCGCTGATTATACAATCTGCTATGAATTTCTTTTCTGTATCGGGATTATTGCATATTTCTTTCAGCCTTTCCTTTATGTAAAATCTCTCTGCTACGGTTTCTAGGTTTAAATTTGAAAGCTTTTCAACAATTGCTTTATTTGGTTTGTAATTTGCTATTTTATCAGGTATTTCTATTATCAATCCCATTTTCTAGGCACCATTTCATTACTTAATAGATATAACAATATTGATAAAATTTATAAAGTTTATTTCTAACAGATTTTGTTCTATCTTGAAATACAATAATAGATAAAAGATCCTTTTGCTTACCGATCTATCCAAATAAACCTGTGCTTAAATACCTGCTTCCAGAATCGGGTAATACTGTAACAACCCTTTCATACTCCAGATTTTTTGCTACAAAATAATTTGCACCAGAGCTGGGACCGACAAGGAGACCTTTTGTTTTTGCCAGTTCTCTGGCTGTATAGAAGGCTTCGGTATTCGAAACTCTCACAATCTTGTCAAGAAAATCCTCTTTCAGAATATCTCTGTAGTAACACCCTATACCCTCTATTCGGTTTGGTTTATCTTTTGGAAGAATTCCTATAAGTTTTACATCGGGAAACCTCTCTCTCAATGCTTGACCAACACCCATTATTGTACCTCCGGTTCCGATACCTGCAACAAAAGCATCGATTCTGTCCATAGCCTCAAGAATTTCCTGTCCTGTTGTATATCTGTGAGTTAAAACATTGTTCTTGTTCTTGAATTGATCAAGGTAAAAATAACCCTCATTCCTTCCCAACTCCTCAGCCATTTTCACAGCTTCATCCATATTTTCTGTAAGAACGAGTTCTGCACCATACGCCTCCATGAGTTTTCTCCTCTCAACACTCATAGTCTCAGGCATGAATATTTTTACTTTATAACCCTTAATGGATGCTATCATGCTCAGAGAGATTCCCGTATTACCGCTGGTTGCCTCCACTATGGTACAACCGGGTTTCAGTTCACCGCTCTTCTCTGCTGATTCAATCATGTATTTTACCATTCTGTCCTTAATGCTTCCTGTTGGATTGAGAAATTCGAGTTTTGCGTAAACATGATCATCTAATTGAAGTAATGGTGTATTTCCGATCAGGTCCAGAACATTTTTTTTCATATAATCATCATGTTAAAGCATAAATTTATAAGCATTACAAGTATATTATGTTATTATGTATCGAATCGATATGAAGATGAGTAATATCTTAAAACATTTACCTTTTCTGAAAGAAAAAATATTAAAAATCAGGAAAAAACAAATTCTGGAAACCCTTTTACAGAACTGTTATTCTTGCTCTGTCTCGACCTGTAAGGGTTGAAAACATGCAAAACAGCAGTGAATTGAATGCAAATGTTGTAGCACCACTTAAAAATCTATTCGAAAATCCTGTATCAAGAATGGTTTTGAAGTATCTGGTAAGGGAAAGCAAACTGAAAAATGCACTGGAAGTTCATTACGGAATTAAAAGACCTAAAAATTTGAAAGAATCATTCAATGCAAAATTTTTGGGTTTTTTTACAGATCGAGCTGTGAAGGTTTTTGGCGGAGAGAAGAATGAAATTATAAAAGAATTTATAAAAAATGAGTATCTTCGTGGGATTGAACTGGTTTTGCGATCCATTGCAGAATATGGAATAACCATACCTCAGAAATTGATTGCACCTTTTCTTGTTGTGTGGGATTATACAAGTCTGTGCAATTTAAAATGTAAACATTGCTATGCGAGCGCGGGTAAACTAAAGCCTGATGAACTTACAACCGAACAAAGATATGAAGTTATTGATCAGCTTGATAAGGCTGGTGTTGTTGCTGTTGCCTTTTCTGGGGGAGAACCTTTAATGAGAAAGGATTTTTTTGAAATAGCAGAATATGCGAAGGAAAAGAAAATGTTTGTCAGCATAGCAACGAACGGAACTCTAATAGATGAAAGAACAGCAAAAGCCCTTAAAAAAATCGGTATTGATTATGTTGAGATAAGTCTTGATCATTCAAATCCGAAAATACATGATGAGTTTCGTGGGATTAAAGGAGCATGGAAAAGGACGGTTAGAGGAATAAAAAATTCTGTAAATGCCGGAATATGTACAGGTATAGCAACAACAGTAACAAAATTCAATTATGATGATGTTCCGAATATGATAGAATTTGCAAAGAAGCTTAAAGTACATACTTTTATTGCATTTAACTTTATTCCCACAAGAAGGGGAAGAGAGATAGAAAGAAACGATATAACACCGGAGGAAAGGGAAAAATTGCTTAATTTCCTTTATGATAAATTATGCGAAAGTGATGGATTGCGGGTTTTCTCTACATGTCCTGCATATGCCAGAATAAGCTTAGAGCATGCATTTAAAGACAGAAATATGCCTATCGTTCCAACACATTTTGCTGACATCAGTCTCGGAGATAAAACAATTGCGCTTGCCGATTTCATTGGTGGCTGTGGAGCAGGAAGGAGTTACTGTTCCATAGAATATAATGGAGATGTCCAGCCCTGTGTCTTTATTCCAATAAAGTTAGGTAATGTGCTTGAAAATGGTTTTGAAAATATCTGGAGAAAAAATGAAATTCTGGAAAAGCTGAGAAACAGGGAATTGCTCAAAGGTCCATGTGGAAAGTGTAAATACAAATACATCTGCGGTGGTTGCAGAGCAAGAGCATTTGCAACTACAGGTGATATTCTAGAATCGGATTATGGATGCATTGTTGCTTCTTCAAAATAAAAACAGGTGATCAAACTTTTATTTAGAAATGTAAAAATATTAAAAAGCGGTGTGAGAAATGATTATAAAATCTTACGAGAAGGTCAACAAGGAGGAATATTCTGAATTTGTTTTAGGAGGAGATATTGGAGGAACGAAAACAAGACTCGGAATAGCAGGTGTGAAAAAGAAAAAACCCGTTCTTCTGTTTTCGGCTGAAATAAATACTCGGGAGATAAAATCCTTTCCCCTGTTTGTAAATGAAGTTCTCGAATACGCTAAGGAGAAATATAACATTTCTCCGAAAAGGGCGTGTTTCGGTGTTGCAGGACCGGTTCCTGAAAAAAGAAACCGCTGTAAACTTACAAATTTGAAACTGAATGTGAATGTTAAAAGGATTCTTAAAAAAACCTCGCTTGGATCATTATTTTTGATAAACGATTTTGAAGCAATAGGGTATGGTGTAAATCTGTTAAGCAGAAAAGACATCATTAAAATGAAACCCGGAAAAAAAATTACCGGAGCAACAAAAGCCGTCATCGGAGCTGGAACGGGTTTGGGAAAATGTATACTTGTTTTCAATAGAGAGTATGATATATACCTGCCTGTAACAAGTGAGGGGGGACATGTTGATTTTCCGGTAAAAGATAAAAACGAGTTGGAACTTATGGAATTTATAAAAAAATTCAGAAACCTTGCAGGATATGTGAGCTATGAAGATGTTCTTTCCGGAAACGGAATAGAAGCACTTTATTACTTTTTTAAAAAGAGTTTCAAGAAAGATAAACATATTTCAGAAATAGAAAAATCTGAAGATATTCCTGCAGCGGTTTCGAAATACAGAAAAAGGTCTGGATTGTGCAGGGAGGTTTTCAGGTTATATGCAAAATTCTATGGAAGGTGTGCGAAAAATTTTGTTCTGGAGACTCTCGCAAGAGGTGGTCTATATATTGCTGGGGGAATAGCACAGAAAAACACGGATATATTTCGAAGCCAAGAATTTCTAAAGGAGTTTGAAACTTCAGAAACACATCGTAAAATTCTGAAAGCTGTTCCTGTTTACATAATAACCGATGAGAATATAGGTCTTAAAGGTGCATGCTTCTCTGCTTATAAGATTGCAATTTAATAAATTTTTAGATAGGTTATTCTTTTCACTCCAATCTTATTCCTCTAAAATATTCTGTTCTTCTTCCAAGTTTAAGACCTTCTCCTGCATTTTTGACCGCGTCTTCGAGATAATTCATGAAATCATCAAAAGATGAGGTACGACATCCGGAAAGAGTTTCTTCAGATTCTCATACACTTCTCTTGCCGGTTTTTGCTTTGATTCTGTCATGTTACTTATAAAATGAGTTTAGTTTAAAATTCTTTGTTTCCATTATGAACAAAAACGTGGTTTAATATTGGCTTAGAGAAAGTAAAAAGAACCAATTTTTACAGAAAACAAGAAACTAACGGTAAATAATATAATGAAAAGAAAAAAGAAAGTGAAGGTTTTAAGCCTT
>CAZCGK010000008.1:9403-10977 GCA_964498245.1 uncultured archaeon | reverse complement strand
TAATGAAAAGAAAAAAGAAAGTGAAGGTTTTAAGCCTTCACCAGGTCTATTACCATTCCTGCAGCAATGGTCTTGCCCATGTCTCTGATTGCAAACTTTGAAAGTTGTGGGAAGTCTGACTGTTTTTCTATTGCCACAGGCTGTGTGGGAACTGCTTTGATTATTGCCGCATCTCCTGGTTTGAGCATATCTGGATTTTCCTCTATTGTTGCTCCGGTCTTTGGATCAAGTTTCTTGAGAATGTCTGTTATCTTGCATGCTACATGAGCTGTGTGCATGTGGAATACAGGTGTATAGCCCCTTGTTATAACAGTTGGATGCTGCAATACAAGTATTTGGGCTGTGAACTCTTTGGCTACAGTTGGGGGATTATCTGGATGACCCACAACATCCCCTCTCTTTATCTGATCCTTTGCAACACCTCTGACATTGAATCCTATGTTATCTCCTGGTTCTGCTTTGTCCAGAGGCTTGTGATGCATTTCTATGGATTTAACTTCTCCCTGAACACCGCTGGGCATAAATATTACTTTGTCTCCTGGTTTCAAAACACCTGTTTCAACTCTTCCAACCGGAACCGTTCCTACACCTGTAATTGAATATACATCTTGAACCGGTATTCTTAGCGGCTTGTCAATTGGCTTTTCTGGTGGTACCAGAGTCTCATCCAGCGCTTTTACAAGTGTTGGTCCATTGTACCATGGCATTTTATCTGTTTTCTTAATCACATTGTCTCCATAGTATGCTGATACCGGAACAATCGGTATTTTGTTCACATCGTAACCCAGAGTCTGTAGGAGTTTGGAAACCGCTTCTTTAACTTCATTGTATTTTGATTGATCGTAATTTACAGCGTCCATTTTGTTTATCGCAACCACTACCTGATTTATTCCTAGAACCTTTGCAAGGTACATGTGTTCCTTTGTCTGTTCCTGGACACCATCCTTGGCAGAAACTACAAGAATGGCTGCATCTGCCTGAGATGCTCCTGTAATCATATTTTTAACGAAGTCTCTGTGTCCCGGTGCATCAATTATCGTAAGGTAATATTTATCAGTATTGAATCCCTGATACATGAGATCTATTGTAACACCTCTCTCCCGTTCTTCTTTGAGCTTATCCATGATAAATGCGAATTCAAATGTCTCCTTTTTGAGTTCCTTTGCCTTTTCCTGAAGCTTTCTAAGTTCCTGTTCTGGAATTGCTCCAGAATCGTAAAGCAATCTTCCTATTAATGTGGATTTTCCGTGGTCTACGTGACCTGTAGTTACAATATTTATGTGTGGTTTCTCTGCCATACAGTCTCACCCAATCCTCCTTTATTTTGAAAGATCATGTAAATGGTGTTACATTGAATAGTGTATATTTAAAGCTTGGTATTTTTAAAGGTTTTGGTTTTGGAAATTTATGGATTATATATTTTTAAAATTTTGTGTTTTTGGTTTTGGTTTCTTTAAGATATCTGGTTGGGAACAGGAGAAGGTGCAAATGGAAGCGGTAGCTCCCTCTTGGTGCACATTCTGGTTGGGAACAGGAGAAGGTGCAAATGGAAGCGGTAGCTCCCTCTTGGTGCA
>CAZCGK010000008.1:0-9303 GCA_964498245.1 uncultured archaeon | reverse complement strand
TCTGGTTGGGAACAGGAGAAGGTGCAAATGGAAGCGGTAGCTCCCTCTTGGTGCACATTCTGGTTGGGAACAGGAGAAGGTGCAATGCGGGGGGCGAGAATTTCTTCCGTGCATGCCTTGAAAAGCACAGATTTCGAACTCGCGCAGCGACTAACGCACTAGGCCCTCAACCTAGCCCCTTTGACCGCTCGGGCACCCCCGCTTAGCTTCTATAACAGTATATAATAATATCTAAGGAATTTTAAAAAACTGTACAGTGTTGCTGTGCTGTATCCAAATATTGTTAGATAGTACCAAAACTCACTTTCCGAATTTATAAATTTATAGAGAAGTTTTTTGGAAATCCAGGCTTTTGGATAAAAATAATTTTTATTTATATATTTTACCACATCCTTTTCCGAACGGCTTAATCTCTCCTTGAACCATTTTGTCATTACCCTTAAGGGAGGATATCTTCCTTCAAATCTTACTTTACCTGTCTTTATTTTTTTCAGCACCTCATCAACGGTCTGTGCATCAATATAGTTCACAGAAAACCCGAACATCTCTTTTGTATGAGCATCGGACCCTGCAACCATTGGTTTTTTCTTCTTCTGTGCATATTTTTGTGCAAGAAAATTCGAAAATCTGTCATGACATAGTGAATTGAAAGCCTCCACAGCATCTACTTTGTCTATTTTTGTTTTAACACCATCATTTCTAAGATCAAAGGGATGTGCTGCTATGGATATACCACCCTGTTGATGAATGAGTTCTACAGTCTCTTCTAAGGGTAGTTCTTTCGGTAAAGCTTCACTAACACCGAGAGCAAGAACATGACCGTCCTGTGTTTTGATTTCTATTCCCGGAATAAAAATAATTCCGTATTTTTTGGCTGCTCTTTGCGATTCTTTCCAGCCTTTTGTAGTGTCATGGTCTGTAATGGCAACACCAGAAAAATTTTTCTTCTTTGCGAGTTTGAACACTTCTTCAGGTGAAAGTGTTGCTTCCCAAGGTATTTTTTTCCCTTTCGAATAGTATGTGTGACAGTGAAGTTCAAATTTCATAGAAACACCTTTAAGTAGAATTAAATTAAAATGATTGCATTTATTTAAATATGTACGTTTCTCTGTGATAAAACAGACTTGCAGCAAAATGGTACATAGCATAAAGCTCCAATCCAAAAGGACCGTAACCTAAATATCCCAGCAGTGGCATTTCAAATATTTTCATAAAATTTACAAATGGAATAGTGTAATGCCATTTTGGTATTGCCCAATAGTTCCAGAATTCCCATAGAAATCCGCAAAGAGTTGCTCCTATATAAAGAGAAAGAGGAATTGAAAGCTTTCTGTCCAGTAGATGAGAAATTATGCTTGGTCTTCCGTGCAGATAATTTATGGGATCTAGTAGGAGAAAGAATGCAACCCATATAAAGGGAAAAAACAAAAATGGAAATGCTACAGGCAAAACAAGACATATTATTCCCAAGGTAATAAGGGTGTAAAGAAACCTTTTGGTTAGCCTATATTCATGTTTCAATCTCACTCTGTCAAACAGATGCAAGGTCTTCAGAAGCATAGCTGTTTCGAAAATCGCAGGAATAACGGTAGCAAAAGACAGTGTACCGAACACGAAAAGCCAGAATCTCGAACCGAAGCCTTCAAGACCTGTATAATACCAGTTTTTGAGAATGAAACCTATGCATTCAAACATCCACCATATTGCTGAGGAAATGGGAAGCATTAGGAAAAAAAGCTTTGTTCTGCTGGATATAAGAGATCTGCCATGGAGCTTGTAAATTATTGCATCTACTAAAAAAATGTAACCGAACCATATTATGGGAAAATACCACTGAGCAATCGGCTGAAGGCGAAAAAATAAACCCATCTGTGCAACAATTATCATTGTCAATCCAATAATTCCGTACTTTTTGAACATATATTTATTCTTAAACTTTCCCGATTCAAATAAATCTCTATGGAAATGAAGAAAATTGACCATCACAGAAGAAATATTAGATAAAAGTTTAAAAATAAAAAGTATATTTTTACTATGGAAGTTAACATGTTCGAGAACGTACCGAAGCACATAGGCATTATCCCTGATGGAAATAGAAGGTTTGCTAAAAGGCTTATGAAGAATCCGTCAAAGGGACATGAGTGGGGGACGCAGAAACTCAAATCTGTCTTTGAATGGTGTAAAGAGCTTAAAATAAAAACCGTTACTGTTTATTCTCTTTCTCTGGAAAATCTCCAGAACAGGGATAAAAATGAGCTTGAGTTTCTCTTCGAGCTTGCCAGAAGGGAGATCAAAGAGGTTATAGAGAATCCTGAACATTTCATTCACAAAAACAGAATAAAGGTAAACTTTATAGGAAAGATCGAACTGCTTCCGAGGGATTTGCAAGAAAATATAGAGAGAGTAAGGAAACTAACGGAGAATTATTCTGATTATACCATAAATTTTGCAATTGCTTATGGCGGAAGGCAGGAAATAGTTGATGCCTCCAGAAGGATTGCGGAAAAGGTTTTGAGAGGTGAACTTAAACCGAGAGATATAGATGAAGCTATTATCAGGCAGAATCTCTATACAAATGATCAGGCAGACCCTGATTTGATAATAAGAACAGGTTGTGAGAAGAGAATTTCCAATTTCCTGCTTTTCCAGTCTGCATATTCTGAATTTGTTTTTCTTGATGTGTACTGGCCAGAACTCACCAAGGAGCAGTTTTTTGAAGCGATTCGAGAATATTCAAAAAGACAGAGAAGGTTTGGGAAGTGAAAAATCGGGAAGTGCATCAGACTAGATGTTCAGTTTAATGCCTGTACTGCTCGATCTTAAATTTTTTATTCTATCGATAGCACTTTCTTTATCATTTTATATGCAACAAAAAATTGTTTCTTGAAATTATCGAAAATGTGCTTTCTGGGATATTCCTTATAAAAAAGAACATAACCATTGGTGTATCTGCCACCCATTATATATTTTGTCAATGTAAATGGAATGTCATCGATTGATTCCAAATTTAAATCACCAAAATCGTTTACCGATCCCACATAAACCACTCCCTGCTTCTTCAGATCTTCTCGGAACCTTTTCTTATTATCTGTAATTATTTCATAACGCGTGACACCAACATGCTCAAGAACTCTTTTTAGATATAACCTGACCTCTGTACCTGGTGCAAATAGTTCATCACCGTTTAGGAATCTGTCAGGGTTCAGTTCTTCAGGCATACAGTTTAAATTCACTCCCACTTCATCGGAAAGGTGTAACGCTTCTTTTATATCTTCAAGGCCTGTCAGGTCTACTGGAAAGTGAGGTATAACTACTTCAGACATATTGTATATTCATCAGAAAGAAATAAAAAGGACTTGAATTACCATTTTCATTTTTTACTTTCTTCGCTATTTATTCTGTACAGATCTTCAGCTCTCACAAAATCCTTTCTATATAAGATCAGAAACAATTAGATACCTAATATTTTTCTTATAAATGCCATACCCCTGAATTTAGAATTCTGATGAGCCGAAGTAAGAGAAATAATTCCCTGAGTCTGGATTTAAAGAAACTTTATTATCCCGAAAAACAAAAATAAACTATATGCCTCGTTCAGTTTGGGATGGTTCCATATCCTTTGGATTGGTTAATATTCCGGTAAAGATTTACCCTGCCACTCATTCTCAGGGCTTGGCCTTGCACTATCTCTGTAAGCATTGTAAAACACCACTGGAATACAAAAAATGGTGTCCCAAATGTCAGAAAGAAATACCTTGGAAGGATGTGATCAGGGGTTATAAAATATCCAAAGATAAATGGATTGTTATTTCGCCTAAGGATTTAGAAAAAATCAAGCTCAAAACAACCAAAACCATTGATATCAAGGCTTTTGTAAGGGTTTCTGATATAGATCCCGTTTACTATGAAAAAACCTATTACGTTGTTCCTCAAGATACTGGAATAAAGGCATATTCATTGTTTGTGGAAGCCCTGCGCCTGACCGGAAGAGCTGCTCTTGGAAAAATCGTTATGAGAAATAAGGAGTATCTCGTTGCCTTAAGACATTACAAAAGGGGAATAGCAATGCACATTCTTTACTATACCGGAGAGATTCAGAATATAGACGAACTTCCAGAATTGAAACACTTAATGAGCATAAGTAAAGAAGAGTTGAGGCTTGCAGAAGCCTTGATATCTCAGCTAAGCAGGCATCCCAAATTTGAGGAATTCCGGGATAGATATACCGAAGCTTTAAAAGAATTGATCCAGGCAAAGCTTGAAAAAAGAAAGTTCAAACTCCAAGAAGAGCCTGAAGAGAAAGGAAAAGAACTTCTGGAGGCTTTAAGGCTTAGTGTGGAAAGGGCAAAAAAGGGAAGAAAATGAGCCTGTGGAATTCTGAAATCAGACCCATGCTCGCTAAGAGTTCCAAACCCTTTGATTCCCAGGAATATCTTTTTGAGGTGAAGTTCGATGGGACCAGAGCGATTCTGTTTCTGGACAGGAAAAGAAAATTCGTGAAGATTCAGAATCGAAGGGGATTTGATATCACTCGGAGATATCCGGAATTTCATAGCCTGTGGAAGAATATTGAGAATAGAGCGATTCTGGACTCCGAAATTGTAGTGCTGGATGAGAAGGGAAGACCTGATTTCTACAGGCTTCAGGAACGCGAGCATTCTCAGGGATTCAGAGCAGAGCTACTTTCCGAAGAGTATCCTGCAACTTGTATAGTCTTCGATATCCTTCATTTAAATGGTCAGGATCTAATAAATCTTCCTCTTCATCAGAGAAAAGAAATCCTTTCTTCCAAGGTTAAGGAAGAAAATAATCTTTTGATTTCCAGGTATGTTCTGGGAAAGGGAAAAAGATTCTTTGAGGAAAGTCGAAAGCTGGGACTGGAAGGTGTGATGGCAAAGAAGCTGGATTCACCCTATCTCCTTGGAACCCGTAGCAAGTTCTGGTTGAAGATAAAGGCCTTTCGAACTCTGGATTGCATAATATGCGGATATACCATAGGAAAGGGAAAAAGGAAAAAACTCGGAGCTTTGATTTTGGGATGCTATCACAAGGGAAAGCTTATATCCGTGGGCAAGGTTGGAAGTGGGCTTGAGAAGAAACTTCTTGAAACACTTCTTCCTAAGCTTCAACCCCTCAGAATTTCTAAACCCCCACTCCAGCACCCTGAACCTGAAAACGGAATATGGGTAAGACCCTCTCTCGTGTGTGAGGTAAAGTTTATGAATCTTTCCAGGGATTTAAAGCTCAGAGCTCCGGTTTTCCTTCGCTTACGGGAGGATAAAAATCCAGAGGAATGCGAATTGGATATGCTCCAGAACAGCTCAAACCGAATGTAAACCTTCCTTCTTGTTATATCAACTTTTGAGGTCAAAGCATAAATTCTCAGAGCAACTATCGAAAGCTTACTTCAGGTGTTATCTTGCTTTCCATTTGTAAACCGTTCTCCTTGAGGCCAAAAAACCCGGACTGTTTCGCTTGTTGGAGTCTTGTGTTCATTGTTTTCAACAATTAAATTCACAGAGCTGTTTGTGATAACTGATTATTTCATAATCATTTAAGTATTGAGTTTCTTTAAAATCTATAAGTGTGGAAAAATGGAAGGCAAGAAATGGATGAAAGGCTTTTTAGGGTTTCTCGGATTTTTGGGATTTAACGCATTCACAACAGGCAATTACCTGTGGTTGTTGTGGTTTCTCTCTTTTGTATGGTTTTACTACTTCAAATACTTGAAAGGTGGATGGACAAATCATATCAAAGGAGGAAGCATAAATGTTAAATATGCATTCTTGATGGTGTTAATCTTAGTGTTATTCATTGTTTATGTCTTCTCGATTATTAGATCCAATCCGAATGTTTTAACCTATAAGGTTGGAGATTGCGAAAGGGGGATTAAAGGTAATGGAATAAGACTGATAGATTACGATGAACAGAGTAAAATTTTAAACGTTGAGGTCTGGGTTAACTGTTGCGGAGTTAATATAAAAGTTGAGAAGGACGGCACAACCTATAAAATTTTGGAGAAACAATTTGGAGAGCTTTGCAGATGCATGTGCAAGAGAAAAGTAACGGTTTTCAATGTTTCTGAAGAAGCGAAAATTGATTTTTTGGATAAGGATGGTAATTCTTACATTTTGTCACCTTATTTAAAATTCTGCGGCTGGTCGAGTTATGGAAAATGCAATAACAACAGGGACTGCATAGCAGACGGTTGCTCCGGTCAGGTGTGTAAATCGAAGTTTGAAGAGCAGATGATAACTTCTTGTGAATGGCTTGATTGTTATGACGCAAAGAAGTTTAATGTTGCCTGCAAGTGCATTGATGGAAGATGTCAGTGGGTGAGAAAATGAAACGTCGATCACGAATCCGCAAAAAATAAATGCCAAATAATCCAAAACTTAACCTTTAAGAGGTGAAATTAATGAAAACCCTTTTGATTCCAGAAAAGGATATTGAAGGACTTCTTTCCATGAGAGAGGTAATTGAAGCGGTAGAAGAGGTTTTTAAGGCTAAGGGATTGGGAAAGGTTGAAATGCCATCAAAGGTTTATGTAAATTTTCCAAAAGGTGATTTTAGGGTGATGCCATGTTATATTTCCACTTTGGGCATTGGCGGAGTAAAAATCGTTAATGTTCATCCAAAAAATCCAGAAAAATACGGGTTACCGACGGTGATGGCAGTAATACTTCTGTTAGATCCCGAAACCGGTAAACCGGTAGCAGTTATGGATGGTACTTGGATAACTAATATGCGCACAGGTGCTGCTGGTGGCATTGCCGCGAAATATCTTGCAAGGAGGGATTCGAAGATTGTTGGAATAGTTGGTGCGGGTGTTCAGGCAAGAACCCAGCTTTTGGCTTTGAATGAAGTTTTAAAGATTGAAGAGGTTAGAGTTTGTGCAAGGACCTTGGCAGAAACCGAAATTTTTAGGGAGAAAATGGAGCATCTTGGTTTAAATGTCGTGCCTGAAGAAAACATTGAAGATGTAGTGAAAGGTTGTGATATCCTAGTTACAGCGACACCCGTAACCACACCTATAGTTAAAAGCGAATGGGTTAGCGAAGGGACGCATATTAATGCGATAGGTGCTGATGCTCCTGGAAAGGAAGAACTCGATCCGAAAATTCTGAAAAGGGCGAAGATTGTTGTTGATGACCTTGAGCAAGCCTGTCATTCTGGAGAGGTTAATGTGCCATTAGTCAGAGGTGTGATAAGCAAAGAAGATATACATGCTCAACTCGGTGAAATAATAGTCGGTAAAAAACCCGGAAGGTTGAGTGAAGAGGAGATAACAATTTTCGATTCCACTGGATTGGCAATCCAAGATATAGCCACCGCAACATTAGTTTACGAAAAGGCCAGAGCTTCTGATCTCGGTTTTGAAGTTGAGTTACTGTCAAATGCTTCATCTGAATAGATAGAGATTGAAATGAAAACAGTAATAAAAATAATCAAGATGGAGGCTAAGAAAGCGCTTACACCAACAAAAATTCCAGGAGCGGATTATGTTTTAAACCAATACATCGGATGTCAGCATGCTTGCCTTTACTGCTATGCAAAGTTCATGTGCAAATGGTACAGCTATGGGAAATGGGGAAGCTGGGTTATTGTTAAGGAAAATTTGCCAGAGCTTGTTAAAAATGAATATGCAAAGGAAGAAGTTTACATGTCAAGTATTAGCGATCCCTATCAACCAATAGAAAAAGAACTCGGACTAACAAAAAGACTTTTGGAAAATATGAATAAGAAGACGAGACTTGGGATTTTAACAAAATCCGATTTGGTTTTGAGGGATATTGATATTTTTAAAAAGTTTAAAGATATAGAGGTCGGTCTGACAATAAATGGTTTTGATGGAAAATTAAAGAAAGAAACGGAACCATTCTCTCCAAGCAATGAAAAAAGAATTCGTGCCTTGAAAGTGCTTTATGAAAATGGTGTTAAAAACTATGCATTTATCTCACCAATAATTCCAAATTTGGTTGATGTAGAACAATTAATTAGAGAGACAAAAAGCTTTGCAAGTTTTTACTGGTTTGAGTTTTTGAATTTAAAAGCAAGCGGTAGAGAATTCAGAGAGTGGTTAAAGCAAAACTATCCTGAAAGCTACAATGTAATTTCTGATAAGACCAAAGCTGAAAGGTATATGAAAGAAACGGTAAAGAGTATAAAGAAGGCTCAAATTTTTGTTAAAGGTATTTGCATTCACTATCCAAAGCTTGTGGTAATAAAATGAAAGTGAGAAATAAAATTGTAAAAACTATATTTTCCAGTCTGATATCACCTTCGCTGCTTTTTTATTAAAGAAAAACACATTTATTAAAGCAGCAACCATAACAAACAGCCCTAAAAGCGAGTAAAAGAAATAGTAAACCAGAAACTCGTGCAGCCTGAACCGAAAATCCAGCCTTTTCGACAGAAAAAAGAATACAATCGAAAATGAGAGGAAACTCAGAAAAGATGCCAGCAAACTCTTTATAAAATCTATACTGATTGTGGACAGCCAAAGGATGGGAAACATGAAATTCAATTTCACAGCGAGTAAAAGAAAGATTAAGGAAAGAATCTTGTGTATCAGTAAGTTCGGTATGAAAAGATAAAGCAGTACCAACATCGTTGAAGGGAACAGGAAAAGCATGCCTGGAAGAAATACTTGCGGATTTTTTATGCAGATTTTCAGTAAATCCCTGTACCATTCCTTGACCCACAGCGCAGCGCCTATTGACCATCTTTTTCTCTGCACAAGCCAATTCTTCCAGTTAGAGTGAACGGAATTACAGACCTTAACCCGTTTGGTGTATTTGAATCTGTAATTTTTAATGAAAGCTCTTACAGCAAGGTCCAAATCTTCCGCGATAACTTTCCTGAATCCTTTTAACGAGGTTAGAACTTCCCTCTTTACAGCAAATGCTGAACCATTGACAGCCGGGCATTTTCCGGAAAACCTGGAAACGAACCAGGAGCCTATGTTAAAGCCGACATATTCGTAATATGTCATTCTTGAAAGGAATGAATTTCTTATTACCTCCTTCTTTATATCCAAGACATCGGTATTTTTCATTTCCTCTATAATCCTTTTGAAATAATCCCTATCATCCGGAAGGGTCACATCGCTGTCAAGAAAAAGCAGTATGTTTCCAGAGGAACAGCTAACAGCGTGATTCAGGGCATTTGCCTTTCCGACCCTTTTTTTATTTACAATGAGTCTCACACTTTTCTCGTACCTTCTTAGAAGGTTTAAAGAGTATTCGGTTGGCTCATCTATTATCACAATGATCTCGTAAAGCCCTGGGCTTATTTTCTGGT
>CAZCGK010000007.1:32500-68130 GCA_964498245.1 uncultured archaeon | reverse complement strand
TTCATGCCCTCACACCAACCTTGCAAAAATACGGTTTTGCTATTTCTGCGAGTTCTTTGAGCTCTTCCTCGGTATAAGCCTTTTCATTACGGAATGAGGGGTCTAGCGTGATTCCGGGTCTGAACTGCTGTATGTAGTAGGCCCTTGCACCTTTCAGCCATATCCCTATCTTTTCTATATCTTCCTTTGAAATCAGACTTTTCGGGCATGTGGTTCTGAACTCATAATCTATGCTGCTGTTCATGATTATTCTTATTGTTTCATTGATAAGATTCATGTCAACCCTGCATCTGCAAACCTCTTCGTATCTCTCAGGTGGGGCTTTTATATCCATCGCAATATAATCCACAAGCTTTTTTTCTATAAGATCCTTTACCATTTCTGGATTTGTTCCGTTTGTATCAAGTTTAACGGATATTTCCAAATCATTTAATTTTTTTATAAATCCGGGCAGGTCTTTATGAAGCGTAGGTTCGCCTCCTGTAATGCATACACCATCTATCCATTTTTTTCTGTTATTTTCCAAAAATTGCAGCACATCATTTTCATTTATAGTGGGTATTTCTTCTGGTCTCTCTATCAAATCCGGATTCTGACAGTACGGGCATCGAAAATTACAATAAGGCAAAAAAACTACAGATGCCATTTTTCCGGGATAGTCTATGAGAGAGACCTTCTCAAAACCCTTTATCTCAAGCATATTTATTTTTTCAATTCTTCTTTAAGCAAACCTTCCACATTGAATGGTTTTCTCTGCCTGAACTCTTCCACTTTTCCGTCGTTCCATCTCCTCACAGGCCTGAAATAGCCTACTATCCTTGAAAACACTTCACATTCCCTGTTACATTTTCCCATATTATCACCTCTTATTTTCCATTAACTTCCATAGGACACCTGTGATGCTCTCCTTTTATATATCCGTGAACAGGGCATACACTAAATGTCGGTGTTATACTGTAGTATGGAAGTTTTGTGTTTTCTGCAATCTTTTTCACCAATATCATTGCACATTCCCAGTCAGGAAGTCTTTCTCCCAAGAATGTATGGAATATCGTTCCTCCTGTATACAGGGGCTGGATATCGTTTTGATGCTCTAAAGCAAAAAGCAAATCATCGGTATAATCCACAGGAAGCTGTGTGGAATTTGTCAGATAGGGGACTTTCTCTCCTGCAGTGTATATATCTGGATACATCTTTTTATCTTCCCTAGCAAGCCTGTAGGATGCGCTTTCTGCTGGTGTTGCCTCGAGATTATAAAGGTTTCCTGTTTCCTGTTGGAATTCCCTTATTGTTTCCCTCATAAAGAGAAGGGTTTTTATCGCAAGTTTCTTTCCTTCTGAGGATGCTATATTCTCGCCTATAAGATTGACACAGGCTTCGTTCATACCAACAAGACCTATGGTGGAGAAATGATTGTTGAATGTGCCTAAATAAACCTTTGTGAAAGGCATAAGACCGTGTTCAAGGTTCTTTTCCACCACCCTTCTTTTTATTTCCAAGGCATCTTTTGCCAGAAGCATGTAGTGCTTTAGTTTTTCAAAGAATTCATCCTCATTCTTTGCCTCATAACCGAGCCTGTTCATATTGATTGTGATTACGCCTATGGAGCCTGTGTTATCACCGGGTCCCCATATATTTCCAGGTCTCTTCAACAATTCTCTCTGATCGATGTTGAGCCTGCAGCACATTGCCCTTATCGATCTGGGATCAAGATCAGAACCTATGTAGTTCTGGAAATACGGTGTTCCGTACTTTGCGGTCATTTCAAAAAGTCTCTGTGCATTTTCACTGTTCCATTCAAAATCCTTGGTCATGTTATAGGTGGGTATGGGGAACGTGAATATCCTGCCTTTTGCATCTCCCTCTGTCATAACCTCTATAAAGGCTCTGTTTATCATCTCTATTTCTTCTGTGAGGTCACCATAGGTATAGCTCTGTTCTACTCCGCCAACGATTGCATGTTCATCCTTCATATCCTCAGGTACTGTCCAGTCAAAGGTGAGATTTGAGAATGGGTATTGGGAATTTCCACTTATGAATACCTTTCCCTTTCTCCTGACCACAACCGTGCCATTTCTCGTAGTGGGACACCACACGATACCATCATAATCCACGGTTTCTATTTCAGATATCTGTGTGTGATCGTGTTTTATCACACGTATCACATAGATGCCATTTTTGTTTCTGTAACAGGTACTTCCCCAGCCAGCCTTCAGGATGATCTCCTGTAGAACATCAGCATCCTCCCTTTTACTTGTGTATATCTTGTTTTCCTGAGGGGAACCATCAGCCTTCATATAGGTATCTATGAATATTCTTGCCTGTCTTGTGGAGAGATCTCTGAGTTCTTCTGGTATTCTTTTCACGTAATCTGAGAAGAATCTCTGGTAAATCTCTCTTGAAGATGGTCTGCTCAATCTGAATCTTATACAGTTTGTTTTTCCTGTAAATCCAGAAATCCTTGGCTGCTCATCAAATGTAAGACCACAGCCCGTGAGCGAGCTTCTGATTTCATTACAATTTTCGGGATTCACCTCTTCTGACTGATAGATGGCTATTCTCTCGTTTCTGCACAAGGAGCCTTCTGCGATTATCCATGCGAGTGATCTCACAAGATCATCATCAAGATTTAGCCCTTCGAACCTTCCAGCAATGGGAACAATAGGCATTGATGTTTTAAGATTCTCGGCCTCTTCGAATACATATTTTGATCTGGAAATTCCTTCACGGAAGTTATGTATTTTTCTCAGAACCCTGTGATTTGGTGTCACAAGCTGGTCTGTGATTCTGTTTCTGAGCCTGTACATCTTTCCCTTGTAGTAGTATTTTGTCATTTTTAGAACAGGCAAGTACTCTATTTTCTCTGTTTCTCTATTGAATGTTGCTATTATATCACCCTCTTTTAAATTCTTTCCTAGTTTCCAGCCATCCTTTGTGAGAATTTCTGTATCTTCGCTGAAACAGCCCCATCTTGAGGGTATGTTTAAGGAAAAAACCAGTTGCTGCATGTTTTGTTTTACCTCTCTGTAGCTGAGCTTATCCGCTCTTACAAATGGAGCAAGAAGCACATCCACGCTTGAAAAAGCCTGCGCTCCCGCAAATTCCATTTGAAGACAGCCTATATAGTTAACCATTTGGTGTACGATTGTTGACATGTGCTTTGCTGGCTTGCAGTCAACCTTGTTTGGGACACCACCGAAGCCCCGGATGAGAAGATTTTTCAGACTCCATCCTGCGCAGTAACCTACCACACCGTGAGAGAGATCGTGTATGTGAATATAACCTTTTTTGTGTGCCTCAGCTATAGCTGGTGTGTATATCTGTGTGAGGTTGTATGTTGCCATGACCTTTCCTGCAGTGTGCAGGAGAAGGCCTGAAAAGGAAAAGGCTTCGTTGCTGTTTTCCCTGACCCGCCAGTCGGTTCCGCCGAGGTATTCATCTATGGTCTTTATAACATCCACAAAGGTGGATTTCGTTTCCCTTATTTTTGCTTTCTGTTGCCTGTAAAGGATGTATGCCTTTGCTGTGTCTGCATAACCGCTCTTGATTAAAACCCTTTCCACAATATCCTGAACGCCTTCCACTGTAGGTATCTCGTTCTCACCTAACTGATATTCCAGAACAGCAACAACTTTATCTGCAAGCTTTTTTGCAAGTTCTTTATCCTTTCCTCCGACAGCCCGAGCAGCTTTCCATATCGCTTCAACTATCTTGTTTTTATCAAAATCCACAATCGTTCCGTCTCTTTTCCTTATTTTTTTAATCCTCGTCATCTTACTTCACCCGTGCTCTCAACAGCCTTTTGAGCTCCCTTTGAAAATCCTCTAGGTCTCCAAACTCTTTGTAAACCGATGCAAATCTTATATATGCAACCTTGTCCAGTTTTTTCAGTTTTTTCATCACCATATTGCCTATGTCTCGGCTGCTCACTTCGGTTGTTCTCTGCATTCTCAGCCTGGCTTCTATATCATCTGCTATTTTTTCTATTTCCTCTCTGCTTATCGGTCTTTTCTCACACGCTTTAAGCATCCCTGCAATGAGTTTGTTTCTGTCGAAGGCTTCTCTTCTTCCGTCTTTTTTAACAACCGTTAAGGATAGGGTTTCAACCCTTTCATAGGTTGTAAACCTTTTCTTGCATTTCAGACATTCTCTTCTCCTGCGTGTGACATCGCCTTCGATTGTTTCTCTTTTATCCAGTACTTTTGTGTCTGGATATCCGCAGTAAGGACATTTCATTTTTCACTTCCGGTGAGCATGAAAGTATAACAGTGTAATTTCTTCTTCCTTAATAGTAAATATACAATATATTGTACCTTTATCTTATTTTATATACAACATCCAGTATATATTTGGTATGGCATCATTTAAAAGCATTTTTATTCTTTGGTATAGTTTTCTCAGAATATATTCTTCAGTAAACATTCATAAGCTTTCTCAGAGCCATGTTCACCGGAATGAACACGAGAATATACCACCACATCCAGTTGTACTCCCCTACTATGTGCAGAAACGGAAATTCCCAGGAAACATAAGGCATGGGAACGGGAAGGTCAACAGACATATCAGCATAAGCCGAAGCAATAAAACTTATTGCTGAAAAAAATATTATAACCGATAATAACATGGGCTTGAGAGTGAGATGCATCTGTCTTCCATTAAGTTTCATTATTTCGCTTGTAAGTCTGTTCATCTCTTCCACATCACCTCTTTTCTGCGCTCTCTTTATCCTTTCCTGATATTTTTTCATTTCTTGCCGCAAATTTCTGAGCTCGTTCTGATTGGTTAAGTACTTATAGAGAAAGACCGTAATAGCAGAAAGAATTACAGACCATAATAATACTTCCTGATACGCCTGAAGTCCAAAGACCATATCTAATTTTTAATTTTTATTTTTAAAATAACCACACCATATTTCTCTTCACTCAGCTCTTATCTCCTTTAAGTACCAATTCATATTTACCTTTTCTACATTTTTCATATAATTTATCGATGAGTGCTAACAACCGAACAGAAGCCTGAAGGTTTTTTCAAGTTCACGTATGGCCTCCCTGTAATTGCCTGGTTTTATTTTTATTATTTTCAGTACAGATCCAGAAATCACTGAAAATACAACAGCATACTCCCTGCTTGGAGGAGTTTTCTTTTCATTTTCACTTTCCATCCAGATTACAGCATCAGGCGCATGCTTCTTGAAAAAATCCTCTGAAAGCAGAATCACATCCCCGTAAGCGGTATGAATCGTGAAGTACCCACTAACGATAATATTTTTATTCTTTGGAAGAGTCTTTATCTCCTCTTTCAGAATCTTTACAAAAAGGGTTTTGAATTTTTTAGCATTGTCGATATCTCGAAGAGCAGTCTGCAGATTTATTTCATTTTTTCCTAAGGAAGCGAGGGTTTTAACAAAAATATCCTCGAAATCTATAACAGCAATATTTCTATAATTCTTGAGAACTATACTCAGTATTTCATTCTTTTCAGAATCTCTATCCCCAAAAACAAATACAGTTTTCATAATTGATATTTATGCTTGTTGCATAAAAAGGTTCAATCACGAACGGAAATTATTTCCTCATAGAAATTCTTCAGAACCTCAGTGTAATCAATTTTTCCGTTTTCCACATCATCCATGAGCTTTTCAACAAGCCTTGTTCTTTCTTCAGAAACGAATTTTTTATAGTTTTTATTGAGAAATTCTTCGACCTTCATGCCTCGCCTTGTGGGTATGAGCTTTGAATCCTTTTCGAATATGTAATGTCTTATGAATAGTTTTTCAAGCAGGGTTGCATAGGTAGATGGTCTTCCTATGCCTCTTTCCTTCATCAATGAAATTGCATCTGCCTGTGTAAGCAGGTTTGCCTTGTTTTTGAGCGTGCATATGATTGTTCCTTTTACCTTTCCTTCTGGCAAAGGTTTTTCCATTCTGATGCTGTAGGGATAAAGATCATATGCTTTCCCTGAAGCATGTGTTACAACCTCTATAATTTTTGTGAATTCTCCGATCTTTATTCGGTATTTTACAACCTTTATTTCGATGTTACTGCACTGACTCGCCATGAATCTTTTGAAAATGAGATCATAAACCCTGAAATGATTGAATGTCATGTGTTCGTGTGTTTGTAACACACCTTGATATACCAGATCGCGAAGGGTTTTCCAATCAAAAGGCCGTGTAGGCCTTATACATTCATGTGCACCTTCTTTACCCCCTTTCCACACTCTTCCCACAAACTCTTCCTTAAGAAATGTTTTTGCAATGTCAAGGCCGCGTGAAGATACACGGGTGCTGTCTGTTCTGTGATAGGTTATGAAACCGTTCTCAAACAGTTCTTGAAGAACCTTCATTCCATCCTTTGCCGAGAGCCTGAGTATTCTATTCATGTCCTTTAACACGTTATCAGTGGTGTATGGTGGTAGAGGATGTATATTTTCTGTTCTTTCTTCTATTTTTTCTACAAGCACCTCTACATTCTGTGTTTTTCTTTCAGTTTTTATCCTGATTTCATCACCAAGAACTATCCACGAATCATCTATCTTTAAAAGATACCTCCTGACCTTCTTTTTGTGTTCTTTACATCTTTCTACAATCCATCCCAAAACCGGGGTCTGCGCTCTCCCTGCAGAAAGGTTTTTATCATGGAATTCTTTCTGAAGAACAGATGAAAGTTCGAATCCTATCCATCTATCCTCTATCCTTCTTATAACCTGTGCCTTAACAAGATTCTCGTTGATTTCTCTCAGGGAATTTAAAGCCTGAATAACAGCATTTTTCGTGATTTCATGGAATTCCGCTCTTTTAATCTTTCCCGCCACACCAGCAAAATTCGCTATATCCCATGCTATTTTCTCCCCCTCGGTATCAGGATCTGTTGCGATTATCGTACATCCGGTCATGGCAGCGATTTTTATAAAATTATATAATCTATTCTTTGCGTTATAACCAGGCTCTGACCCGCATTTCGGACATCTTTCATATTCCACAAACTGGATACCATCAGATGTGCATTTTTTTATAGTGCCGTATACAGGCACAAATCTTTCATTTTCGATTTTCACTCCGTGATAGTATCCTCTTTCAACGAGATCTGTTAGGTGTCCCAATGATGAAGATACTATTAGAACATATTTACCGGTCATCACCTCGTAAAAAGGTTGTGAATTTATCACAAACACTGCTGGTTTACCAAAGAATCTGGATATCTGCTTTGCTTTTGTCGGGCTCTCTACAACAAAGAGCGCAGGCTTTATAAAATCCTCTTCAGGTTTTCTGGATTTCCTTCTTGTTTCCTCTATTTCTTCTTTTAGATCTGCAAAGGGAATCTCATCAATCGATTTTTCCACAATTTTTAGATCGTAATACCTCGCTCTGTTTTCAAACGCCTGAATCTTCTTTTCCTCATCCAGAACAAAGCTCACACCCTTTGTTACACCACCTGCAAATATCCGTGATGTTCTTCCAGAAGCCTGAAGATATGTGGAGATATCTGGTATAAGAATTTCATCATTTTCCACTATTATATCTTCTCTTGCTTTGTGAAATTCCCTGTTTCTGAATATCTCTATAAGTTTTTTTCTTACTGCTTCTCTAGCTTGAGACTGTGAAAGGATATAGGACATGTTTCTTTCAAGACTCTCATCCTTTCTGAAGATAGATGCCAAAAGCAGAAGCATTTTCGGACTGCTTTCCTTTATATCTTTTATTCCGATTTTGAAATGCGGTATACCGTAAAACACCGCATATCTTATGCTTAAAGGATAATCTATTCCCTTTACAAGCAAACCATAGGGAGAAGAAACACCTATCAACACATCGATTTTTTCATCCAGAAATTCTTGAAGAGATTTATCTCTTTCCTTTTTTGAAACACGTGATGATATCACTTTGCACTTCACGCTTCGGGAAATTTTTTTGTGTACATGATAGGCATCTTCTTCTGTCGGTGTAAATACCAGACCACCATGTCCCATTTTCTTTATTATGCTGTTTATTATCTCCGTTCTTTCCTTATCGCAGACAATTGCATATTCATCTATGTTTCTTACCGCTTCTTTGGTACTGCCCACAGAGAAATTCAAGAGCTTGCTAAACAGCAGTGCCTTTTTTCCGGGTTTTGCAGTCGCTGTAGAAACCACGAGTTGTCCATAATTCTTTTCTTCTGTTTTTTTCTGGTTTTTGATTTCCTTTTCCGAAAAACCGAGCAGCATCAAAAGTCTTTCAACGTTTCTCGATGCCTTAAGCACTGCATCAACATCATCAACGAAAATAAAATCAAAAATTATGCCCTTCATTTTATCGAAATGTTTTGAAAGGAATGCAGCTGTTGTAAGAAGGATGTTGAACTCTCCTCTTTTAAGCCTGAGAAAAAAATACTTCTTTTCTTCCTTATTCATTCTTGGGAGAAAGGCCAAAAGTCTTTCTTCCTTTAGCATGGACACAAGCCTTTTATAGCTTTGTATAAGCAAAAGTGTGGTGGGAACGATGATGTAGCATTTTTTGTTCTTTTCAGCCAGAAAGGTGCTATAGATAAGACCAAAAAGTGTTTTACCCGTTCCTGTTGGAGCGACCACAGCAAAACTAAGACCTTCCAATAATTTGCAGGCCCAGTATCTTTGAAGTGAATTAAGCCTAAAGTTTGCTTTTTTAAGAAAAAATTCTTCGAATTGCTTGCAGGCTTGAAGAGAAAAGATTGAAGAAATGCTTGTATCTTTTACTCTGCATGCATCATTTTCCAACTCCTCCACACTTATATCCTTTCCGCATACAGGACATAAAGATTTATATACTGTTGGAATGCACACAAAAATTCACCTTATTTTTAATGGGATTTTTCTAAATTATTTTATTTTCCAAGAAGCTTTCTTACCGCAGGATGCATATCTTCTATGTGCTGTGTGGCAAGTTCTTCGTACAGATTGAAAACTATCATCGTTGCAAGAAGCAGACCTGTACCGGTGCCCAGGGCTCCTGTGAAATCTGCAAACGCTGCAAGGAAACCCACAGCAGCACCACCAAGAACAGCGAGAGGAGGAATATATCTTTCAAGTACCTTTTCTATTATTCTCACATCCCTTCTGTAGCCCGGAATCTGCATCCCTATTGAATATATCTGATTTGCTACGGATTTTGCATCCATGCCTGCAGTGTTTACCCAGAAAACCGAAAACATTGTCGCTCCCCCTATCAGAACCAGGGAATACATAATCATTCTGAGAACATCCATAACCTCTATTTGAGCGAGAGATGTGAGATTAAGGTTTAGTGTGATAAAATACCATAAAAATATCCCTATAACTCCGGTGAGTAGTGGAAGTTTCCACCCGCCTCTTTTTGTGTAATATGCCAGCAGGGCACCAATCAGTACAAACAGACCCACCGTGGTCATCAAGCCTGATATCGCGTCTGATCTCGGTATGGTGAAGAAGTAGAGCAGACCTCCGATAATATTATTATTGGAGTCTACTTCTGCTAACCACGTCCATCCCTGCCTACCGAGAAGACTTCCCATTAAATGAACATTCGCGAGGAGAGCTGCTATAAGTATTACTGGTATATTTGAGGTGTAGAAAAACTTTAAAGGCCATCTCCTTCCGAATCCGGTTATGTGTCCAAATGCAAGAGGTATTTCAACCCTTATGGAATTTGTGTATACAACCAGGAAAAAAACTATAAGTGTTGCTACCAAAGGCAGGAGAGAAAGAAAAGCGTTTACAAATTCCCCAGCAGTTAGGGCCATGATCGCGAAGGGTATCACACCAGCTGGAGGAGAACCAGGGCCTGGAAGGGTGCCTGCAGGAGTTAACGGATTCAGGGTTCTTACCACTATGGTTTTTGATACACCCGCAAGTATAAACAGTGAAACTCCAGAACCAAAACCCCATTTTGAAATAAGTTCATCCATGAATATAACCAGTATACCTCCTGCTGCAAGTTGAAGCATAACCCAAAGCTCAAATCCGGATTTTGCGGGAATAGCTCCCATGGTTACAAATATCGTTGCCTCCACAAAGGAAAGTATTATTGCAAATAGCTTTTGGGTCCCCTGAAACATTATTTTGCCCTCTGGTGTGGACAGATCCCATGGAATCATTTTGGAACCTACAAGAAGCTGAAGGATTATCGATGCTGTTACTATTGGTCCTATACCAAGGCTCATTATAGAACCAAAGGATGACCCTAAAAGTATTTCCAAAGTTTTGAGTTGCTGTATCCCGCCTTCACCTATACCAAAAACCTGAATCTGCGCTAAAAAGAAGTAGATCAGGAGAACAAGAGCGGTCCACTTAAGCTTGGCTCTAAAGTTAAGTCTGTATTTCGGCTCTACCACACCAGGCAACATTTTTAAAAAATTGATGTACGCCGAACCTTCCATGTTATCTTCACCGGATTTATGTTATATTTCTTCAACCCACTAATTAATTTTTCTTTGTAAAAACAAAATTTTTAATGAGGTTTTAAATATGAATATAGACTGGGCAGTTGGTGTTTTTGTTTTTATAGGGTTCGTGGCATGGCTCTTCGTATACTTTTCATCTATTGGTATGCAAGATGGGGTTAAAATTGATGCAGACATGGTGGTGGAAAAATTAAGAGCGATGCTTTGTGTTGATGTCTACAGAGTACCGGCTGTGTATGATTCATCTACCATACAAACCGATGCTGTGCTGTCCGCAAGCATTGAATGGCCGGATGGAACCATGAATTCTACAAGGGTTTATTCGGATAATGGTGTCTCGCTTCCATGTGAGATTTCAGGGAACATTCTAAAATGGAAAGCGTCTCTTAATGAGGGAAAAAACAAGTTCTTCATAGAATTCTATAAAACTTCAGATCCAATTAACTGTGCAGATACTATTCCAGATTCAGCAAACCGTACCCTTGCAGGTGTTGTAGAAAAGAACACAGCGCTTTCTCTGTCAAAAATTAATGAGTTTTTAGCTACGGATTACAGCACAATAAAAAAATCCCTAGACATTACCTCGGAATTTGTTGTTTTTCTTAATCTTTCCAAAAACCTGATTTCCTATGGAAAACTTCCGCCTCATTATGTAGATGTGTATTCAAGAGAATTCTCCCTTCCGGTAATTGAAACTGGAGAAGATGCAAAAATAAATGTGCTTGTTTGGTAATAAATTTGGATTTCACAAAGAATGCTCTTCTTCTATCAGAAACACAAGCTCGATCGGAGAGATAACAATTCTTTTACCGTTAAACACAGGATAGCTTTCTGAACCCCTTTCCGAAACAGAAATCTTGATTATTACATCCGCGCTATATGAAAGTTCACATCTCAATTCTGTTCTTTTATTTTCCACACATGAGGATTCACCCTTCATAACAGGGTTCAGGCTTATATCTTCAACCACAGCATTAATCCTGTATTTTTCATCCTGATTCAGACTTCCTAGATAACTCGAAAGCTTTTCTTTTATACTCCTTTTTGTTGAAGAAAGAATCTCATCTATATTTACAGATCCAAGAACCCTTTCACATATCTCTTTCGAATCCTTGTAAACATTGCATCCCTTCTCGTTCAATGTCATCTCACCGTGCCTGAGGTTTTCAAGAACCTCTTTTATAATTTCTTCTGCACGAGCAGAGACAGAAGAGAGAAGAGATTTTCCTTTTTCAAGCATTCCGGGAATGTTTATTTCATAGGTTCCTTCAAGTAATGGATTCCTTTCGAGGTGAACCTTTCCCCAATCCTTAGAATAGGTTATTTCAAGATTTCTTTTGGACGTTGCTTTTACTTTCATTTTTTCTCCAAACTCAACATGGATCGTATATTCCGGAAAACTGACCTTATATTCATCCAGAAATGTGTATGGTTTTTCTGTATAAAGCCTGAGGTTATCTTCTATTGCGGATTGAATTTCCCTTTTCACAGTTTTTAAGCTCGGAGATGAATCGTTTCCATTATACCATAAACTGTATCTTTTTCCTTGAATTTCTCTAGTGTATGTGTTTTCTCTCCACCCACCGTTAGCCATTACCTCATAAACAGCTTGATAAACCGAATAATCCAGAGATGCTTCGCCATAGGATTTCGCTGCTGTCAATGCATTATTAACTTCGTAGACAGAAAGCTGAATCTCGGCTTTGCTTTCTAAAAGTTTATCTTTCTCTCCTCCGATCCACCAATTGAGTCCAACGGTTGAGATAACCACTATTATGGTAAGTATTGTAAACACCATCAATACAATCGAGGATTGTGCCTTTATTCCCATCTTCTCAGCTCCACCCTTGCTTTCAGAGCCTTGGGATTGGCTCCTGGAAGCGGTATCTCTGCTGAAACAACGTAAACATTTTTATGAACAACCTTTCTGCACACATCCACGGGTTCGTGTTCACAGTTTTTCAGTTGTGGAAAAAACGGACACGGATCTACTGAATCCACATCAGCTATGCCTGGATTTCCGTTTTCATCGGATCTTCTAAGCTCGAAATGTAAATGATAACTATTTCCCTTTCCTGTATTACCAGAAATTGCCAAAACATCTCCTGCTTTAACTTCTTGTCGTAGCTTTACCCTTTCACTCCCTTCTTTGAGGTGTCCGTAATAAGTGTAGTAAATCTTTCCATCGCCGAATGGGTTCACATGTTTGAGTCTTATATAATATCCGAAACCCTTGTTCTTATTCTTCGGGTCTTCCCAGCCGATATAATCCACTACACCATCAAGGGCTGTTTTAACTTCAGCTTCCCTCACACCGAAATCTATTCCCCCGTGACAGTCACATTTTCCTCCAAGTTCTCTGTATCCGAACCCTGAAGTGACACGGGCTTTGTCCGAATCCACAGGCAGGCTGAGCTTTGCATTTACATTCAGAACAACACCACAGCTTCCTATGCTGTTAGTTTCCGTATAACTTAATGGAAGATTTTTTCTGAAATTGATTATACCGTAAGTACTTGTTACCGTAAAGTCATAAGCTTTGTACACGGTGTCGAGAATTTTTTCCATGTCGCTCTTCACATCTGTATAAATTCCACTTTCACTTCCAAGACCGAGGAATGATAAACTCTCTATGGCTTTTGTATCATTTCTCTCAGAATTTAAAAGACTTGTTATTTCGCTTCCTCTATCATCACTTTTCATATACACATTAACCTTTCCCTTTATGCCTACTATTTTCGAAAGTGAGTTGTAGGTATCGAGAATGAGAATCATATACATGCATAGTGATATTATTAACAGAAATATCCCGAAACCTACAATAGTTCCCTTTCTATATGCTAACGTATATTCTTCCGACATGAATGTTTTCACCGTCCTTGATATTGGTGTATATAAAATGTTTATTTCGAGAGGATTCATCATATTTGAAATTCCATTCCTTTCCTGTTTCCAAATCCTTTATCTTCACACCAATTCCTATTCCACAGAGTTTGCAGGATTCTATCTTGCACACATCGGTTTTGCCTTCCTCAACAAGTCTGTCAAGATATTCTCTGTCTATAAATTCAGCCTTGTCTTTCAGGCAGTTCTCAACAAGATGTGAAGCATCTACTGCAAGCAAATCCTTTTCCGCGCTCACAAGCACACCAGAAAAATTCACAAAATAGGCTTGAATAAGCAGAACAAGACCTGCAATAAAAGCAACAAAAATGAGAACCGAAAACAGACCAGTAAATATTTCTGTATCCCCTTTCATACCTCGCATCGAGCAAACACCTCCGCAGTGCATTGTTCGGTACAGCATCTCTCATAATAAGAATTTACCTTCTTTATATAGTTCTGTGTTTCCGTGAAGGGTGGGATTCCGTTATATTTCTCAACATTCGCAGGACCTGCATTGTATGCTGCCAGAGCGAGATCTTTGTTTTTGAATCTCTCGAAAAGCTGTTGGAGATACTTTGTTCCGCACAATACATTTGTTCTTGCATCTATTAGGTTCTCGCAATTCAGATCTTCTGAAGAAAGGCTTCTGCCTGTGGATGGTGTGATCTGCATCAGACCTAATGCACCTTTGGGTGATACCGCACAGGAATCAAAACTGCTTTCCTGTTTTATCACAGCAAGGATAAGTTTTTTGTCAATCCTGAACCTCTCCGATGCTTCCTCTACATAATTATCTATTTCACTTATGCTTGCTTTTTGGCATAAGTCCCTGCTCTCCTCGATTATTGTTACAGGTTCTCCGAGTTTTTTGGTTATATAGATGCTGATGAATTCCTGTTTTTCAACAGGCTGGGCATCCCCTATTATCCTGGCTTCTTTGGATTTTCCATCTCCATAATAAGCTTTCACATACCATCCACAGTCTTTTTCCCATGGAAGAATCTTGCATTTCAATCCCTTTTTCAGATAGATTTCCATTGCCACGGGTTTATCAAACTCCTTTGTGATATAGCCTTGTTCCACTGCTGATAAAGCATTAATGGAGGAAGCAACGAAGTATGAGACAGCTATTGCACGTGCCTGTCCGGTTGATTCTAAAATCGGAGTTAAGCCCTTCTGAATGAAGGGTAACGAGAGCATGGCAACGAGCAATGCTCCTATGAAAAGCACCATTCTGCTTCCTGCTGTAACACCCTTCATCATTTCTCATCACTTTTTATCTCACATCTTTCAACATCCGTTTTTCTCATAGTGAAATACACACTTCCATCGGTGTTCTGCGTTTTTCTTATTTCAAAACACAGAGATTCTATTGGTTTTGTATTGTATTTATCGGTCTTTTCAACCTCTTCCGGTATATACAGAATGTTTTCGCTTCTCTCGTGATTTTCAAAATCTATTTCGAGTTCCTTGCATACTGGTTTTGCAAACAGCATCTCGCGTGTGGATGTAAAGTATCTCGCAAATCTGCTGAGCTTCCCCTTTATCTTATCTATAAAACCCTTAGCATCCTCTGATAGCTGCTCATTCACCTTTCCAGGAACTGCAAGAATGTAGGACCTGTAACTCTTGTACTGATTGCAGGTTTCTTTGAAAAGAGAAGAATATACTTCAGGCACGTCTGACCTGTTTGCAATTATCACAGCGCCGGTGCAATCACCGAAGCTCATTGGAAAATACGAGGTTTCGCCTACTCTGAGACTTTTTATTTCATGTTTGAGTGTGTTTATAGTGTTGTATGTATTGTACCAGCACTGTCCTGCAAGGAGCCTTATCCACTGACCGTAAGCCCAGGGAATTACAAGAAGCGCGATTATAACTATGGTTCCCGCGATGAAAATCAGAACCTCAAGTGATACAGTTGCCTTGCTTTTCATATGAAGTTATTGTTTTCTGAACCTTATATTTCTGAGAGCAAAAAGCAAAGAGAACCACCATATTTTCTTGTCTTTTATGCCTACAGGACCCCCTCCTGTGAATTTTCCTATTAGAACCCAGATTATGATAATCACGGCTATAGCAAGCAGTATTCCTATAAGAATCCTCAACATGTACCCTGCCTGTCCTTTCATTCTCACACCAAACTGAAGTATTTGTTTGCGATTATTAGGAAGAGTGCAATCACTGCAATAGCACCTAATATTAATATTATCCAGGCCGGAATTATATCCTCATCTCCCTTGAAACTTTTCATTCTTGCACCTTAAGGCATGGCTTTTTCAAACCAGGCGAAAACACCTTCAAGAAGGTTGAACGAACCGCCACTTAGAATATTTATCAGAGCAAGGAGTATGACAAACGCTATCAGAGCAAGCAGAGCTATCACAAGCACCTTCAAAGGAAATTCCATGTTAATTATTTTCCTTCTTATATTTTATATTTCCGAATCCCAAAACAAATTTATATGAAGCGTGTATTTATCATGTTTGTGCTGACCACTATACTTATCCCTTCTGTGTATGCACAGCATACTTTTGAGATTTTTTTGGTTCTGAACAATACGGAAAATACGGTTTACATTCCCGGGATAGGAGAACTGTCTTCTTCGGAGTTAGGTTCGATTAAAAGTTATGTACCGGAACATTTCTATATAGCTTCATATTCCAATAATTTTCTGGCAGCCCTCATTGCTAGAGATGGATTGAAGGTGATGTATGGTTCAGAAGGAGAATTTCACACACTTGGAATTCAGCAGAATTTAGATAATTCAAGAATTTTCCTTCCGGTCACGCTTGGTGATTGGAGGGTTATAGAAAGAAGGATTCCTCTTATAGAAGCGGGAAGGTTTTTGACCGAATTCTCTCCTGTGTTCGGTTTCAGCATGAGCAGTCTGTACTCAACCGTTGTTATGCTAAAATATGCGGGTATAAACCTTACAGGAGATGAAATACTTGGCAAAGGCAGAATGAAGCTTATTATGGAAAATCTTGGAGTAAACAACGGAAATGTAATGGTAAGTATTAGAAAAGGATAAATCTTAATAATGGGCTTGAACTAAAAATTAAATGTTGATATTCATGTATGATGTAATAGTTATAGGTTATGGTCCTGCTGGATGCACTGCAGGGATTTTTGCATTCAGAAGAGGTCTAAAAACACTTATTCTTGGAGACCCTGAATCTTTGAGCCAGGTAGAAGAGGCAACACTAATAGATGACTGGCCTGGAGACTACAATATTTCAGGACCTAAATTAATAGAGAAAATAAGAGAACATGTGAAAAAATTGGGTGTAGAAACAAAAATGGAAAGGGCACTTGACGTAGAAAAGAAAGGTGAAGGTTTTGTTGTGAAAACCGATAAGAATGCATATAGTACAAAAGCCCTGATATTCGCAACAGGCGCAAAGCACAGAAAAGCAATGATAAAAGGAGAGGAGGAATTCTCAGGGAAGGGAGTCTCGTATTGTGCAAGCTGTGATGCTCCATTGTTCTCTGGAAAAAGAGTTGCTGTTATAGGAGGAGGAGATACTGCTGTTACTTATGCGCTATTGCTCAAAGATGTCGGCGCAGAAGTTATGCTCATTCACAGAAGGGATGAACTGAGAGCTGTGGAGTTCTTGCAGGAGAAGTTTTTTGAGTCCAAAATTCCTGTATTGTGGGACAGTGTGGTTCTGGAGATAAAGGGAGATGATAAGGTTAAATCCATAGTGGTTATGAACAAAAAGACCCAGGAAAAGAAAGAGATAGAGCTTGACGGGGTTTTCATAGCGATAGGAACTGTTCCAACATCAGAACTTGCAAAGAAAATAGGTGTTGAAATAGATGAGCGTGGATATATAGTTGTGGATAAGGAGCAAAAAACTAATATAGCCGGAGTCTTTGCAGCAGGAGATTGCTGTAACAATCCGTGTAAGAAAATAATTACTGCCGCAGGAGACGGAGCTGTGGCAGGGGATTCGGCTTATTATTACATTCAGAATATTAAATGAGCCCGAGGGGATTTTCGCAAAACAAAAGTTTGTATCGAACCCCTATCACCAGCTCCGCAAGCCGGTATTCTATCCAATTGAACTACGGGCTCAAGATGTTATTTCGCTAATGGGTTAATAAATTTTTGAGAATTGAAACCTCTTCCTTGCTCATCTCCAAACCACCTGAAGGTTTCAGGTATTTTTTCGCTATTATTGCAAGATAGGGCAAGTAATCCTTTTTCACAACCCTTTTGGATGCATGAACGAATTCGCCAATCTTCTCACAAAGGAGATCTATTTCGGTCCTAGCCTTCTTTGTCTGAGCGAGCATGGATATCCTTTTCGGTGGCTGGAAGGAAACAAAACCAGGACTTTCCTCATCCTTGAAAAGGGATATGCATGAAAGCAAATCTATCATTATAGCTTTAAATCTCCAGTTCTGCTGTATGGACACGCGGTTTCTCATTATATCCGCTACGGAAAGGAGATCAAAACTTTTTGCAAGGTTTTCAGGATTTTTAACCACGAGGGGAAGATTGTTCTCGATCCATAGAAAGATCTCATCCGGGTCTTTATCAGCATTCATTATTACTCTTTTCGATGCATTTATGCTTCCAGACCTCAGAAGAGTCGGCAGTATATTGAAGATTGTTAGTTCTCTTTCTCTGTACCCCAAAATTTCAAGGTCCTTTTCTGAAATGCTTCTTTTTCCTGAGGAAACAACCTGAAGGTCACTTATCGCTGATCTCATGTCTCCCTGGGACCATCTTGCAAGGGTTTTTAAAACATCTCCATGAACTGTGATTCCTTCGGTATTGCATATAAGTTTCAATTTTTTCTCTATCTGTGGGGTTGGTATTTTATTGAATTTTACAAGTTTTGTGTATGCTCTTAAAGAGAACAGTGATGGTTTCCATGGGTCGTTTGCTATAAGTATTATCGGAAACCTTGAATTCTTTATCAGTTTTATTATAGCAGGAATTGCGCCTCTGTCTCCTCCGGTAATCCCATCAACCTCGTCTATCAGAATCAATTTGCCTGAAGAAAAAAGAGGTGTGAGTTTTGATGTCTCTCCCAGAATTGATTCCACATCCTTTGCTGTTCTTTTGTCAGATGCGTTCATTCGTAAAAGGGTCCATCCCTTTTCATTTGCAAGCGCTTCAGCTAAAAGTGTTTTTCCGCACCCGGGAGGACCGTAAAAGAATAGAGCCTCCTTTCCGGGTTTCCATTTCTCAATCCACTTTAGAACCTCGCCTATGGCTTTGTGCTGATCTGCTATTTCGCTTATTCTTTTCGGTTTATACTTTTCAATCCAAAGTTCCATAGTTTATTTTTGCAGATTAGGTTTTATTAAAGAAAGAACTCGGATAAAGCTTGTTGACAATCCTCGAAATACAAAATATTTTTGATGTATTTTTTGGATCTTTCTCTCCTCAGTTTTCTGTACAGTTCGACAATACGCTGTCTGTGTTCATACCGGATTTCCGGAGAAAGTTCTTTGCCTTCAAAGATTTCTAGAGCTTTTTCCAGGGGTTTGAGCATGTGTTCACTGATTTCTATTATTTCCCTATATTTATACAGGTGTTTTGCTTTCTGAGTTCTTTTTTTGTAAAATATCTTCCTTGTCGTCTCCGGATTTTTCATGAGTAAAGGTATGTTTCCTGCATAGGTTATCACCCTGCTTGGAATATGGAGTTGAAAGAAATCTGCAATGTATAGACATTCTCCTAAAGGAGAAGCCAAGGGTTCTGCTATAAGTTCTGCTGCTCTTTCGATTGTTTCAGGCAAATCGAAAAGATCTTTCTTTTTCAAAAGCAGTTCTGCAGAATGTTTGGCACACTCTTCGCCGTCACTTGCATCAGGCAGTATTTCTAGCCTGTATGCATCATGCCATATTCCAGCATACCACAAGGAAAGAAGATCTTTCTTTTTATATCCCTGCTTTTTTCCCCTTAACACAGCATACAGTGCTGTTTCGTATACATGGGCAAAATCATGTGCATCTCCGGGTGGATTCTCCTTCCAATAGGTTAGAAGTTCTTCTATGCTTTTTATAATGTGAACCCGTTCTTTCATTAAACCACTCTCTTTGATTATTCCAATTCTTCAAATGCATGCTTATGAGATGGTTTGATTTTCGGTTGAACAGGTTCGTTTTTTTCATCTAACAGAATTTTGTCTTTTTGCTTGGTCTCCTTATTCGCTTCTAATACTTCTTCGGTCCCTTCTTCCATGGTCTTTCTTATCCTTTCTCTTATAGCCTCTTTACTCTCTCCAAAATACCTTTCAAACTCCTGAGTCAGTGTGAGAATTTTTGTGTGACCCCTTTTCTCCGCTTTCACAAGACCCCTTTTGATAAGTTCTTTGATGTATGAATATGCTTTGTTTCCCTGGATTTTTATAACCTCGGCTTGAGTTACAGGCTCCTTATATGCGATTATAGCAAGGGTTCGCCTGCATCCGCCAGAAAGGTCTGAATAAGGTGTGAGGTGTGCAACCTTTGGAAGGATATCGTGCTTAACCTGCATCATCCAGCCTTCGGGTGTTTGAACTATTTCCAAACCCCGAGATGCATAATCCCTTTGAAGTTCTTCTAAAAGCTGTTTTACATGGCCTAAAGAATGAATTCCTGTAATTTTTCCAAGTTCATTAAGCATGAGAGGCTTTGTGGAAATAAACAGTGCGGCTTCCAGAATCCTTTTCGCTTCCATATCTTATTTATATGTCTAAAATTTTATTAAATGTGTTTTGTAATTATTTATATGTTCGATGAAGGAGAAAGTTCTGTGATAAGAAGAGTGCCTTCTGTATTTAGAAATATTGCTGATATAAAACCCGAAGATATAAGAATAAGCATTGTTGGAACCATTGTGGGTAAGGAAGGTGATTTTATAGTTATAGATGATGGTACCGGTCAGATAAATGTGAGCTTCGACAGGGAAGTAGATTTTTCTCCCAATCAGCTTGTAAGGGTGATGGGAAGAATTATACCTGTAGAAGGTGGTTTTGAACTTCAGGGTGAGATCATCCAGGATATGAGTAAACTGGATATCGAATTATTTAAAAAAATAAACTCAATAACTGTTAATATGGAGGTGTGATATGTTCAAGTTAACGCTTTCGGATGCGGACCTTCTAAAAAACTCCATTCCCATAATTTCCGAAATAATAGATGAGGGTGTGTTCAAGGTTGATGAAAACGGTATAAGTCTGGTATCTCCAGACAGGGCAATGGTGGCTGTTGTTGATATGAAGATTTTGCCTACGGCATTTGATGAGTACAAATGTGAAGGTGAAGAACTTTTGGGTCTTAATCTCTCGAATCTTTCCGCTGTTATAAAAAGGGCAAAATCCGGAGATAAGATAATTCTTGAAAAGGAAAAGGATGATAACAAGCTTACCATAACCATAAAGGGTGAGGGAACCAGAAAATTCGTTCTGCCTCTCTTGGATATCAAAACAGAGAAACCACCGATAGACAAGCTTGCATTTACAGGAAGGTTGGAAATCGAATCAAAAATCATAGAGGAAAGCATTGCGGATGCAGATATAATAAGCGATGCTGTTATATTCGAGGCTGATGGAAATGCTTTTAGAATAGAAGCAAAGGGTGATGTGTCTTCTGTAAAAATGGAGTTGACCAAGGAGGATAAGGGTCTTCTTGACCTTAAGGTTGACGGAACGATTCGCGCACAGTATCCTTTAGAATACCTTAAGAAAATGATAAAAGCAAGCAAAATTTCCGAGCAGATGACCATAGAGTTTGGAACAGACTACCCAATGAGAATGGGATTCAAGAGTATAGACAAGATGCAGCTATCCTTCATTCTCGCACCGAGGGTGGAAAGTTAAAGGCTTTCAATATTTTGCCTGTTAAATTATAGCTTATGTCAAAACACATGATAGCAATAAAATACGTAAGATTGAAAGTATAAATAGAAATTACTGCAGCGATAAGTTCAAGTGATATTCTCTGGCTTAAGAATGTATCAAGGGGTTTTGGTATTTCAAATACATTCTTTTTGTCCAAAAACTCATCAGTCCATGCAAACAGTGTGAATACAGAAAAAAGCAGCAGATTTATTCTCGGGGTACCAAGAAAAATAAGCATGATAAGGATGCATGCAACTGCAAGCATGTGAGCATTGTTTATTTTTCCGAAAAAAAGGTTCCCAACTATTACAGCTAATATCAAAGTGGCTAATGCGGAGTCAGCAAGAATAAGATATCCAGCAAGCACACCACAAAAAACACCTGTAAAATATTTCAGGAGCGGTGTAAGATCGTTCTTCTTATCTATAAGTTCATCTGTAAATTTTGCTAGAAATCCCACAAGAAAAACAATACCGTACTCAAGTATAGAGAGCATTTACAACCAACCCTTCTCCTTCAATCCAAAAACAAGAACAGGCAAAACAATAGTAACATCACCTATCACCGTGACTTCTTTTCCTGATTCACTTATCTTTCCCCAGCTTTTTGCTTCTCTTGTTTGGGCCCCACTTAATGAACCATCATATTCCGATGCCGTGGTGATATATACAGCATAGTCAAGACCATCTCTCACGATGTTTGCACCTATAACATGATGCTTTGAGATACCGCCACCGAGAATTATGCCTCCTGTCTTTTCAGCATTAAGAACAATATCAGCAAGATCCTTCATATCACCTGTAACATCAACAGAAAAATCTGGATGATCTTGCTTGAAGAAGTACATCTGCAAACCTATTGCACCATCGGTTATTCCCGGACAGAAAACGGGTATGTTGTTTTTGTTGCACCAGTAAAGAAATGATGTTTCGTTGAGTTTTGATCCTATAAAGCTACAGAGTTCTTTTGGGCTGATCCTTGCGCTCTGAGTGTAAATTTCATGTAAAAATTCTTGCATCTTTTTTTCGAAAAGTATATATCTTTTTGTGGGGATGAGTATGTTGCCAAGTCTGTTTATTCCTTTTTTATGAAGTTCAATATCATCCATTGTAAATGAACCTATATAATAAGGTTCAAATGTTTTTATTACGTCATGGTCTATGCTTCCTGCTGTTGTGATTACAACATCTATAAATTTTTTTCTACAAAGCTCTGCGATGATACCCCTTAAACCACTTGCAACCATGTTGGCTGTGAAGGAAAGGAATATTGTTGCCTTTTCATCTTTCATTTTTTCTATTAATTTGAATGCATTTCCGAGATGTGTTGCCTGAAATCCTGTCAATGAAAGCTTTTCAATCAGCCTTTGAAATGTCATACCTTCTAGAGTGATATCTTTTACCTCTTTCATTGCTTCACCCTGGTCACAAGAATCTTTTTAAAAACCCATGCTCCGAGAAGGGCAGTTTTTGTATTTACACACTGCGAAGCACATTCCACTATATCAAAGCCTATGAGATTTTTCATCGGAATTTTTTTAAGTGTTTGGAGAAAATCTTTGGGTGTTATACCTTGAGGTTCAGGGGTTCCAACCTCAGGGGCGTAAACAGGATCGAAAACATCCAGATCTACTGTAATATAAACAGGATTTTTTGTTTTTGGAATTTTCTGCTTTGTAAGGATTTTTTCCTCCTCTTTATTCCAAGATCTGCAACCGATCTGCACAAGCTCGATGCCAGATTTCTTCATGATATGATATGCCCAAGTTATATGGGAAAACTTCTCACCCATCCATTCAGGCATCAAATCTTTATGAGCATCGAAATGTATCACTGTTATTTTTTTGTGGAATTCCAAAAGGCCTTCAAGAATCGCAAGGCTTATCAGATGCTCGCCTCCGAGAAAGACCTTAATGGCTTTGTTATTGATTTCCATTAGATATTTTATGCTGTCTCTTATCGCATGGGATGTGAGCTTCCAGTTTCCTGGAACGATTTCAACATCCCCAACATCGCAAAATTTGAGTTTTTCAAATATGCTTATTCCATTCTCAGGATCATAACCGGGCATGTTCTTTATTGCTTCCCTGAGAAACACCGGGCCAAATCTTACCGGAGAGCCTGTCTCTGTAGAATCAAAGGGTATACCTAACAAAATCACATCAGCCTCCTCCGGAGAATACTCATAGGAGAATGTTTTTCGCAAGTAAAGCATATTTGTTATTTGAGCTTATTGTTATTAAATGGTTTAATTCCTCAGAAGAATAAAATTTAAATTTTTTACTGAACAAGAGTTAATATTAAGATCTGGGGTTGGAAAAGGTGCCTCGTAAGGGTATCTTTTTGGATCGAAAAGATATGATATTGGCATTTCTATCTGAAAAAGGTTCTGCTGACATCGATTCCATCAGAAACGGAATTCCCTCAAATTCCTATTTGGAAGAGGACATAAACTACCTTTTGGAGATAGGGGATATAAAATTTGAGAATGGAAAATATACATTAACAACAAGGGGTAGTCAAAGTCTGTATCGTGCGTATGGATGTCTTATAGAATAAGTCTATTCGTTCCCTAAAACAAATTTTACATCCTTTTCCAGCACTGTGTTTCTGCCTGCATGATTGGTAAGGTCTATTACTTCCCTTGCTTTTTCCCTTGCTTTCTCAACAAGAATGAATTTTAACATTTCTGCTGCTTTGTGGGAGACCCTTTTTCCAGAAACCTCGTTTGCCATTTTTTTCAGTGGTTTCAAAGGAAATTCTTTTGTTTTCATTATTTCCTTCCGTTCAATTCAAGTATTTTCCTTTTTATTTCCTCAAAATGCTGTGGAAGGTCAGAGTATTTTTTGATGTATGATGCTATGTGCTTTCCCGCTATTCTTTCATCTGATGGAAATATTTCTTCAGAACAGGGTATATCTACACCAGCATCTAATGCTCCTTTAAGGCTTGCATATATTCTCGAACCCCTTGTCGGAGAGACAACGCCTGTATCAAGCACCGCCTTCTTTATCTTCATTTTTTTTGCTTTTATACCGCATAAAAGACCTGTAAGGTATGCAGAGGGTATATTTCCGGTTCCTGCCTTCCATCCAAGTTTTTTCAGATGCAACGCATTAACCGTGAGAAGAGTTTTATCTCCTTTGGAATCATGTTCTATCATCTGACAGACCATATTATTTCCACTTTTCCTTACAACAAACCTTATCCTTCCAGATTTTAAAAGAGCCAGTCTTTTTCTGTAATTCGTTCTTCCCTCCCTTCTTCTTCTGTGAGGAACTATATAAGTTTTTCCTTGTTTTTTCATGCTTTACTCACCTTTTTCTTTAGAATTTTCTTTGCCTCTTTTTTGCTCTTTTTAATCATCTCACGGTCTTTCATGTAGGTTAGCAGGTGTTTTTTACTTCTGAAAAATCCACCTTTAACCTTTGCGTACATATCTCTGTAATCTTTCTTGCTGATTTGTCCTGCATCCTTCATCTCTTTAAGAAGTTTTCTCAAGGCTCTTACCACCTCTATCCACTTCTCTTTGCTGTCCTTTCTTGCATTTACACTTCCCTTTCTGCTTCCCCTTCCTCTTCTTCTTCCCTTCCTCTTTTGTTCTCGAATTTTTTTGGATCTGAAATTTGATGTGCCCCTTTTCTGTTCCTTATAAATTATTCCCTTTCTTATGAGCAGTTTTATATCTTTCCTTGTGAGCGCCTCCTCCACCTCTTTGGATGTGATGATTTTTACCCGCGAAAGACCGCACTTCAAAATCTTACTTGCCAGTCTTCTTTGTGACTTCAGGTTCATTTTTTACCTCCTCTCCACCAAAATCTTCAAGTTTCATTTTAAATTCCTCATCACTTTTTATTTTTCCTCTTACTTTAAGTATTTCTCTTGCCAGTATCCAGAATATCAGTGCTATGGACTTCTTGCCGTTATTGTTTCCGGGTATGACAAAATCCACATCTCTAACTATATTGAATGTATCGCACAGTGCAACAACGGGTATGTGTTTTTTCTTTGCCTCGGTTATCACCTGAATATCTACAAGAGGGTCAACTACAAGAACCACATCGGGTTCATAAAATCCGTGATATGAAGGATTTGTTAGTGTTCCTGGGGAAAATCTCCCTGCCACAGCTTTAGCACCCACCGCCTCTGCAAAGGCTTTTATTGCTTTTGCTCCGTTCTCCTTTCTGGAAACCACGAGTATTTTATTAAACCTTGCGAGAAATTCTGCAGCAAGTTTGAGTCTGTGGTCTACTTTCTGAAGGTTGAACACCGCAAGCCCGTCATCTCTTATTTTGTATACAAACTGCTTCATATAGGGCGTGCAGGATTTCATACCTATATGTACTCCTGCACTAAGATATGTTGTCTTGTCCACAAGCATTCTCTCAATACCTCCCAAGTCAGTATAATCCTTATGTGTGCTTGTTAATATTTAAAAATATTACACCCGTTAAGGAATAAAATAATTAGCATAAAGGCAGGCTTGCCATTTTAACATTGGGTATTTCTTCCCAGAGTTCTATGAGCCTGTTAAGTTTTGGCATGTCCGCTCCTGTTATACCGGATTTTATAAGAGGCGCGTTCCAGGCTACAGCAAGATCAGCCAGCCAGTTATCATAGGTCTCTCCTGATCTGTGAGATGGTATAATCACCATTCCGGATTTTCGCGCAAGATTTACAACTTCATTTGTTTCTGTAAGAGTTCCTATTTGATTCGGTTTTATTATTATGGCATTGGTGGATTTGTGTTTTATTCCCTTCTTGAGCCTCTTCGGGTTTGTTGCATAGAGATCATCTCCAACTATCAATCGTTTTCTTCCGAATTTTTTATTCAGAAACATGAACTGGCGAAAACCTTCCTCATGAATGGGATCCTCAATGTAGTATATATTGTATTTTTCTATCAATTCTTCAACAAGCTGGATATGCTGTGAGGTTGTCAATGTTTTTCCGGATCTCTGGTATTCATAAATCTTTCCGTTCCAAAAATCGGAAGCAGCAATATCAACACCGAGCTTCACATCCCAATCCTCAGCTATATCAGAAAGATACTCAAGGGTTTTGAATTCATTCATTCTTGCCATCCATGCATTTTCTATATTTTTTCCTATGAGCAATCCCTTTTTCCTTAAATCATCCCCTATATACATCCATATCTCAAGCATTGTCTTTACTGCTTCAAAGGGGGTTTTTGCCCTGTAAGGTATTATTAAGAATTCTTGCCAATCTGTTCCACCGCCGTGTATTCCTCCCCCTATAACATTTCCAACAGGTAGGGGAAAAGTTGTGCTTAGCCTAGGTTTTACCAGCCTCCAAAGTTCATTGTTCATTGCTGCGCGCGCTGATGCTATTGATATTGCAAGACTCAGATTTCCGCCCATTCTTGAAAAATTGTCTGTACCGTCCAGTTTTCTTAAAAGCGAGTCTATAACATCCAGCTTGTTTTCATCTCTTCCAACAATATGGGGTCGAATTTCTGAGAAGAACCTGAAAGCTCTTTCCACAGGCACTTCCACAGCTTCATGAATTCCTTTAGAGGTGCCAGAAGGCACAGAGGCAGAGTAAACACCCCTTTCGGTGTAAACCTTTGCTTTTATACTCTCCTTTCCCTTTGAGTTGAATTCCGGGTATATTCTGATATTTTTTATCATAATTATCTTTGGTTTACAGAGTTTATATTCTTCCTTTTGTTACGCAGATAAACGAAGCCTGCTATGGTACATGTAATCATATTTACACCAATTATCCAGTAAAGAGCGAACATCATCCCGCTGTTGCATCTGTTTCCTGCACATCCATAGGTACATTTATCAATGTATACCCATTCCTCACCAAGAGAATTACATTGCTCAAGTATACTATCCTTGCATCGAATTTCAAAGGGTTTACATATCATCTCAGAATCAGCCCGTGTTGATGGAAAAATGTAACCAAAAAGCATAAACAATGTTAGTATTAAACATATTTTTTTATTTCTCATGCTCCTTTCTCTTTACATCTATCGGTATTACACCCCTTTCCCATTCCATCAAAGCTATCTTTAGAGGATTAACCACATTTTTGGGCACCTTAACAAGAGTTGGTGAACCCTGAGCTATTTGTAAAGCACGTGCTGAAATTATTCTGGTTTTTTCATATCTTGAACGGATTTCTTGTTCAGACATAATCTCACTTTCATACTTGGAGGATTCGATTTTTAAATTTATCCTATATATCTCAGTTGCTCCTTACCTTCTACTGGAGGTGATTCCTCCTTTGAGATCTGCATGATTGCTTTTTTCTGAAGATTTTCCACTTTTTTGATGAACTCTTCCATCTCCTTTACCTTTTCTTCAAGTTTTGTCATATCGATATCTATCTTCAGGATTTTCGTTAAACTCTCCAGTACTATCTCCGCTGCCTTCGGATCTGTAACTATCGGAAAGCCTGAAGTTTCTCCTAAAAGACAAACACCTCTCATTCCTCTTTCTTTTCCCAATCCGAGAAACAAACCAGAAGCGCCAACTATATAACCAACCCTCTCCCCTGCGGTAAATTTTATTCCATAGTTACTGTACTTTTTAACAAGTTCTTTATGCGTAACTGCACCGTACACATTTGGCCTCTCCTCTATTTCTCCTGTCGCAAGGCCTCCTACAGTGAATATCTCCTTTACACCAAACTTCTCAACAAAATCCAATATTTTCTCAACAATTTCGTAATGCCCATGCGTAGAAAGACTCTGACAATCACCAACCAAGAATATCAAATCTCTCTGACCTTTCTTTTTAGCCTTCCAGTAGAAAAACTCGTTTTTTAGTAAATGAATCTGGTTTTCATCATGGAGCATTACGAAAGGGAAAAAATGCTCGGAATAGAGTTGAGCAAATTTTTTCGCTTTAAGCTCATCTATCATGTAACCTACAGCCACCCTGCCTATATTTCCTACACCGGGTAAACCTTCTATTAGTATTGGGTTTTTAAGTTTGGGTTTTTCAAAAACCTTTATAACGGTCATTAAGCCAACCTCCTGATAGTTTTATTTTTACCGACTTTATAATATTTTAACGAAGGGGTATAAAAAATAAATTTATATGCAATAAACTTATTTTGATGTGCTCCCGTCGTCTAGCCCGGTCAAACTGCTTTCCCATAAGCAGAGACCAAGGATACGAGCCTCTCGATAAACAGGAGAAAGCTCGAGACGCGGGTTCAAAATCCAAAGGATGAAACTCCCGCCGGGAGCACTTATCCTGTCTTTATTTTATATTTTTTCTCAATGAGATATGCATTAAGAAGATTGAGGTAATCGAGAAGGTGTCTTGTGATAAGGAAATTTTTTCTCACATGCTCTTTTCCGTTCTTTCCGAGTTTTTCACGCAGTTTATCGTTTTTTAACAGCTGTATGCACCTCTTCGCAGCTTCTCTGTTTGTGTTTACGAGAAAACCCGTTTTTCTGTCTATAACCTGCAAAGGTATACCTCCTCTCTTCTTTGCCACAACAGGTGTTTCCTTCCATAAAGCCTCGGAAACAACAAGGCCAAATCCCTCACGAATGGAATTTTGAATTATTACATGAGACATTTTCTGCAAAGCATTTACCAGCCTATCAGCTCTTTTTGTTATTACATGGATGTCTTCTTGGCTCTGTTCCACCTTTTCCATAAGTTTTCTGTATATTTTCGGGCCTTCTGGATCATCCATTGCCATGTCTCCTATTAAAACCAATCGGCAATCTACCGCTTCTTTTACTTTCTCGTATATTTTGACCACGCCAAGAGGGTCCTTCCATTTATCGAATCTCGAAACCTGACATATTATGGGCTTGTCCAGATCGATTCCGTTGTTTGAAAGTAGTCTTCTACATACGGATTTTGGTATGTTTTTGTTTTTTAGGGAAAGAGGATCTATAGATGGATGAATCACGAACTGCGGTGTTGTTATATCACTCTGAAAATATTTTTTCATTGAAACTATCATACCATCATATTTTTCTATGTAGTTTTTGAAAAACGGCCAGAATTTTTTGTTACTCCTGCTCAGATCTATATGACACCTCCATATCCAAGGCTGTTTTTTCCTGTAAAAGGCTATCATGGCTAGAGGCTGGGGATCGTGAATAATTATCATATCATGATCTTCAATATGATTCATCATTGCATTTCTCTCAATCTCTTCAAGGTAAATCTTTTTGGCCTGCTTTCCTATTCCATTTTTCTCTCCCTGAAGAATGTTATGAAATCTTTTGGTTATCGTAAAGAAGGAGTGACTTCCCTTCAAAAGCCTCCAGCCCGTTTCTATACCTATATCATTCATAAGAACTACAAGGCTGTTGAGTATCTCCGCAACACCTCCGCCAGAAGATGTGGAATTTATGTGCGTGATGTGCTTATCCTTTAATGGCTCTGCTGCCTCTTTTATCCTCTCTATTATGTTCTTTCCTGCTATTCTCTTGTAGTGGATAAGTTTTGGTATCATAATTTCTCCTGAGAAAAGTTCAGAATAATTTTTTTGGGTTTTACTAATATTTAAATAATAGTGTTATATAATTCAATTTCATCATGGGCCCGTAGCTTAGAACACTCTTCATTTGAGTGAAGGGTGTGAGAAATGGTTAGAGCGCCCGACTGATAATCGGGAGGTCGTGAGTTCGATACCAAAGGACAAACCTTTGGAGAAAATCTCACCGGGCCCATGTTCTGTTTTTTCAATAACCTGGGCTGGTAGATCAATGGTAGATCGCCGCTTTCGCATGCTTTTAGGAATAGGCGGAGGCTGTGGGTTCGAATCCCACCCAGTCCATATTTTTAATTTTCTAAACTTTCAATGATAATTATGTTCGATATCTATACCCTTGTAGAGGCAATATGGATTATCCTTCCAGCATACGCAGCAAACGGTCTGACTCCTCTTATCGGATTAAAAAAGAAATTGCATACTATAGATGGTGGAAGAAACTTTATTGATGGTAGGAGGATTCTTGGTGATGGAAAAACCTGGGAGGGATTTTTTCTGGGGACAGCAGTTGCTGTAGTTATAGCAATTATTGAAATGCTTGCATATCCTTATCTTCCATGGAATATATCTCCCGTGAGGCTGGATATAATACCAATGTCTCCATTTACAGGTCTTCTTATAGGAATAGGTGCAATGCTCGGTGATGTTGGAGGAAGTTTTATTAAAAGAAGATTGGGTTTAAAGAGAGGTTGTTTTGCACCCTTGCTTGATCAGGATGATTTTGTTCTTGGTTCCTTTCTGCTACTTTCGCTGTACATGCCGATGAAAGTAAAATGGATTATCTTACTTCTTATAATCACACCTGTTTTTCATATAACCGCAAATATTGTGGGATACAAACTTGGAATAAAAAAACAACCGTGGTAATATGAATGAAAGAAGCATAAGGAATGTTTTGAAAGAGATTGAAAAAACTGTGAATGCAAACTGGGTTATTGGTAAAAAAGATCCATTTCGTGTTCTCGTAACAACCGTTCTCTCACAGAGAACAAGGGATGAAAACACACTGAGAGCTTCGGAGAGGCTTTTTTCGAAGTATAGCACGCCTGAGGAAATAGCAAGGGCTGATATAGAGGATATAGAAAAACTGATAAAACCGAGTGGATTTTACAGGGTAAAGGCCAGAAAAGTAAAAGAGATTTCAAAGGAAATTCTTGAAAGGTTTGGAGGAAGGGTTCCTGAAAGTTTGGAAGACCTCCTCAGCCTTCCAGGAGTGGGAAGGAAAACAGCAAACTGTGTAATCGTTTACGGTTTTGGAAAGCCTGCCATACCTGTAGATACCCATGTTCATAGAATCTCCAACAGACTTGGTTTGGTAAGAACCAAAACACCGGAAGAAACAGAGAAAGAGCTTTTAAGAATAGTTCCGAAAAATCTATGGATAAGGCTTAATGAATTGTTTGTTAAATTCGGTCAGAGAATATGCAGACCTGTTCGGCCTTTGTGCAAAAGCTGTCCTGTTAGAAAATTCTGTAAATATGGAAAGGTGAAGGGATGAACAGCGGTGTATATGCGATACTCATGTACCTTCCTGAAAAGAAAGAGATATCGTTTGGAAAACATAAAAGGGTATTTGAAAGAGGATATTATGTCTACGTGGGCTCTGCTATGAAAAATCTTGATGCGAGGGTGAAAAGGCATATCTCAAAAAAGAAGAGAATGAAATGGCATATAGATTACCTTCTGAAGCACGTAAAGATTCTCGATGTTTCTAGAATTCACACCACCAGAAGACTTGAATGTGTACTGAATAAAAGTATAAGCAGGCTTGGCAGTGTGCTTATCAATGGGTTTGGTTCTTCTGATTGTAAATGTGTATCGCACCTGCACTACTTCAGAACCCTTCCTGGAAGAAAATTTAGAGTAAAAATAAATTTGAATGGTGTTGAGAATCCTCCATAAAGGAGAAAAATGTTAAATGATTTTAAAATTTTCCTGCATAATAAAAAAGGAGATTATGAAGCCTTTCATGAACATATCCATCGTAGGTACCGGTTGTGTAGGTCTTTCTACAGGCGCAGGATTTGCCAAGATGGGTCACAGAGTAATCTGCATGGATATAGATAAAAATAAGGTTGAAAGGATAAACGCAGGTGATATACCCATATATGAACCTGGTTTAAATGAGGTTATTAGAGAGTGTCGGAAAAAAAACATGTTTGAAGCAACATCTGATCTGGAGCATGCGGTTATGAATTCTGATGTGAGTTTTATCTGTGTACCCACACCGGAAAAGAAAAATGGTGATTGTGATCTGAGTTTTATAGAGAACGTGTGCAAGAACATTGGAAAAATTCTCGGTGAAAAAGAAGGGTATCACGTTGTTGTGATAAAGTCCACTGTTCCTCCAGAAACCACAGAGAGGACTGTCATACCAATTCTTGAAGAATATTCCGGAAAAAATGCCGGTACGGATTTCGGTGTTTGCATGAATCCCGAATTTCTGAGGGAAGGTTCTGCACTTCAAGATTTTCTAAATCCTGACAGAATCATAATAGGAGAGTTTGATAAGAGGTCCGGAGATGTGGTTGAGCGTGCATATAGAAGGTTTGATGCTCCTATCGTGAGAACGCAGCTTAGGGTTGCGGAAATGATAAAATATGCATCAAACGCATTTCTTGCAATGAAAATAACCTTTGCAAATGAGATGGGTAATATATGCAAAAGATTGGGTATAGATGTGTATGAGGTTATGAAGGGTGTGGCATTTGATAAAAGAATATCGCCTTATTTTCTCAGGGCTGGTGTGGGTTTTGGTGGTTCATGCTTTAGAAAGGATCTGAGATCGATAATAGCGAAAGCAGAGAAGCTTGGATACGATGCAAGACTTTTGAAAGAGGTTATCAGTATCAATGAGATGCAACCTCTGAGAATAGTGGATTTATTAAGAAAAAGGACAGGATCGCTAAAGGGGAAATGTATTGCAGTTCTGGGACTTGCCTTCAAGCCGGATACTGATGATATCAGGGATGCTCCCTCTATTGCAGTGGTTTCTGAGTTGCTGAGAAACGGTGCAAAGGTAAAGGCATACGACCCGAAAGCGATGTTCAATTTCAGGAAGATGTTTTCGGAAATAGAATATTGTGAAAGCGCAAGAGAGGCCTTGAAAGGAGCAAATGCATGTCTTATTCTTACCGAATGGAAGGAGTTTCGTGAGCTAACTGATGATGATTTTTCTCTGATGACGGAGAGGATAGTTATAGAAGGAAGGAAAGCACTCAATCCCTTGAAAGTTAGAGATTTTGAGGGAATTTGCTGGTAATTCTCCCGATTTATAAACAATAAAAGCAAAAAAGAAATTATGGTGCACATAGACTGTGTAAGATTTGGTGAAATAACAATAGATGGTAAGACATATTATTCAGATGTTAGGGTTTTCTGGGACGGAAAGGTGGAAATGAGGGATAAATCGCATGTTTTTGGTGTTGAGGAGTTTACACCACTACTTGAGAAAAATATAGAGGCTTTGGTTATAGGAACGGGCATTCACGGTGTGATGAAGATTTTGCCCGAGGTGGAGGAGATAGCGGAAAACAAGGGTGTGAAGGTTTTTTGCGATGTTTCGGAAAGGGCTGCAGATATATTCAATGGTCTTGTAAGGGATGGAAAGAGGGCTGTAGCGGTTATACATACTACATGTTGATGTTTTAAAGTTTTATGGAAATACTATAAACATGGGTGTTTACGTTCTTCGATTGGGTCACAGAACATTTAGAGACAAAAGAATATCCCCACACTGTGGTTTGGTTGCAAGAGCTCTTGGAGCAGAAGGGATGATATATACTGGAGAAAGAGATGAAAAACTGGAGGAATCCATTAAGAAGGTTGTATCAATCTGGGGAGGATTCTTTTCAATCAAATATTCAAAGAGCTGGAAGAAGGTTGTGGAAAATTTTTCTGGAAAAACTGTTCATCTTACCATGTACGGAATTCCCATTCAAGAGAGAATAAAAAGGATTCGAAGGGAAAAGGATTTGCTTGTGATAGTGGGAGGAGAGAAGGTTCCTGGAGAGGTTTATCGTGTTTCTGATTGGAACATAGCTGTGACGAATCAGCCTCATTCGGAGGTTGCTGCGCTTGCCATATTTCTTCATGAGTATTTTCAGGGAAAGGAACTGGAAATGGAATTTCCTGGATGCAAGAAGAAAATCGTACCGCAGGAAAAGGGGAAAAAGGTGGAAAATGTCTGAATCTGTGTTGTTCAGAAAAAAACTGCGGAGGGAGAAGCATTTTCCAGAGTATTATGTTTCTCGTAACAATACCGATCTTGAAGAGATAACCGAAAGGATTTTTCCACTTGAAGGAAAAAAGGTGATAGTGGAGTTATATAATTCATGGGCAAAATCATGGGAACCCGTTTATTACGGTGTTATGAAAAACGGATATATAGGAAATGTTTACATTCCTAGGTACATCAAAAACTTTCTGAAGAAATATACAAGAAAGTATTCAAAGGTTAGGATAAAACCGATAGAAGATATCATTTCCTTGCAAGAAGAACCACCCTGCTTTCCTTCTGTTCATCCTTATAGGGATAACCGCTGAGTTCTGATACCTTCTCTGCAAATTCCTTCACATCCTCATGAAACGGCATTGCCTCTCTGGGAAGCCTCTTTCTTGACTCACCTACGTGCATGTATGCTTTCAGCTCTACAAAATCGGGATTTGCTATATTGATGAGTTTTGCATAGCCCTCGGGATTTTTCATGTTATAGCCCTTGACCATGGTAAGCCTGATAACCTTTCTGCATGAGAAGGAATTCATAATCTCCAGACTTTTTAAAAGCCTTTCCCAGAAGTCCTTGTTTGCGGGTCTGTCCAGCATTTTATAGGTTTCTTTATCAGGCGCATCTACAGAAATGTAAAGCTGTGTGGGTTCTGAAATGTGCTGCAAAATCTCTGGATGCTGGCTGTTGGTGACAAGGAATGTGGTAAAGCCCTGTCTATGGAATTCCTCTATGAGCTCAGAAATCTTCGGGTAAAGCAAAGGCTCGCCTATAAGGGATATGGCTGCATGTTTGGGATGAAGGGCCTCTTTGTATTTTTTCATATTCGTTCCCTTAAAACCACCGAAACCAGAAAGAAGAAGTCTCTGCTGCTCTATACATCCCTTTATTATTTCCTTAGGTTCGTCTATTTCATTCTTTTCCATTTTTATTTTCGTTTTCTCTATTATTCTCCAGCAGAAGAGGCAGTTTTGATCGCAGGTTATGTTTGGGCTCATCTGCAGGCATCTGTGGCTTTTTATTATCCCGTAAAACTTCTCCTTGTAACACACTCCCTCGTCTTTTATGGATTTTTTAGTCCATGTGCACAGTTTTACAGCTGAGTGATTCCCAACTATGCGATACTGCTGGTGTTCGAGCTCCTTTCTCAGTTTTTCCGGTATCATATTGAAATTTAGAACAAAGAATTATTTTAAAAATAAAAAACAAAAAATTAATTGTTATGAAGGGAATGTCTCATACTCTGGTTATTGTAGTTTCCGCGATAGTTATTCTGGTTGCGGCTCTCGTTATAATTACAATTTTCGGTAGCGGTGTTCAACAGGTTGCAAGCCTTGCACAGGCAGAAGCAATATGCAGAGCTTCTGCTGAATCAAGCTGCAAGAGCGCAAATACCATGCCACCAACCTGGTATGCACCTACTGTAAAATACAATGATAAGCTTATTGCATGCGGAAATATCGAGAGTTTGAAGAAGTGTAGATGTGAAAATTTCAAGCTAGTATGTAAAACCGGTGAAGGATAATCCAAAATTTATGTAAATCTATTTATAATTCCGCGAACAAAAACAATAAATATTATGAAAGCGATGTCGTATACTCTTGTTATAGTTGTATCAGCTGTAGTTCTTCTTGTTGCTGCTCTTGTTGTTTTAACAATATTTGGTGGTGGTGTAGGACAGGTTTCTAGTATAGCACAGGCAGAAAGCCTGTGTTCAACTCAAGGCAAAACAAGCTGCATGACCACAGGACAGTTACCTCCAACATGGGGTGCAAAAACAGTAAA